>NZ_JBNAFX010000019.1:0-46474 GCF_049800895.1 Leisingera sp. S232 | reverse complement strand
CCGCCGGGGCCTGTCCGCCACCGCGTTGGGGGTGGCCCCCCCCCCCGCCCCCCCGGCGCGCCGCGGGTCGCTTCGGGCAAAGCCCGAAGCGAAACACCTTAACTAGGCGGCTGTGGAAAATTCCTTGAAGACCAGCGGAACCGCCGGAGCTCCGGGCAGCCCTTCGTAAGTCACGCAGCCCCCGCCCTTGCCTGCCCGCGACTGGAACAGAAGACCAAAGTCCCTGACCAAGATCAGGGCGCCCGGTTTAAACTCCAAACCTTTGGAACGAAACCACAGGACCGCATTGACCGGGTTGCCCAGCACATTGGGATCCGGGCCTGAACCAGCTCTCCGTCCGCCGCATGCCGATATCCATTGCAGCGATGGTCTCTGCGCTGCAGGGCTGGCCCTTGGCAAGTGTCAGATCCGGGGGCAAAGATTGGGCGGTTGGCTGAGATATGAACCACGCCTTCTTTGGCGTGGCGGCGGTGGTGATGCTTTCAGCCGCGACCATCAGCACCCAATCGGTCTCCACCATCTGGAGTGTGCCCCAAGCCATATCCAGCAAGGCGCCATCTTCGAGCATCTTACTCCGGAACGGCAGACCTTGCACCGGCTCCACGGCGCCAAAGCGTTTATGCGCAGTGGCACGTTTGGCCTGAGAACAGTGCGTGTCCTCTGTGCTGCTGCCGGGTAACAGCGTTTGCGCCGGGATCAATCTATCCGCAGGTTCACCCGGTCAGAGCGTCCCATGCCATCGACAACCACCAGCGAGGAGAAGCCAGGGCCAGGGCTGGGCAGCGAGAACTCACGCCGCCGCTGGTCGATGAGAACCGGCAGGCCATTGGCCATCACCAGGAAGGGCGCAGTGCCTCCGCGCAGTTTCAGCGTCAGGGCGGCGCCTGCCAGCGCCAACCGGGCGCCGTCGGGCGGAAAGATCAGCTCTGGCGCGCCCGCAGTATCCGAGAAGGCCGCGTCGCGGGGGCGGAAGCGCTGCAAGGGCGGAGGCAATTCGGCGGAGCTAACGATGAGCGTGGCGGGCGGCGGCGGCGGCAACGGGTCCAGGGCGGGTTTCAGGCGGCCGAAGGCCTCAAACAGCACCGGTGCGGCCAGATCGCCGCCAAAGATGCCGGGCACCGGCGTGCCGTCGGCGCGGCCCATCCAGACCCCGATCACATGGCGCCCGTCCCAGCCGATAGCCCAGGCATCGCGGTGGCCGTAGGACGTGCCGGTTTTATAGGCAATGGTCCCCGCCCGCGCGCCAGAAGGCACCGGCAGTCCGCGCAGAACATCTGCGACCTGCCACGCGGCCTCGGCTGAGGTAAGGCGGCCGGCAGGCGCAGGCGCCTCCGCTTGTATCATGCGCAGTTCCGGCCCCTGCCCGCCCGCCGCCAGCCCAGCATAAAGCTGCACCATGTCCTGCAGATTGATACCAAGACCGCCGAGCGACAGCGCCAACCCCGGCGCGCCACCGGGCAGGTCCGGGCTGGCTCCGCTGGCACGCAGGGAGGCCATCACACGCGCCGGGCCAAGCTCCTGCGTCAGCTTCACCACCGGGATGTTGAGCGAAAGCTGCAGCGCCTCGCGCATTGTTATGTCGCCGCGGAATTCACCGTCGAAATTCTGCGGTGCGTAGCCTGCGAAGTTGACCGGACCGTCGTGGATCAGGGTTTCCGGATGTGCCAGCCCCTGATCAAAGGCAAGGCCATAAATCAGTGGCTTCAGGGTGGAACCAGGCGACCGGATGGCCTGGGTCATGTCGACAAAGCCGCGCCGTTCTGCATTGGAATACCCGGGGGAGCCGACCATTGCCAGCACCTCACCGGACTGGTGATCGGCGGCGATGAGCGCGGCGGAAAGATGCGGGCCGGTACGACGGGCGGCCCCGGCCAGAAGCTGCTGCATCCGGGATTGCACAGCGCCGTCAAGTGTCAGCTGCAGCTGGCGTTTGCCGGGGTGCTGTGCCGTGACCCGGTCCGCCAGATGTGGTGCAAGCCGCGGGAAGGCGGCCATGCGGTGCGGCAGCGGAGTGCGGCGGGCTGCCTCTGCCTGTTCTTCGCTCAGAAGGCCCTGACGTAGCATCCGGGCCAGCACACGGTTGCGGCTCTCATTGGCCGCCTGCGGGAAACGGTCGGGACGGCGGCGTTCGGGGGATTGCGGCAGGGCAACCAGCAAAGCGGCCTCTGCCGGGGTCAAGCGTCTCGGTTCCTTGCCGAACCAGCTGTAAGCGGCCGCGCGAATGCCCTCAGCCGCGCCACCATAGGGGGCGTGGGTCAGGTAGAGGGTGAGGATTTCCTCCTTGCTGAGGCGGCGTTCCAGCGCCAGTGCCACCCGCATCTGGCGCAGCTTGCCGGCCCAGCGGCCAGTGGTGCCGTCCTCCAACAGGCGCGCCACCTGCATGGTGAGAGTGGAGCCGCCGGACACCGCCCGACCATGCCACAGCGCCTGACCCACAGCGCGCAGGAGGGCGATGGGATCGACGCCGGCATGGGAGCGGAAACGTTTGTCCTCGTAGCGCAAGAGCATCTGCAGGAAGCGCGGATCGACGTCGGCGGGCTGGACGGCGAGGCGCCAGAGGCCGTTGCCCACAGGGTAGGCACGCAAGAGCTTACCATTGCGATCAAGGACTTCGGTGGAGGTTTCCGTGAGGGTGAGCGGGAGATCTGTGCGGTCGATCCAAACGTCGAAGGCGCGATAAATTGCGAATGTCACCGCAATCAGGACCGCTAGGGCCAAAGCGCTTCGTTTCCACTTCCTGCCTGGCCGATAGGCCGCGCAGCGCCCGACCCTCCCCATGGGAGGGCGCTTTGCACCCACCCAGGTTCGGGCGCTGCCCTTAGCTTTGGTCAGCCAGCGTTTCACCTGACTGCCACGCGCCCCGTGCTGGTGCGGGCGCGGTAGGCCGGACGGTACATGTCCTCAACCGAGGCTGCCGGATGGTGGAACACGCCGGGCGTCACCGCGCGGACCACATAGGCCAGCGTCACCTGCGAGGCATCGCGCATATTCACTGCTGCCAGAAAGCGGTCGCTGCGGAATTCCGCGTGTTCGGCCTCAGCCGGGTTCAGCCAGTCGAGATCGCGCAGGTCGCCCGACCGCAGGAGGTTGGGGTTGTCGATCTCAAACCCTGCAGGCAGCGGGTCGTTGACCATCAGCCGGGCGCCGGTCTTTTCATGTGGTTTCACCCGCAGGACCGCGACAAAACGTGCGCCCGCCTGCACAGACTGGACCTCCAGTGGCTGGCCTTCCAGCGTGAAGTAGCTGCGTTCAATGGTGTAACCAAAGCCGCCCGCGGCCGGCGGAACCTCGGGCACGCCAAGCGTGGTGAGGGTGATCTCAGCAGTCCGGCCATTGGCAGCGGTCAGGGCGATTTCCGGCATGTCCCGACCGTCAGCCGCCTGGACAAACGGCCCCTGGACGGGCTGGCCATTGACAAGCAGACCTGAGTCTTCCGGGTTCTGCGCCAGCGCATGAGCGGCCATCAGGGTCCAGGCGGACTCTTGGGTGGAGCGGGAGCCGGACACTTGCGAGAGCCGCGCCGACAGGCTGGTACGGTCCACGGCCTCGGACCCCGCTTCCGCTGCCAGCGCCAGAACGCCTGCGGTGTCACGCAGGCGGGTGCCAAAATCCGCGCGCCAGAGGCGGGCCTCGCCCTGCGTCTCAGAGGTGATCATCTGCGCGGCGCGGGCAAACATCCGGTCAGCGCGGCGCTGGTCGCCATAGGCCGCAAGGGCAGCGCCCAGCTGGGCAGCGGCAAGGGGGGTGGCAAAACCTTCGCCCTTGACGTCGGCATAATAGCGCAGGTCGCCCATCTGGGCGGCGCCTTCGCGCGCCAGCACCAGCAGGGCATAGGCGATCTCCTCGCCGCCGATGTCGAAATCAGGGGCATAGTTGATGCGGTTGCGCAGGTTGTCCATCGCCTGGGCAAAGGCCTGCTGCGGCACCTGATAGCCTTGCGCGCGGGCGCGGCTGAGGAAATCGCTGGCATAGGCATCCAGCCAGAACTCGCCGCTGTCCGCCCGCCAGAGACCGAAGGCACCCGAGGGGGCCTGCCGGGTCAACACCTTGCGGATTGCAGCATTGATACGGGCATCCACTGCCGGGCCGTTGCCCAGCCCTGCAGCTTGGGCGACACTGCTGAGATACAGGAGCGGCAGCGCCTTGGAGGTCACCTGTTCGGTGCAGCCGTAGGGGTATTGGTCCAGCTCTGCCAAGAGGCCCGGCACGTCGAATTTCGCCAGCGGGCCAGAGGAGATGGTGGCACGGGCAGTGCCGGGGAGCAGGCCGGTAAAGACGTCCTTGCTGAACAGGAAGGTGTCGCCGGCCGCCAAGGTGAAGCGGCGCGTCTGGGACGTCACCGGATCATTGGCGCGCACCGGCATCCGCAAGTTTTGCCGCAGCTCCTGCCCGTCGGGCGTGGTGAGGGTGAGGGTCAGCTCATGGTCGCCGACAGTTTGAGCTGTAAGAGGCAATTCCAGCACTGCCTTGCCCTGCTCCGCCAATGTGACGGAAGCAGGCAAGCTGCCCAGTGTCAGACCGCCTGCGGTGGCGGCCGTCAGCTGCATGTCTCCGGCAGAGCCGTCGGCATGCACGATTTCGATGCGGGCACGGCTTTGATCACCCGGCGCCAGGAAGCGTGGCAGGGTGGCAGTGACCACCACCGGGTCGCGCACCAGCATGTCGGCTTCGGCCTGGCCTACGGCCTGGCCCGACCAGGCAACGGCCATCAGCCGCACAGTGCCGTTGAAAGCGGGGAGCGTCATCGGGAATGCGGCCTCTCCGTTTGCGTCAACCTGCAAAGGGCCGGAAAACAGCGCCACAAGATCCTGAGTGGGCGGCGGCGATTGCATTTTCATGCCGCTGTCCGCATCACCGCCAGAGCGGATACGGCCCATGGCGCCATTGCCCGGATCGATCAGACGGCCGTAAACGTCGCGCAGCTCCATGCCCAGACGGCGCTGGCCATAGTAATGCGCGCTGGGGTCGGGGCTGGTGAAACCGGTGAGGTTGAGGATGCCGAGATCGACAGCAGCGACGGTGAGCCAGATTTCCTCACCCTGTGCGGCGCCATCCACGCGGATTTTGGCGGTTTGGGTGCCGCGCGGGCGGACCACTTCGGGAACATCAATCGCAACCTCAAGCTGCTGGCCGGACTGAGTGACGCTGGCATGGGCCAGCCCCAGTGCGCGCAGCGGGGTGCGGCCCCGGTCGCCTGCCACCGGCTGGATCACGGTTGCGGTCACATAGGCGCCGCTGCCCCAGCCCTGTGTCACGTCCAGTGGGATAACGGTTTCGCCGGCAGGAACCTCGACCGCCATGCGGTGGATCAGCTGGTTGGAGACCACAGAGACCAGCGCGGTGCCTGCGGCCTGCGGCACGATGCGCAGGCGGGCGGTTTCGCCGGGGCTGTATTTTTCGCGGTCCAGTGACAGCTCCAGCTTTGCCGGGGTTTCAGAGCTGCCTTCAGGCGCGTACCAGCCGGCGTAGAAGTCATAAGCCGCAGAGACATATGTGCCGTCAAGACGTTCCACCACCAGTTCATAGCGTCCCCAGTCGACAGGCTGCGACAGCGGCAAGGGATCGCTGCCCAACTGCGCCTCGCCGGTGGCGATGCGGGTGCGGCGGGTCACCGGCTCCCAGTTCCAGTTGCCGTAAAGCTGATACCACTGATAGCGGGTCTGGACGCGGTTCAGGGTCCATTTGACCCGCATCGGCATGGCTGCCAGATCCGGTGACAGGGCGATGAGTTCAAAGCCTGCTTCGGAGCCTTCTGCCGCGACCTCGTCAAACATGGGTTTGATGCCAAGGACCGGGCTTGCCGGGCGGACCGGCAGCTCCAGCGCGCGCTCAACCGGGCGGGCAGAGCCATCGGTGACGCGGGTGGTGAGGGTGGCCAGCAGCGGCTTGCCTTCTGCCGGAGCAGCGGCAGGCAGGCTGGCCGTAATGACAGCGCTGCCGTCTGCGCCGGTTTCCTGGCTGCCGAAATACTCGGTCTGGGCCGAAGACAGCTCATCATAACGGCCAAAGCGGAAGCCTGGCCACTGATCCAATATGCTGGCGGCAGTGAGGCGGATGCTGCCTTCCACCTTCAGGCCCGCGCCGGGCGCCCCGAACAGATAGTCGGCCTGCAGGCCGATCTGGGCGGCGGTGCCGGGCCGGAGACTGTCTGCATTGGCGACCTGCTGGGTAAAGTCGATGCGCTCGGGCAGAAAATCCTCCACAAGGATTTGGCGGCTGGCCAGCGCCGGGGCGCTAAGGTCGCTTTTGATCTCGATCCGCCAGGTCCCGCGCGGGGCGGCGGGGCCGGTGGGCAGCGCAAAGACATGACCGCCCTGGTGATCTGCAGCAGAGGTCTGGCGGGTGTATTCCACCCCGTCGGGGCGCAAAAGAATCGCCGTGAGCGGCAGGCCCTTGACCGCCTGCGCCTTGCTGTCCCGTGCCAGCGCAGTCACATGCATGGTTTCGCCAGCACGGAAAGCGCCACGGGTGGTGGCCAGGAACACATCCACCGGTCCCGGCGCAGGGCGGCCGGCAACGCCGCGGTCCGACAAGTCAAACGCGGCATCGTTCAGGGGCAGGAAGGTAAAGTCGCCCTCCCCCGCCTGCGCAGTGATCAGCGCCGGCGCCGCACCGCCGGAACCGCGGATGAGGCCGGAGGCAAAATGCACATACCCGCTGGCGTCGCTGGCTGCGGTTGCCAGCACCTCATTGGCAGAAGAGATCAGGCGGACCTCGGCACCTTCCTGCGGCTTGGCATCTGCCAGAGCCTGCACCTGCACATGCAGCCCGTCGCTGCCGGACATGGTGCTGAGACCAAGACCGGTCACGACGAACCACTGGGTGCTTCCGGCATTCTCATAAGGATCGGCGCCCGGCACCCGCGCAGTGAGGGCATAAAGACCCGGTTTCTGCCCCTTCAAAGCCTCATCCAGCGGTAGACGACTGGTCATTTCCTGATTGATTGCGGTGTCGACTTCGGCATTGCCAGTCCAGATTTCCTCGGCAATGTCAGCGGCGAAATGCTCATCCTCCCATTGGGAGAGCGGCTTGGCGAAGTAGCCCTCCTGCAGGGTGCGCAGCACGTTGCGGCTGCTGACCCGACGCAGGCGCAGATCCAGTTCGCGAAGGTTCACTGTCTCGACCGGCAATGCCGCCGCACCGCCTGCAGGCAGCACATAGGCGCGGCCCGGAAAGCGGACCTTGGGCGCGCGGTCACGCACATAGTGGGTCAGCTCCACATCCTTGATCAGCTGCTCGCCGCTGGCAGCAGGCAACCCCCGGCGCAGTGTCAGGCGGTAGCGCTTGCCGTGCTGCGCCCCGTCCAGACACAGCTGACGGCCCTGTGCCGTGACGGCCAGACCGGCCTCGGGCAGGCGCACATAGTTTTCGTAATCCGTACCGGCCTGTTCCAGATCCTCCGAGAACTCCGCGCAGATGCGCGGCGCGGCGCTGTTGCTCTCGACTGTGCTGGACGTGACGCGGAAGCCATGTTTTGCCACTGCATCCTCCAGCTGCGCGGCACGGGCGGCGTCAGGCGCGATGTCCTGCGCCAGTCGCAGCAATGGCAGCATCGCGCGGCCGCGGCCCAATGCCTGTTGCGCCTGTGCCGCTGCAGCCAGTGCCTCTGCCTGCTGCATCGGCGCCGCAGCCCGCAAGTAACCGTTGAGCGCCGCATGATGTGCCTGCGTGCGGTACCGGCGCTGCTGACTGCGGCTGCTGCTGTCCTTGGCGGCACGCCGCAAAAATCCAGAGAGTTCTGTCCAGTCCGCAGCCTCATCGGTCAGGACTGCTGCCTGGGCCATCCAACGCAGGGCACCAAAGGAATCGCCGCTCCGCTGCAGAGACCGGGCAGCGGCGCGGGCTTCGCCTGGGTCATTGGCAGTCAGGGGGTAGTCCAGCCCCAGGCTGCGGGCAAAGCCGGCAGCGCGGTCCAGGTCCTGCTCCGGCAGGAAATCCAGTTGCGCGGCACGGGCCACCGCCGCCGTTGCCAGCGCGGGGGCCACAGGCTGTTTCAATACGGACAAGGCGCCGGCATATGCGCTTGACTGTCCCAGCCCGGATTTAGGGAAACACGCATTGGCCCGCTGATTGAATACAAAGCCTGCGCACTCTGCCTGCGCTGAACAGGCCCGGGCGCAAGACTGAACATCGGTATCAAACAGCGGCTGCAGATCGGAGCCGTAGAAATCCGTGTCCGCATAAGAAAGATAGCGGAACTCAGGAACCGCGTGCTGCGCCCAGGCAGCTGGCAGAAACAACGAAAAAGCAAACAATTGCAGAAGAACAAAAGCGAATAGACGCGGCATGGCACCCTCCAATACTGAGGGCAGGCTGGCACGGGCTTAACGTCATAGCAAGATTCCTCCGCGTAACAACAAAGGGGAGCGGCGCAGCTGCCCCGCGCGCAGAAACTGCTGCGCGCCTATTTGTGTTTTGGTTTTGCGGAGTTTTGCAGGGATGAGCCTTGCTGACAAACTGGCGGAGGAACGGCGGGCACGGCTCGCCGCGGAACGGCTGCTTGAGCTGAAGCAGGCCGAATTGTCCGCTGCCAACCGCAAGCTGGGCCGCCACGCGCTGGCGCTGACCAAGCAGATCGGTCAGACACAGGCCGAGGTCGCCACTGTGCGCGACGAAAACGAAAAGGTGAAATCCGACCTTCACACCGCCAATGAGAAGATCGAAACCGCCGAACGGCGGCTGTGGCATTCGATCCAGGCGTTTCAGGACGGATTTGCCTTCTTTGACGCCGCAGGCCATCTGATCGGCGCCAACACCGCCTATCTGAACATTTTCGACGGGCTGGAGGAAGTGACCCCCGGCATCACATACGAACGCATTCTGGAGCTGCTGGCCGATGAGGGGCTGATCAACACCGGAGAGATGGGGCCGGACGCCTGGCGCGCAGTGATGAGTGAGCGCTGGATGTCGCCCGCCCCCTACCCGCTTGTGGTCCAGCTGTGGGACGAACGATATCTGCGGCTGATCGACCAGCGCGGCCACGGCGGCGATATGGTCTCGCTGGCGCTCGATATCACCTCAACCGTGCGCTATGAGCAGGAACTGCAGGACGCCCGTGCCCGGGCCGAGGCTGCGAACCGCGCCAAATCTGCCTTTCTGGCCAACATGAGCCACGAGATCCGCACGCCGATGAACGGAGTGGTGGGCATGGCCGAACTGCTGAATGACTCCGAATTGGATGATGAGCAGCGGCTTTATGCCAGCACCATCAAGAACTCTGGCGAGGCGCTCCTGGTCATCATTAATGATGTTCTGGACTACTCCAAAATCGAGGCCGACAAGCTGGAGCTGCATCCGCAGGAGTTTGACCTGGAACGCAGCCTGCATGAGGTGGTCATGCTGCTGCAACCCACCGCACGCGACAAAAACCTGGCGCTGCTGGTGGATTACGACCTGTTCCTGCCGACGGGCTTTGTTGGCGATCCCGGCCGGATCCGGCAGGTGCTGACCAACCTGACCGGCAATGCGGTGAAATTCACCAAAGAAGGCCATGTGACCCTGCGGGTGACCGGAATCACCTCCCAGGAAGACGGCCAATGCGCCGTGCATGTCACCATTGAGGACACCGGCATCGGCATTCCCGCCGAGAAGCTGGAGCATGTGTTCGGCGAATTCAATCAGGTTGAGGACGAGCGCAACCGCAAATTCGAGGGCACCGGCCTGGGGCTGGCGATCTCCAAGCGGCTGATCGAGATGATGGGCGGCGAAATCTGGGTCGACAGCGAAGAGGGCAAGGGGTCCTGTTTCGGGTTCCGCCTGCCGCTGCCGGTTGCAGGCGCCGCGGAACAGCCGCTGCAGAAGCTGCCCGAGGGCCTGCGCCATGTTCTGCTGGTCGACGATGTGCCGCTGAACTGCGAGATCCTGCAAAAGCATTTGACGATGCTGGGGCTTCAAGTCACCGCAGCCAGCACCGCAAGCGCTGCACTGGCCGCGATGCAAGAAGACATCAGCCTTGTGCTGAGCGGCCACAGCCTGCCGGGCCTGGACGGCTTGCAGCTGGCCCGCGATCTAAAGTCCGGCGGCTGGGGCAACGTGCCGGTGCTGCTCCTGAATTCCAACCCTCAGACGGTGATCGGCTCCGATGTCCGGCAGCTGGTCAGCGGCGTACTGCAAAGCCCGGCGCCGCGTGATGAACTGTTCAGACAGCTGGCCCGCCTTGGCAGTGAGGCGCCCACTTCCGTACCCGCACCGCCCGCGGCTCCCGACGAACCGCTCGCGGCAGTTCCTGCTGACCCTCCAGCGCCCGGCCCTGCAACGCCGGTGCTGCCCCCCGCCCCGGCAGCTTCGGGTCTGCGCCGGATGCGGGTTCTGGCCGCCGAAGACAACAAAACCAACCAGCTGGTGTTCAGCAAGATCGTGAAGACGCTGAATATCGAGCTGAAGTTCGCCGGCAACGGGCTGGAGGCCGTGGAAGCCTTCAAGAGTTTTCAGCCTGACCTGATCTTCATGGACATCTCAATGCCAATGATGGACGGCAAGGAAGCCACCGGAGAGATCCGTAGACTGGAGGAAGAAGCCGGTGGCCATGTGCAGATCGTAGCACTGACAGCCCACGCCATGGCCGGTGATGCCGACGGTATCCTGGCCGCAGGATTGGACCATTACCTGACCAAACCGCTGCGCAAGGCGCTGATCCACGAGCAGATCCGCACCTACGCGCCTGCCGACACTCAGCCAGTGGAACCAGACAGCCCGCCCGCTCAGGCCGCCGCCGGGGGCGGACCTTGAACCTTTTTTGCTCGCTATCGGGCATATGGCGGCGGCCTAAACTCAGGACCCGTTCATTCCGCACCGCCCCAGAGTTTTCTGCCCTGCCGCGCCCGGTCTGAAGTCTGCCCGCTTGCTGAAAGCACCTCTGCGGCGCAAGCGCAGCCACCCCCCCCCAAAGCAGTTGCGGCATACAGGCCGCCAGTCGGCCAAATCCGCTCCAGGCTCTCCCGCGCCCGCAGACCCCCCGGGGGCGCCGGCGCATCTTCGGGGCGGCCTGGGGCCGGGCAGCGCGAAACGCGCGCTGCCGGGCCCAACTGTGACGGTGCATTCCTTGGAATGCGGCGGAGCTGGCGGGAGCTCTCTGCCTTAGGCGTGGCGCAGAAAGACAGGTTTGTCCGGTTCCGACATTTGCGGCTGATAAGCATAGCCGCCGGTGTCAAAGTCCAAAAGACTTTGAGCGTCACTCAACCGGTTCTGGATGACAAACCGGGCCATCGCGCCGCGGGCGCGTTTGGCATAGAAACTCACCACTTTGGGGGTGCCGTTCTTGTCTTCCATAAAGACCGGGGTAATCACCTGCGGCTTCAGCGCCGCCAGATCGACCGCGCCGAAATATTCCTGACTGGCACAATTCACCAGAACCTCCGCCCCCACGGCCGCAGCCTGGGCATTCAGTGCTTCGGAAATCCGGCTGCCCCAGAACGCATAAAGGTTCTTGCCGCGTGCATTTTGCAGGCGTGACCCCATCTCCAACCGGTAGGGCTGCATTGCATCCAGCGGGCGCAGCACACCATAGAGGCCAGACAGGATGCGAAAGTGATCCTGCGCCCAGGCCATCTCCTCGGCGTCCAGCGAAGACGCTTCCAGCCCCTGATAGGTATCACCGGCAAAGGCGAGTGCGGCCGGGCGGGTGGCGTCAGTTTGGGGGTCGGCGGCAAAATCCTGAAAGCGGGCGTGGTTCAGCTTGGCCAAATCCTCGCTGATATGCATCAGCTTCATCAGATCCGCTACCGATTGGGTGCGGGCCACTTCTGCCAGCTCCACCGCGTCGTCGTGCAATTGCGGCCAGGTCATTTCCTGATCTCGCTCTGCCCAGTCCAGCTTCTTGGCCGGAGAGGTCACTACCAGCATGTTCTGCCCCCTTCTATTCTTGGCGCGACCCTAGCCCGCGCCGCGCAGGACGTCCAGAAACGCCTGGGCGAAACGTTTGGCGCGGCGCTCTCCTAACAGTCTTGTGATGCCCGCCGCGTCGCCTTCGCGCAGCTGCGCCACTTTGGCCAGTAGCGAGGCCGAGCAGGTGAGCGGCTTCAGGGTGCCGCAGTCCCCGCGCGCCAGCTGCGCCTGCACTTCCAACAGCGCGTCATAGACCGAGCCAGCCTCCCGGCCCGCCAGTTTGCGGCGCATGGGGTGGATTTGTTCCGACGCCCCGGTGATCACGCTCAGGAAATCGTCGCCATAGCGTTCCAGCTTCTTCGCCCCGACACCGTTGATACGGGCCATCTGGTCGAGGGTTTCCGGGCGCACCTCCGCCATCTCGATCAGGGTGCGGTCGGGGAAGATCACATAAGCCGGCACTTTCTGCGCCTCTGCCAGCGCCCGGCGCTTGGCCTTCAAGGCCGACAAAAGCGGCGCGTCCTCTTCCGAGACCAGCGCTTTTACCGCCGGGCGGCGTTCCGCCTTGCGGATGGTGTCCTTGCGCAAGCTGATCTGCTGTTCGCCGCGCAAGACAGGCTGCGCCGCTTCGGTAAAGCGCAGCGCGCCGTGGCGTTCCGGATCCGGGCGCAAGAGGTCGTGCCCCATCATCTGCCGGAACACCGCCTGCCATTCGCGCTTGCTGTATTCTTTGCCGCAGCCGAAAACCGACAATTGATCATGGCGGCGCGCCTGCACCCGGTCTGTCTCATTCCCCAGCAGAATATCGATCAGATGACCCGAGCCGAACCACTCCTCGGTCCGCAGCACTGCCGACAGCGCCTTCCTGACCGCGGTGGTGCCGTCAAACACATCCGCAGGCGTGTCACACAGATCGCAATTGCCGCAAGGTTCCGCCGCTTCGCCGAAATAGCCCAGCAGTTTCTGGCGGCGGCAATGCAGCGCCTCGGCCAGACCCAGCAGGGAATTCAAGCGTGCATGATCTGCCGAGCGGCGTTCCGGCGGCGCGAGGCCCTCGTCGATCTGGCTGCGGCGCAGGCGGATGTCGTCGGGGCCGAACAGGGTGAGGGTTTCCGCAGGTGCTCCGTCGCGGCCGGCGCGGCCGATTTCCTGATAATAGGCCTCAATCGACTTGGGCAGGTCCGCATGGGCGACCCAGCGGATGTCTGGCTTGTCTATCCCCATGCCAAAGGCGACCGTGGCCACCACGATCAGCCCGTCCTCGCGCGCGAAACGCGTCTCGACGATGCGGCGGTCCTCGGGGTCCATGCCGCCGTGATAGAAACAGGCGGCATGACCGTCCTCGCGCAGGGCGCCAGACAGGGCCTCCGTCTTGGCGCGGGTGCCGCAATAGACGATGCCGGATTGACCTTTGCGGGCCGCGGCGAACTCCAGGATCTGACGTCGCGGGCTGTCCTTGGCGCCAAAGGCGAGGTGAATGTTGGGCCGGTCAAAGCCGCGCAGGAAGCTGCGGGGGGCTTCGCCGTCGAACAATTTCTGGACGATTTCTTCCTGCGTTTCCTGATCCGCTGTGGCTGTGAAGGCCGCGAGCGGCACGTCCAAGGCGCGGCGCAGCTCTCCGATGCGCAGGTAGTCGGGGCGAAAATCGTGGCCCCATTGGCTGACGCAATGGGCCTCATCCACGGCAATCAGGCTGACGCCGATGCGGCGCAGCATGCCCATGGCGGCACCAGAGGCAAGCCGCTCAGGCGCCATATAGAGGAGTTTCAGGCGGCCTGCCTCGATCGCTTCCCAGACCGCTTCGGTTTCTTCATCGGTATTGCCGGAAGTCAGAGCCCCTGCGTTAACGCCGGCCTCCTGCAAAGCGCGGACCTGATCGCGCATCAGCGCAATGAGGGGAGAGATTACCACGGTGATGCCATCGCGCAGCAGCGCAGGAAGCTGGAAGCACAGCGACTTGCCGCCGCCGGTGGGCATGATCGCCAGCACGTTCTCCCCGGCGGTCACGGCGTCGACGATTTCCTCCTGCCCGGGGCGGAAGGCGTCAAAACCGAAGATCTCGCGTAGAATAGGGGTCGCGCCGCTGAGGGCGGTCATATCCGTCATGGGAGCGGAGGGCCTCGTGGTCAGTGCTGCTCTTCTTTGGCAGGCACAATCCCACAGGAGGCATGGGGCGGCAAGGGGGAGCGCGACGCTTCTGGCTGGCTGTCCGCGTGCCAGAGAGGGCAGCATCCGCCGACAGACAGAAGCCGAGCGCCCGCCCATAAGGGCGGACGGGGGCTGCCCGGCATGACGCCGGGCGAACGATCAGTAGAACGCCGAGATGTTGTTCACCAGGATGATGCGCAGCGCATAGACGGCGATCAGCACCGCCAGTGGCGCCAGGTCGATACCGCCCAAATTCGGCATGATGCGGCGCACCGGGGCATAGATCGGTTCAAGAATCCGGTTCAACATGTACCAGATCTGCGCCACCAGCTGCTGGTGCAGGTTCAGCACCTGAAAATTGATCAGCCAGCTCATGATCACATGGGCAATGATGAAGAACCAGACAATGTCCAGGATCAGCATCAGGATTTGGAACAGCGAGACCATCTGTTATCTTTCCTCTTTCGAACAGCCACACAGGTAAGCAGACGCGGCGAAATGCGCAAGGCTTCCGCAAGGTTGCGGTTGACGTGCTGTAAACGGGTGGCATCACGGGCACATGCGAACAAGGAGCGCGCGCCGATGTACCCGATTGTCCGACTGATCAAGGATACTGTTCTGGCCAGCCGGATGCAGCGGCTGGAGATCACCGGCATGCATGTGTCCAGCCATATCTGCTGGCCCTGGGATCTGGACATGTGGATGGAGCTGAACAACGGCCGCACCATGACCCTGTATGATCTGGGGCGCACAATGCTGGCGCAGCGGGTGGGGCTGATCAAGGCGCTGCGACAGCAGCGCTGGGGGCTGACGGTGGCGGGATCCTCTGTGCGCTACCGCCGCCGTATCCGGGGATTTGAGAAATTCGAGATGCGCAGCCGCACGGCGGGCTGGGACGATAAATTCATCTATGTCGAGCAATCCATGTGGAAGAAGAACGGCGACTGCGCCAGCCATGTGATGCTGCGCACTGCGGTGACGGACAGAAACGGCATCGTGCCGCCTGCACAGGTGCTGGAGGCGCTGGGGTACAGCGGGGATATCTCGCCCGAGCTGCCTGGCTGGATTCAGGACTGGTGCCAAGCGGACAGCGGCCGGCCCTGGCCGCCGATGCAGGACGGGCTTGCCTAGGCCCCTGCCCGCCTGCCATACCTGAAGGCAACTATAACAAGAGGCCGGGTATGCAGCAGATATCCACGCGCAAGCGGATCTGGGGATGGTGGTTCTTTGACTGGGCCAGCCAGCCCTATCACACGCTGCTGGTCACCTTTGTCTTCAGCCCCTTCTTTGCGGCTGTTGCGGCGGATTACTTTCTGGGCCAGGGAATGGAGGGCGAGGCCGCCAAGGCCCAAGCCCAGACCATCTGGTCGCTGTGCCTGACGGTCACAGGCCTGATTATCGGCTTTGGCGCACCGTTCATGGGGGCGCTGGCTGATATCTCCGGACGGCGGCGCCCATGGATCATCCTGTTCTCCCTGATGTACGTGCTGGGCGCAGGCGGGCTATGGTTCATGGATCCTGCAGGCAGCAACCTGTGGTGGATGCTGATCAGCTTTGGCCTGGGTTTCATCGGCGCGGAATACGCGCTGATCTTCGTCAACGCGCAGCTTCCGTCGCTGACGGGGAAGGATGACGCAGGCGAGATCTCCGGCTCGGGCTTTGCCTTCGGTTACCTTGGCGGTGTGATAGCCTTGTTCATCATGCTTCTGCTGTTTGTGGAGCAGGCCAGCGGCAAAACGCTCGTCGGCCTCAGCCCGCTGTTCGGCCTGGATGCAGAGGCACGTGAAGGCACCCGCGCCGTCGGCCCCTTCACCGCGCTGTGGTTCGCTGTTTTCATGATCCCCTATTTCTTATGGGTGCGCGAAGGGCGGTCCACCGGCCAGCGCGGCACCGTGGCGCAAGCGGTGGCTCTGGTCGTTCAATCGGTGAAAAACCTGCGCAACCGGGTAAGCCTGGCAAGTTACCTGGGATCGTCCATGCTGTACCGGGACGCGCTGAATGGGCTTTACGGATTTGGCGGCGTCTATGCCAAGCTGGTTCTAGGCTGGGAGATCACCCTGATCGGCATCTTCGGCATTGTGGCCGCCCTGGCAGCCACCCTGTTCTGCTGGCTTGGAGGCAAGGCAGACCGCAGGCATGGGCCGAAACCAGTGATCATCATCTCTATCTTGGTGCTGAGCTTTGTCTGCCTGACCATTGTCAGCATGACCCGCGAACAAATCTACGGCATTCCTCTTTCAGCAGGCTCGACACTGCCGGACGCCGTGTTCTTTGGCTGCGGCGTGCTGATCGGCGGCTTCGGCGGCATCCTGCAATCCACAAGCCGTACACTGATGGTGCGCCACACCGACCCTGCCAAAGCAACCGAGAGCTTTGGGCTGTATGGGCTTTCGGGCCGCGCCACCGCGTTTCTGGCGCCGATGCTGATCGGCGTTGCAACAACTGTCACCGGCAGCGCCCGGCTGGGGATCACCCCGGTCATCGGCCTGTTTCTGATCGGATTGGTACTGTTATTCTGGGTTCAAGGAGAAGGAGATCAGGGTTGAGACTGTTACTTGCCATCTGTCTGGCGGTTGCGGGACTGGCTGTCCCGGCAAGCGCGCAAACCCCCGCCAAGGCGCTGTTCGGAGCCAAACCCAGCGCCTCGCAGCAGAAACCGGCACCGTTCGGCTCCTATGCCAAGGGCTGCGTGGCCGGCGCAGAACAGTTGCCGGAGACCGGCCCCACCTGGCAGGCGATGCGGCTCAGCCGCAACCGCAACTGGGGCCATCCTGCGGCAATCGATTTCGTCAAGGACCTAAGCCGCGTGGCCGCGAAACAGCGCGGCTGGAAAGGGCTTTACATCGGGGATATCAGCCAGCCACGCGGCGGGCCGATGCTGTCGGGCCACCGCAGCCATCAGATCGGCCTGGACATCGACATCTGGATGCGCCCGCCCGACCGGCTGAACCTCAGCCGCAGCGCACGCGAAAACATCTCTTCGATCTCCATGCGCCGGGCCAAAGGCGCCTATGTGAACAGCAGCTGGACCAAGGCGCACCACGAAATCCTGAAAGCCGCGGCGCAGGACAAGCGGGTGGCACGGATCTTCGTCTTTCCCGGCGCCAAGGTGCAGATGTGCAACGACGAGAAGGGCAGCCGTAAGTGGCTGCGCAAGATCCGGCCCTGGTGGGGCCATCACTATCATTTCCATGTGCGGCTCAGCTGCCCGCGCGGCGCCCGCGGCTGTGTTGATCAGGACCCGCCGCCGCGCGGTGACGGCTGCGCCGATGCCCAGCGCTGGGTCAACGACATTCTGAACCCGCCGCCGCCAAAACCGGTTGACCCGAACGCGCCAAAGCCTAAACCACGGCGGGACTACACCCTTTCGGACCTGCCCAAGCAATGCGCCGCTGTTCTGCAATCAAACTGATCCTGGCAGCCGCCGCAGCCGCCGGCCTGGCGGCAGCGGGCTATGCGGCCAGCCGTCCGCAGCCGGCGCAAGACAAGGCGCAGTATCTGGGCAGTTACACCTGGACCGTGAAACAGCCCTGGTTCGGCGGCTTTTCGGCGCTGAAGATCACCGATGGCGGCCGCGCCATGGTGGTGCTCAGCGACAGGGCCACTTTGGTCACCACCAGCATCCAGCGCAATCAAGGCCGGATTTCCGGGGTGACTGCGCATACTGCGCATGGGTTGCGCGCCTCAACCGGCAAGACATTGACCGGGTTTGCAAGCGACAGCGAGGGCCTGGCCATCGCCCCGGATGGCAGCCGCTACATCTCCTTTGAAGGCTCTGCGCGGGTGGCCCGTTACCACCGACCTGACGGCCGCGCCAAAGTGCTGCCGCGGCCCAAGGCGTTCCGCAAGCTGCCCCGCAACAAGTCGCTGGAGACCCTGGCGATCGACGCCCGCAGCCGGCTCTACACACTGCCCGAGCGTGCCTATGACAAAGACGGGCAAATCCCGGTCTGGCGCTGGAATGGACGGCGCTGGTCCCGCCCCTTCAGCCTGCCGCCACGCGGTGGCTTTCTGCCGGTGGACGCGGATTTCGGCCCCTCCGGGCGGTTCTACCTGCTGGAACGCGACCTGACCCTGCTCGGCTTTCGCACCCGGCTGCGCCGCTGGGACATCACCCCTGACGGTCCCGCAAATGAAACCATCTTGCTGCAAACCGGGCCAGGCACCCATGACAATCTGGAAGGGTTGTCGGTCTGGACCGACGATAGCGGCGGCCTGCGCGCCACCATGGTGTCGGATGACAATTTCCTGTCGCTGCAACGCACGGAACTGGTCGAATACGCCCTGCCCCGCTGACATCCGCACCCGCGCCGCGCAGCGGCGCCATGCCCAACCGCAAGGGCGCCTTCTGCGAAGGCACCCGGCGCGGGCGGGAGCCTCCCGCCCTCAGGGCCAGCCCCGGATCCTTGCCAGGTGGCCAATGCCGGGATAAAGAGGCCGATCAATCCTGCTGCGGGCCTGCCCCTCGCAGCCCCGCAAAAACGGATCCCGCGCATGACCCGCACGAATATTCCCGGCATTCTTGCCATGGCCGCCGTCGTTGTTGCCTCCAACGTCCTGGTTCAGTTCCTGTTCGGAAACTGGCTGACCTGGGGCGCCTTCACCTATCCGGTGGCCTTCCTCGTCACCGATGTGATGAACCGCGTCTACGGCGCAGGTGCCGCACGCAAGGTGGTGGCAGCCGGTTTCACAACCGGCGTGGTCTGCTCGCTCATCGGCACCCAAATCATGCTCGAGGGCGATGGCTTCACCTATCCTGCAGTGACGCTGCGCATCGCACTCGGCTCTGGCCTGGCGTTCCTGACCGCACAGATGCTGGATGTCGCCATTTTCTCAGCCCTGCGCGACGGTGCGTGGTGGCGGGCGCCGCTGGCTTCGACCCTGATCGGCTCCTCGGTGGATACCGCGATCTTCTTTACCGTCGCCTTTTCCCTCTCACTGACCTGGATCGAACCGGCAAATGATGTGTCTTGGGCAGGGGATATGCTGCCGCTGATCGGACAGGGCCCTGTGATGCCTTACTGGGTCTCGCTGGCATTTGCCGATTGGCTGGTGAAACTGGCGCTTGCATTGCTTGCGCTTGTGCCCTTCCGCATCATCGTGCGTAAGCTCTCCGTAAAGACCACATGATTTTGTTTTGACATTAACCGAATCTGTGGCAGGCTGAGTTCACACGAAACATTCAGAAAGGAGGTGCCCATTGTCTAGAGAAGCTATGGAGAGCAGTGCCGGAACAGTTCAGAAGATGTGCGGCCGAGGCAGCCCTTGGCGCGTATAGATCACTGAATTGGTGCTGACCTAACCGGTGCACCTCCTATCATCTCGAAGGGCTGTTCCCCGCGTGTGGAACAGCCCTTTCGATTTTAAGACGGCCTTCCTTAATCCGCTGCATCCATGATCCGCATCAACGAACAAATTACCCTGCAGGACTGGGAAATAACCGAAAGCTTCATCCGCGCTTCGGGTCCAGGCGGGCAGAATGTGAACAAGGTGGCGACCGCCGTTGAACTGCGGTTCGAGGCCGCCCGCTCGCCAGCCTTGACGCCTGCGGTCAAATCGCGGCTGAAACGGCTGGCAGGACGGCGCTGGACCAAAGAAGGCGCCATCATCCTGCAATGCGACGAAACCCGCTCGCAGCAAAGAAACCGCGAGATTGTGCACGAACGGCTGGCGGAGCTTGTGCGCAAGGCGCTGGTGGCCCCCAAACGGCGCATTGCCACCAAACCCACCCGAGGCTCGGTCAGGCGGCGGCTCGACGCCAAGAAACAGCGCGGCGACCTGAAAGCGACGCGCGGTAAGATCGACCCTGATTGAACTGGGATTGCGCAGTGCTTCTGCCCGGCCCATGCTGACACCAAACAGGACGGGAGGGAAATCATGCGGCTGGACGGAAAGACCGCCATTGTGACCGGCGGCGCCTCAGGCTTTGGCGCAGGCATCACGCGCAAGTTCCTGGCAGAAGGCGCCCGAGTGATGATTGCCGATATCAACGGCGCCGTGGCAGAGGCGATGGCAGCAGAGCTGGGCAGCAAGGCGATTGCGCAGACCGTCGATGTATCGGATGGCACTTCGGTCAACGCAATGGCAGAGGCGGCGCTGGCCGCATTCGGCCAGCTGGATATCCTTGTGAACAACGCAGGCGTCACCCATCTGCCCAGTCCTCTGGAGGAGATCAGCGAGGCGGATTTCGATCGCGTGCTGGGGGTGAACGTCAAATCCGTCTACCTGACCGCCCGCGCCCTGGTGCCCCACATGAAAGCAAACAGGGCGGGCGCGATCCTCAATGTCGCCTCCACCGCAGGCGTCTCGCCACGCCCCAACCTCAACTGGTACAATGCCTCCAAGGGCTGGATGATCACCGCCACCAAGACCATGGCGGTGGAACTGGCGCCACACGGCGTGCGGGTCAATGCGATCAACCCGGTCGCCGGGGAAACGCCGCTGCTGAAAACCTTTATGGGCGAGGACACCCCGGAAGTGCGCGCCAAGTTCCTGTCGACCATCCCGATCGGCCGGTTTTCCACGCCAGAGGACATGGGCAATGTTGCCTGTTTCCTGTGTTCGGACGAGGCCAGCATGGTCACTGGCGTTGCCATGGAAGTGGACGGAGGCCGCTGCATATGAGACCCGTGAACCTGGCAGAGAAACTGGCGATGTTTGACAGCCATTGGGATCCGCATGTGGTGGCGGAATACAATGGAAACGACGTGATGGTGGTGAAGTTTCAGGGAGAATTTCCCTTTCACAGCCACCCGGACACCGATGATTTCTTTCTGGTGCTCGAAGGGGAGATGGTGATGGATATCGCAGGAGAGCCGCCCCGGCTCGTGCGTGCCGGTGAATTATTCGTGGTCCCCAAAGGCGTCAGCCACCGCCCCCGCGCCGAACAGGAATGCAAGGTACTGCTGATTGAACCGAAGGGTGAGCCGAACACAGGAGACGCAGCAACCGCCGCACCAAAGCCGCGGATCTGACCCCGCCTTTTCATCTTTCTTCAAATACTCCCGCCGGAGGCCGCGCGCGCCAGCGCGCATCAAACAGGAAAAGGATTGCTTCCCATGCATCCCGGCCCCAGAAACCTGATCACCGATGTGCCGGGCATTCTTGTCGGCAATGCGCAGGATGCAGTGCTGAAATCCGGCACCACGGTGCTGACCGCGAACAAACCCTTTACCGCTTCGGTGCATGTGATGGGCGGCGCGCCCGGCACCCGGGAGACCGATCTGCTGGCGCCGGACAAATCGGCGGCAAAGATTGATGCCCTTGTCCTGTCCGGCGGCTCTGCTTTCGGGCTGGATGCCTGCTCCGGGGTGATGGACGGGCTGCATGACGCGGGCCGCGGCTTTCCGGTCGGCCCGGTGCGGGTGCCGCTGGTGCCCGGCGCAATCCTGTTTGACCTGCTGAACGGCGGAGACAAGGGCTGGGCAAAGAACCCATACCGCGCCCTTGGCCGCGTGGCGTTCGAGGCGGCAGGCCCGGATTTTGCGTTGGGCACTGAAGGCGCCGGCACCGGCGCCACTACCGCCATGCTGAAAGGCGGGTTGGGATCTGCCTCGCTGGTGCTGGAAAATGGCGCCACCGTGGGTGCCCTGGTTGCGGCCAATCCGCTGGGCGCCGTTACCACCCCGGGTGAGCGGCATTTCTGGGCCGCGCCGTTTGAAATTGGCGATGAGTTCGGCGCGATCGGACCGGATGGGGCTGCCGGGCTGGGCCGCAACCTGCAAAGCCGCAAGATCGCCGCGATTCAAAAACTGGGCGGCGCATCGCTGCCACCGGAACGGGCCAACACCACCATTGCCATCGTGGCCACCGATGCGGCACTCAGCAAGGCACAATGCCAACGGATAGCAATTGCCGGACATGATGGCATCGGCCGCGCCATTGTTCCGGCCCATACCCCCGGAGACGGAGATCTGGTTTTTGCCGCCAGCAGCGGCAGCCGCCAGCTGGACACCCCTGAACAGGAATTGGCGCAGATCGGACATGCAGCGTCGCTGTGCCTGACCCGCGCCATTGCCCGCGCCATCTATCACGCCCGGCCGGAACCCGGCGATCTGTTGCCCTGTTGGCGCCCCCGCTGACGCGCTGCGGCTTCCTGCCAGAACTTTGACGCGCGTCAAACTGCCGGTTGACACCAGATGCTATTGAACCATGAGTTACACCTGCCAACTCAATACTGGAGCAAGCAATATGAAACGTCTTGTGACCGCCGCCTTTGTCGGCCTCCTCGCAGCCCCCGCCTTTGCCGAAGGCGATCCGGCCAAGGGCGAGAAAGGGTTCAACAAGTGCAAATCCTGCCACACCGTCACCTCGGATACCGGCGATGTTATCGTCAAGGGCGGCAGGACCGGCCCGAACCTGTGGGGCCTTGCCGGCCGTGCAGCAGGCGCAGTCGACGGCTTCAAATACAGCGCTGATCTGCTTGCCGCCGGCGAAGCGGGGCTGGTTTGGAACGAAGAGAGTTTCATCGCCTTTGCCGCCGACCCCAAGAAGTTCCTGCAGGCGGAAACCGGAAACTCCAAGGCGAAGTCGAAAATGTCTTTCCGCCTGAAAAAAGGCGGCGAGGATATCTATGCCTTCCTGGCCAGCCACGGTCCAGCCCCGGCTGAAGAACCGGCAGCCGAGGAAGCAGCGGCGGAAGCAACTGAAGCCGCATCTGAGTAACAGCGCGCCATTTGCAGGACCCACAGCAAGACCGCGGCATTTTCGCCGCGGCTTTTCGCGTAATTGCTTTCCCGCACATCAGAGGCTAGCGGTGGTTGCCAAAGGTTTCCAATTGCGGCATGCCGCAGCATTCACGACCGTCACGGATACAGTATGAGCCATCTGATTCCCGCCTGGGTGAACGGCAATTTGACACCGGTTGACAAGCTTGCCGCACATGAACGCGGATTGAAGCACAAGGCGGTCTCCGTCTTTGTGGTGAAAGGCGTGGAAATCCTGATGCAGCGGCGCGCGATGGGAAAATACCACACCCCGGGCCTCTGGGCGAACACCTGCTGCACCCATCCGATGTGGGATGAGCAGCCTTCGGCCTGCGCGGTGCGGCGGATGAACGAAGAGCTGGGCCTGACTGGCCTCTACCCCGAATTCCGGCATCACCTGGAATACCGTGCCGACGTCGGCAACGGGCTGATTGAGCATGAGGCGGTGGATGTGTTTCTGGCCCATGCGCATCGCGCACCCAATATAACTCCGAACCCGGACGAGGTGATGGAGACCCGCTGGGTCGACTACCATGACCTGCTGGCCGAAGTGCAGCGCCATCCAGAACGGTTCACCCCCTGGCTCAAGATCTATCTGCACAATTACGCCGATGTCATTTTTGGCCCTGACCTGATCATCGCCGGCAGAAGCTGAGCCCGGCAACCGTCCGGCTTTGCGGTTGTTCCGGCAAGGCCGCTGTGGTTTTCTGTCCGGGAAAATAAGAGGCGTACTTACCATGACGATCCTCATTGCAGGCGGCGGCATTGCCGGCCTGACGCTGGGCCTGACCCTGCAGCAGATCGGCCTGCGCTTTCAGATCTATGAAGCGGCTCGGGATCTGAAACCGATGGGTGTGGGCATCAACCTGCAGCCAAATGCGGTGCGGGAGCTGTTCGACCTGGGACTGGAGACGGAGCTGAATGCCCTTGGTGTACGCACAGGCCAGCTTGGGTTTTACAGCAAGCTGGGCAAGACGATCTGGGAAGAACCCCGCGGCATGGATGCGGGCTATGCCTGGCCACAGTACTCGATCCACCGCGGTGAACTGCAGATGATGCTGTACCGTGTATTGGCAAAGCGGGCAGGCGCGGATTGCATCGTGACCGGCGCACGTGCTGCCGGATATGAAAACACGAAGTGCGGTGCTGCGCTGCTGCTTGCGGACGGGCGGCGGATCGAAGGGTCACTGGCGGTGGCAGCAGATGGCATTCACTCTGCTTTGCGTGCACAGATGGTGCCGACAGAAGGTGCACCGATCTGGAACGGTCGCATTCTGTGGCGGGCCACTACGCGTGCGCCCGCCTTCAAAGGCGGCGCAGCAATGGCGATGATCGGCCATGATCACCTGCGGCTGGTGGCCTACCCGATCTCAATGCCGGATGCCGATGGCCGCGTCATCATGAACTGGATTGCAGAAAAGAGCTTTGACCCTTCCGCGCCCTGGCGCAAGGAAGACTGGAACCGGCCTGCGGACATCCGTGAATTCCTGCCAGATTTCCAGGGCTGGCGGTTTGACTGGATCGACGTGCCCGCTCTGATCCACGGGGCCGAGTCGGTCTTTGAATACCCGATGGTGGACCGCGACCCGCTGGCGCGCTGGACTGATGGCAACGTCACGCTGATGGGCGACGCTGCGCATCCGACCTATCCCGTGGGTTCCAACGGTGCCAGCCAGGCCATCGTGGATGCGCGGGTGATCGGTGCGCAACTGCTGCAGCACGGTATCAACGCCGCCGCGCTCAAAGCATACGAGGCAGAAGTGCGCCCGATCGCAACGGCTGTAGGTCTTGCCAACCGTGCAGGCGGCGGGCCGGACGGGGTGCTGCAACAGGTCGAAGACCTTTGCGGCGGCGACTTTCAGAACATCCATGAGGTGATCCCGCAGGCAAAGCTGGCTGCGCATGCCGCAAGGTACAAATCACTTGCAGGTTTCTCCATCAAGGACCTGAATGCCCGCCCCGCAACCATCCCGGCAGGCGCAACCATAGCCTAGGGCGCGCGCGGCCAGCTGCGGGTCAAGGGCGGCGCAGCCGCCGTGCCGCAGGCACGGTTCACCCTTGAGGCGCGGATGTCCGCCCCCACACTGGAATAGGCGCGTTTAAGGGCAAACCTGCACTTAAACCGCCTCTCAGCAAAGACAAACGCCGCGCAAAGCGCGGCGCTACGCCCAACTGTGATGCCCATTCCATGAATGGGCAGGAGCAGGCGGGAGTACCACCTTGCCCCTCAGACCGCCAGATCAGACTCCGATCACTGCCTGCACCGCCCGCTGCCAGCGCCCATAGGCTGCGTCTCGCGCCTCTGGCTGCATCAGCGGGGTGAACTGACGGTCCAGCTTCCAGGTTGCTGCAAACCCCGCCTGATCAGGATAGATCCCGGCCCGCATTCCCGCCAGCCAGGCAGCGCCCAGCGCGGTGGTCTCCTGCATCACAGGACGGTCGACGGCGGCGCCCAGAAGGTCCGACAGGCTCTGCATGGTCCAGTCACTGGCGCTCATGCCGCCATCCACGCGCAAGGTCACATGGGTGTCTCCGCCCCAATCGGCACGCATCGCCTCCCACAGATCGCGGGTCTGATAGGCGACGCTTTGCAGCGCGGCACGGGCGAACTCGGCAGGACCTGAGTTGCGGGTCAGACCAAACACTGCACCCTGGCATTCCGGCTTCCAGTAAGGCGCACCAAGCCCGGTAAAGGCGGGCACCAGGATGACATCCTGACCGGGATCGGCGCCAAGGGCCAGTTCACCTGTTTGCGATGCCTGTTCGATGATCCCCAGCCCGTCGCGCAGCCATTGCACCGCAGCGCCTGCGATGAAAATCGAGCCTTCAAGCGCGTAGGTCGGCCGACCATCGAGCTGATAGGCGATGGTGGTCAGCATCCGGTTTTTCGAAACGACGGGCGCATCGCCGGTGTTCAACAGCGCAAAGCACCCGGTCCCATAGGTGGATTTCATCATTCCCGGCTGGAAACAGGCCTGGCCGATGGTCGCCGCCTGCTGGTCGCCTGCAACGCCCAGGATCGCAATCGCACCACCCAAGATCGCCGGATCGGTGGTGCCGAAATCAGCCGCACTGTCCTTCACCTCTGGCAGCATCTGTTGCGGCACATCCAGCAGATCGCTGATGGTGCGGCTCCAGCGGCCCTTGCGGATGTCAAACATCAGCGTGCGCGCGGCATTGGTGGCGTCGGTCGCATGCGAGGCACCGCCGGTCAGGCGCCAGATCAGGAAGGTATCAACCGTGCCGAAAAGCAGCTCGCCCGCCTCCGCCTTATGGCGTGCGCCCTCTACGGTATCGAGAATCCATTTCACCTTGGTGCCCGAAAAATACGGATCAAGCAGCAGGCCGGTACGGTCCGTTACCTTCTCCTCATGGCCCGCTTTGCGCAAATCCTCGCAAATCGCGGCGGTGCGCCGGTCCTGCCAGACAATGGCGTTATGGACAGCTTTGCCCGTGGATTTGTCCCAAACCACTGTGGTTTCGCGCTGATTGGTAATGCCAATGCCTGCAATGTCCGAAGCAGCAATGCCCAGGCCGGCCATCACCGCGCGGCAAACAGCGACTGTGGTCTCCCAGATCTCCTCCGGGTCATGCTCCACCCAGCCTGCCTGCGGGTAATGCTGGGTGAACTCCTGCTGTGCAGTGCCCGCGACCTGCATACCTGCATCAAACAGGATTGCCCGGGTCGACGTGGTGCCCTGATCAATTGCCAGAATATAGGTCATCGGCTGCCCTCCAGTCTCCTCTGACCAGGGACAATAGACGTAAAACTGTTACCGCTGCCAGACCCTACTAATATTTTAGTTCCATAACTTCGATATTGTCGATCAGCCGGACGCCGTCCATCCAGGCCGCCGCCAGTAGCCGGGCCGGGCGGGAGAGCGTCGCCAGGGCCTCCAGTGTTTCTGCGCAACGCAGGTCGAAATACTCGACATCGGTGAAGCCTGCCTCTGCCAGCGCCTGCCGTGCAGCCGCTTCCAGCGGCGCCCAAGGCTCACCTGCTGTTGCCTTGGCTGCGGCGTCACGCATCGCAGCGTTCAGCGCCGCCGCTTTGGTCAGAGCCTCTTTTGGCAGCAGCAGATTGCGCGAGGACATCGCCAATCCCGAAGCTTCCCGCACAGTCTCACAGCCGACCACTTCAATCGGGATATCCAGATCGCGCGCCATGCGGGTCACCACCATCAGCTGCTGATAATCCTTCTGGCCAAAGAACGCCTTATCCGCGCTGGTCTGCAGGAACAGCTTGGCGACCACTGTCGCCACACCATCGAAATGGCCGGGGCGGAAAGGGCCCTCCATTACCGCGGTGATGCTGCCGCCGACCGAGACATTGGTGGCATAGCCGTCCGGGTAAATCTGATCGGGGTCCGGGCAATAGATCAGATCGACACCAAGAGGGGCGAGCTTTGCAGCATCCTCGTGTTCGGTGCGCGGGTAGTTTTCCAGATCTTCCGGTTTGTTGAACTGCTTGGGGTTCACAAAGATCGTCACGATTACCCGGTCGCAGGTTTCGCGGGCCGTCTTGGCCAGCGACAGATGGCCCGCGTGCAGCGCGCCCATGGTCGGAACCAATCCGATGGTCTCGCCATTGCGGCGCCATTCGGCTGTCTTGGCACGCAGGTCAGACAGGCGGCGCAGGATCGGGGCAGTCATGTCAGAAGTCATCCTTTGGAGGGCGCCTGATCGGCAAAAACATGTTCTGCCGCGGGGAAGCTGCGCGCCCGCACCTCAGCGGCGTATTCGGCGATGCCGGCCTCTGCCAACGGGCCAAGGTCGGCATAGCGTTTGACGAATTTCGGTTTGAAGGCGGTGAAGAAGCCCAGCATGTCATCGACCACCAGGATTTGCCCGTCGCAGCCCGCGCTGGCGCCGATGCCGATGGTCGGGATTGCCACCTCGGCAGTGATCCGGTCAGCCAATTTCTGCGGCACTTTTTCCAGCACCACCGAGAACGCCCCGGCATCGGCCACGGCGCGGGCATCGGCCATCACGGCATCAGCCTGCGTATCGCGACCCTGCACCTTGTAGCCGCCCAATGTGTTGATCGACTGCGGTGTCAGGCCGATATGCGCCATCACCGGAATACCGCGCTTGACCAGGAAGCGGATGGTCTCGGCCATTTCAACCCCGCCTTCCAGCTTGACTGCGGCGCAGCCAGTCTCGGCCATCAGGCGGGCGGCATTACGAAACGCCTGCTGCGGGCTTTCCTCGTAGCTGCCGAACGGCATGTCGATGACCAGCATTGCCTTTTCCAGCCCGCGCGCAACTGCCTGGCCGTGCAGGATCATCATCTCCATCGTCACGCCCAGAGTGGAGGTCAGCCCGTGCAGAACCATGCCGACGCTGTCGCCGACCAGCACGAAGTCGCAATGTTCGTCCATCAGCCGCGCCATCGGCGTGGTATAGGCTGTCAGGCTCACCAAAGGGGTGCCGCCTTTGCGGGCCCGGATGTCTTCGGCGTTGGGCGCCTGTTTCTTGGCTGTTGCGCTCATGGCTTCCTGTCCGCAGTTCGAATGGCGCACGGATTACCAATTAACGCCGCGTGCTTCCAGTGCGCGAAATGTCCACGCCCCTTGATTACGCTGGGAAATGCTGGAAACTCGTTTCCAATAGGCGCCAGCAGAGGCTCTGGCGGCAATAATCAGGGAGATTTTCAATGGTTCTGAGATCACTTGTACTGGCAACGGCATCCGCAATGGCCCTAATGGCAGGCGGTGCCTCGGCCAAGGACAATGTCACCATCGGCCTGCAGCTGGAGCCGCCACATCTGGATCCGACCAGCGCCGCCGCGCAGGCCATCGACTCGGTGGTTTACAGCAATATCTTCGAAGGGCTGACCCGCTTCATGGGCGATGGCTCGGTGGTGCCGGGGCTGGCGGAAAGCTGGGAAATCTCCGGGGACGGCACCGTCTACACCTTCAAACTGCGCAAGGGCGTCACCTTTCATGATGGCAGCGCGATGGATGCAGAGGATGTGAAATTCTCTCTTGACCGGGCCCGCGCCGAGGACAGCACCAATGCGCAGAAGGCGCTGTTTGCAGGCATCACATCGGTTGAGGCCATGGACCCGCAGACGGTGAAGATTACGTTGGACGGGCCGAACGGCAGTCTGCTGTTCAATCTGGCCTGGGGCGATGCGGTGATTGTGGCGCCAGAAAGCATCGAACAGATCAAGACCAATCCCATCGGCACCGGTGCCTATAGCTTTCAGGAATGGGTGCAGGGCGACCGCATCACGCTCACCCGCAACCCTGACTACTGGGGCGATCAGCCCACGCTGGCCTCGGCCACGTTCAAATTCATCTCTGACCCGACTGCCGCCTTTGCCGCAATGATGGCAGAGGACATCGATGCCTTTGACAACTTCCCGGCGCCGGAGAACCTGCCGCAGTTCGACGCCGATCCCCGGTTCCAGGTACTGGTAGGGTCGACCGAAGGCGAAACGATCCTGTCCACCAACAACAAACAGGCACCGTTTGATGATGTGCGCGTACGCGAGGCCGTGGCCCATGCGATCGACCGCCAGGCGATCATTGACGGCGCCATGTTCGGCTATGGCACCCCGATCGGTACCCATTTCGCGCCGCACAGCCCGGCTTACAAGGATCTGACAGGTGGCTCCGCTTACGATCCAGAGAAAGCCAAGGCGCTGCTGGCTGAGGCAGGCTTGGCCGACGGTTTCGAGACCACGCTGCACCTGCCGCCTCCCTCATATGCGCGGCGCGGTGGCGAAATCATCGCAGCGCAGCTGGCCGAGGTCGGGATAAAGGCCGAGATCATCAATGTGGAATGGGCACAGTGGCTGGAGAGCGTGTTCCGGGGCAAAAGCTTTGGCCTGACCATCGTCAGCCATACCGAGCCGATGGACATCGGCATCTATGCCCGGCCCGACTATTACTTCCAGTATGACAGCAAGGCTTTCCAAGACCTGATGGCCAAGCTGAACACCACCACCGATCCGGACGGGCGCACCGCGATCCTGCAAGACGCGCAAGAGATGATCGCCGCGGACTATGTGAACGGCTACCTGTTCCAGCTGGCCAAACTGGGAGTCGCCAAGGCCGGGCTGCAGGGGCTGTGGGAAAACGCGCCAACGGCTGCCATAGACCTGAGCGCGCTTAGCTGGGCGGAGTAAGCCGCGGCACACTCCCGTTGGGCCAGGAGGTTCAGAAATGATCGGGCGCCTTCTGACCGGTTTCATCTGCCTTCTGGGCGTTGCCACACCGGGCAACGCCCAATTGGAAACCCGGATGGCCCAGGCGGCAGAGCTTTGGCAGCAGGCGGGCAACGCGCATAGCCGATCACCAGCCTGCGTTCGGCCCGTGGCGGACCTGTGGCGCTGGCCTGCGCCGTCGCCTTTATGGCCCTGTCGGGCGGCAGCTATGTAACCCTCCGCTTTGTCGGCCCCTCGCCCTCGAAAAACCGGGGAAGAGCGGCGCTAGCACCGTTCGCCGCTGGACCCAGCCCCTGCAGTTACTTAACGTGATTACAATGTTGCACTATGCCCTGAAACGTCTGTTGTCGCTGATCCTCAGCCTGGCTGCGGCCTCGCTGATGATTTTCCTTGTGGTGGAGGTGGCGCCGGGTGATCCGGCCTCCTTCATGCTGGGCGTCAATGCGCAGGCCGACACTGTCGCTGCCCTGAAGGCGGAGCTGGGCCTGGATCAAAGCAAACCTGCACGCTATCTGGCCTGGGTGGCCGGCATGCTGGGCGGCGATTTCGGCACGTCCTATACCTACCGCACGCCTGTGGCAGGAATGATCGCAGACCGGCTGTGGGTCTCGCTGCCATTGGCCTTGTATGCGCTGACGCTCTCGACCCTGATCGCCTTTCCGGCAGGCCTCTACGCCGCCGCCCGCCGCGGCAAGCCGGGCGACATGGCGGTAATCGGCGCCACCCAGCTGGGTGTTGCGGTGCCGAATTTCTGGTTTGCGATGATGCTGGTGGTGATTTTTGCCATCAATCTGCGCTGGTTCAGCGCCGGCGGCTTTCCCGGCTGGGACGCCGGGCTTTGGGCCGGCTTTCATGCGCTCACCCTGCCCGCCATTGCGCTGGCGCTGCCGCAGGCGGCGATTCTGACCCGTGTCATGCGCTCTGCCCTCCTGGACATTCTGGGCGAGGATTTCATCCGCACCGCGCGGGCCAAGGGCCTCAGCCGCCGACAGGCGCTGTGGCGCCACGGGGTCAGGAACGCGCTGATCCCGGTGCTGACCATCATCGGGCTGCAGTTCTCGTTTCTGCTGGCGGGCGCCATCATCATCGAGCAGGTCTTCTATCTGCCCGGCCTGGGGCGGCTGGTGTTCCAGGCGATTTCCTCGCGTGATCTGATCGTGGTGGAGTCGGTGGTGATGCTACTGGTGTTTGCGGTGATCTCGGTGAATTTCCTGGTTGATCTGACCTATGCGCTGGTCGACCCGCGCCTCAGGAGCCGGACATGACCCGCAATTTGATCCTAGGCGGCACGTTGTCTGTACTGGTGCTGCTGGCAGCGGTCGCATCCTACCTGTGGACCCCCTTTGACCACACGGCGATGAACATCCCGGCCAAGCTGCAGACGCCCAATGCACAGCATTGGCTGGGTACAGATCACTTTGGCCGCGACCTGATGTCGATGATCATGGTGGGGGCGCGCACCTCTATCGCCGTGGCGCTGGTGGCCGTCGGCATCGGCATGGGCGCAGGCGTTCCGCTGGGGCTGGCGGCGGCAGCGCGCAAGGGGTCGTGGCCGGATGAAATGATCATGCGCGGCAACGATTTGATCTTTGCCTTCCCGTCGCTGGTGATCGCCATCCTGATCACCGCGGTTCTGGGCGCTGGAGCCGTGAATGCCATCATCGCCATCGGCATCTTCAACATCCCCGTCTTTGCCCGTGTCACCCGTGGCGCGGCGCTGTCCCTTTGGGAGCGGGAGTTCATTCTGGCAGCACGGGTCGCAGGCAAGGGTGCGGCGCGGATCTCAGCCGAACATATCCTGCCCAACGTCATGAATCTGCTGATCGTGCAGGGGACGATCCAATTCTCTCTGGGCATTCTGGCTGAGGCGGGGCTCAGCTATGTTGGCCTTGGTGCGCAGCCGCCCACGCCCAGCTGGGGGCGGATGCTGGCGGATGCGCAGACCATGGTCAGCTTTGCCCCGCATCTGGCACTGGTGCCAGGCATGGCCATCATCCTGACGGTTCTGGGCCTGAACCTTCTGGGCGACGGATTGCGCGACCACTTTGATCCGAAACTAAGGGTGGCCCGCGCATGACGCTGCTGGATGTCACCAATCTGTCACTGAAGATCGGCGCGTTTCAGGTGCTGAAGGACGTCTCCTTGCACATCGATCCCGGCGAGATTGTCGCCGTCACAGGCGAGAGCGGATCGGGCAAATCGATGACCGCACTGGCTGTGATGCAGCTGCTGCCGGCGCAGGCAGGGGCCACAGGCAATATCGCCTTGAACGGCTCCCAACTGCTGCGGCAGTCCGAAGCGCAGATGTGCGCGATCCGGGGCCAGTCAATTGGCATGGTGTTCCAAGAGCCGATGACCGCACTGAATCCCGTACAGACGATCGGCGAACAGGTGATGGAAACCATCCTGATCCACAAAGCGATGTCGCGCCCGCAAGCCGAAGCCCGCGCGCGCCAGGTGCTGGAGCGCGTGGGCCTGCCGCAGGACCGCTTTCCCCTGACACGCTATCCACATGAGCTGTCGGGCGGTCAGCGCCAGCGGGTGGTGATTGCCATGGCCATCGCGCTGCGGCCGAAGCTGCTGATTGCAGATGAGCCAACCACCGCGCTGGACGTAACCACCCAGGCGCAGATTCTGGAGCTGCTGAAAGACCTGGTGCGGGACTATGGCATGGGGTTGTTGATCATCACTCACGATCTGGCGGTGGTGGCGGATCTGGCAGACCGGATCGTCGTCATGCGCCAGGGCGCGGTGGTTGAAACCGGCCACACGGGCTGTCTGCTGCGCAACATGCGCCATCCCTACACACGGATGCTGTTTGAAGCGTCAAACCATCAGGTCGCACTGCCGCCCTCCCCTGCCCCGGCGCCGCTGCTGGAGGTCAGGAACGCGGTGCGCGACTACCGGACGCCGCGCAAGTCGCTGTTTGCCAAACCCGGAACATACCGCGCGGTGAATGACATCTCCTTCACCCTCAATCGCGGCGAACGGCTGGGGCTGGTGGGCGAGTCGGGCTGCGGGAAATCGACCCTGACACGGGCTGTTCTGGGGCTGGAACCACTGCAGGGCGGAGAGATCCTACTGGACGGCCAGCCCGTGACAACCCGGCTTGCCCCCGGTCTCAGGCGCAAGATGCAGGTGGTGTTCCAGGATCCCTATGGCAGCTTCAACCCGCGCCATCGGGTGGAACGGCTGATTACCGAACCCTTCCACATGCTGCCCAATCCGCCCACCGGCGCCGAGCGCAGGGATCTGATTGCCGAGACCCTTTGTGCCGTCGGATTGCAACCGGAGGATGGCAGTAAATACATCCACCAGTTCTCCGGCGGGCAGCGTCAGCGTATCGCCATTGCGCGCGCATTGATCACACGGCCAGAGCTGATCATCTTTGACGAGGCGGTTTCGGCGCTGGATGTATCAGTCCGCGCCCGCATTCTCGACCTGCTGGCAGAGCTGTGCGCAGCCTATTCGCTCACCTATCTGTTCATCAGCCACGACCTGAGCGTGGTGCGCACGATCACCGACCGCTGCCTGGTGATGCAACAGGGTAAGATCGTCGAACAGGGGGAGACCGAAACCATGTTCAGCAACCCGCAGCACCCCTATACAAAACGGCTGATCGCCGCGGCGCCGGTGCTGCCAGACATCGATACGGGGGCCGCATGACCCTGACGCTGGCGCTGATCATGCCACGGGAGCAGGCGCTGCTGGCAGCCGCACTGGCGCCCTATCTTGCCGAAGTCGCACCGCAGGCCCGGATCGACCCGACAGATCGTGCAGGCCAGATGCTGAACCGCAAAGATGTGACAGCCTTCTGGATATTGAACACCCCCCAGCGCATCGGTTTTGCTATAGTGCTGAACCTGCCCGAAGACCGCCGCGAACTGTCCGAGTTCTGCATCCTGCCGCAGCACCGCCGCCAGGGCTGGGGGCAAGAGGCCGCCTGTCTGATCCTGCAGGAGTTTCCGGGCCGCTGGCGCATGGGGCTGTCCAAGTCCTCAAAGGAAGCAGTGGCGTTCTGGGGCACCTGTCTCAGCATCCTGCCCAGCATCCGGGACTTGCGCGAGGGTGCGCCCTTCACCGAGCATCAGACCAAAAGCTACACATTCGACGTTGCAGGAGCCCATGATGACTGACGCCTCTCCCCTCTGGTTCGATCCCGCGGCCTGCCTGATCGGCGGCAAATGGCAACCTTCAATGAGCGGCGACACCCTGCCGCTGGTGAACCCTTCGGATGGCAGCAGCATCTGCGCGATAGCCCGGGGAGGTGCCGCAGACATTGATGCTGCCGTGAACGCCGCAACCGCAGCGCTGGATGGTGCTTGGGGCCGTATGACCGCGCTGGAGCGGGGCCGCATCCTGACCCGCACCGGTCAGCTGGTGCTTGAACGGGTTGAAGCGCTGGCGGTGCTGGAGGCAATGGACGTCGGCAAACCGCTGGCTCAGGCGCGGGCTGATGCCCTGGCGCTGGCCCGCTATTGCGAGTTTTACGGCGGCGCAGCGGACAAGGTGACGGGGCAAACCATTCCTTATCTGGATGGCTACACCGTCTACACCCTACGGGAGCCGCATGGGGTCACCGGCCATATCGTGCCCTGGAACTATCCGATGCAAATCATCGGGCGTTCGGTGGGGGCAGCACTGGCAATGGGCAATGCCTGCGTCTTGAAACCCGCCGAAGAGGCCTGTCTCACCGCGCTGGCATTTGCCCATATCGCCATCGAGGCCGGACTGCCCGCAGGCGCCCTGAACGTTGTGCCGGGATTGGGCGCGGAAGCCGGGGCGGCGCTGGCCGGTCATCCCGGCCTGCATCATATCTCTTTCACCGGGTCGGTCAGGACCGGCGCGCTGGTGCAGCAGGCCGCGGGGGCCAATGTGGTGCCGGTGACGCTGGAACTGGGCGGCAAATCCCCGCAGCTGGTGTTCGAGGATGCCGATCTGGACGCCGCGCTACCATTTCTGGTGAACGCGGGCATTCAGAACGCAGGCCAGACCTGTTCCGCCTCCTCGCGCATTCTGGTGCAGCGCGCCATCTATGAGACAGTGAAGGCTCGGATGGCAGCAGCTTACGACACGCTGACTGTGGGACCGGCGGCAGAGAACCTGCGGGTCGGGCCGCTGATCTCGGCCCGGCAAAAACAGATAGTGGAAAGCTTTCTGAAACAGGGGGCCAACTTGCCAGTGGCTGCAGAGGGAACCATCGTGCCCCACGCGCCTGCCAGCGGCACCTATGTACGACCCACCCTGTTCTCGGACGTGCCCGAAGATCACGTGCTTGCGCGCGAAGAGATCTTTGGCCCGGTGCAGGTGCTGGTCCCCTTTGAGACCGAAGAGGACGCGCTGCGGATCGCAAATGCCACCGAATACGGGCTGGTTGCCAGCGTCTGGACCCGCGACGGGGCTCGGCAGATGCGGCTGGCCAAACGCCTGCGGGCCGGTCAGGTATTCCTCAACAACTACGGCGCCGGGGGCGGGGTGGAACTGCCGTTTGGCGGGGTCGGGAAATCCGGCCACGGGCGGGAAAAAGGCTTTGAAGCGCTCTACGGGTTCTCGCAGCTGAAGACTGTAGCGGCGCACCACGGCTGACCCTTGCGCCTTTCATCTTTCTACAAATACTCCGGGGGTGAGGCCGCCAGGCCGAGGGGGCAGCGCCCCCTCTTTCACGCTCAGACTATGACAGCCTGACGCTCCTGCTGGCCGACACCGAAAACACGCTTGTAGCGCCTGATTTCTTCTGCCGGGCCCATCGCCTTTTCCGGGTTGTCAGACAATTTCACCGTGGGCCGCCCGTTGGCAGAAACCGCCTTGCACACCAGCGAAAACGGCGCCAATGCGTCATCCGGCACGAGCTTGCGGAAATCATTGGTCAGCAATGTGCCCCAGCCAAAGGAGACCTTGGTGCGCCCCGCAAACTGGGTGTGTAGTTCCTGGATCTGCTGCACATCAAGCCCGTCGGAGAAAATCACCCGTTTCTCCGCCGGATCCTCGCCGCGTTCTTTCCACCAGTTGATCGCCACCTCGGCGCCTTTGGCCGGGTCGCCGCTGTCGATGCGGATACCGGTCCAGCCGGCCAGCCAGTCCGGCGCGTGGTCAAGGAAACCCTTGGTGCCATAGGTGTCCGGCAGGATGATCCGCAGGTTGCCTTCATGCTCGTCATGCCAGTCGGACAACACATCATAGGGCGCCTGCGCCAGTGCCGCGTCATCTCCGGCCAGCGCGGAATAGACCATCGGCAGCTCATGGGCGTTGGTGCCAATCGCCTCCACTTCGCGGCGCATCGCGATCAGGCAGTTCGAGGTGCCGGTGAATTTGCCCCCCAGCCCTTCCATCATCGCCTGCACACACCAGTCCTGCCACAGGAAGGAATGGCGGCGGCGGGTGCCGAAATCGGCGATGCTGAGGCCATCCACCTCGCGCAAGCGTTCGATTTTTTCCCAGACCCGGGTCATGGCCCGGGCATAAAGCACCTGCAGTTCGAAACGGCCCATGCTGTTTATGACGGCACGGCTGCGCAGTTCCATCAGCACCGCCAGCGCGGGGATCTCCCACAGCATCACTTCGGGCCATTTGCCCTCAAACGTCAGCTCATACTGGTCGCCTTTGCGCTCCAGATAGTAGGGCGGCAGCCGCAACCCTTCGAACCATTCCATGAAATCGGGCCGGAACATCTGGCGCTTGCCATAGAAAGTATTGCCGCGCAGCCAGGTGCTTTCGCCACGGGACAGTGACAGCGAGCGGATATGGTCCAGCTGTTCGCGCAGCTCGCCCTCATCGATCAGTTTTGCCAGCGGCACCTGCGCCGAACGGTTGATCAGCGAAAAGGTGACGGTTGTGTCCGGCTTGTTGCGGAACACCGACTGGCACATCAGAAGTTTGTAGAAATCTGTATCGATCAGCGACCGGACGATCGGATCGATCTTCCATTTGTGATTGTAGACGCGGGTTGCGATGTCCACCGGCGGCCTCATGCGTAAGGGTCACTGATTGATAAGACAGCCTGGCAGCCGGGGCAAGGCGATCAGCCTACACGGCGGCTGTGTGCCTGCGGGGCGAAGCGTGCCAGAAGCGCCAGAAGCTCTGCTTTGCTGATGGGTTTGCTCATGAAATCGTCCATCCCAACGGCCAGGCAGGCCTGGCGGTCAGACTCAAAGGCATTTGCGGTCAGGGCAACAATCGCAGGCTGTGGGCCGGGCAAGGCCCGGATTGCCTGCGTCGCCTCCAGCCCGTCCATTTCCGGCATCGACATATCCATCAGGATGACGTCGGGCGAAAAGGCTTGGAATTGCGCCACTGCTTCGTGCCCGTCGCGGGCATAGGCCAAGTCCACCGATGCAGGCTGCAGGAACTTCTCGACCAGCAGCCGGTTCACTGCATTGTCTTCGGCGACCAGAACCCTCAGCCCGTCCAAAGCCGCCGGACCATCGGTACTGACCGGATCAGCCGCAGGTGCTGCGGCCTCTGCCTGCGCCGTCTGCACCTGCAGCCGCACGGCAAAACAAGAGCCTGCCCCCAGCTCGGAAGACACCATGATGCTGCCTCCCATTGCCTCTGCCAAACGGCGCGAGATTGCCAGGCCCAGGCCGGTGCCGCCATACCGGCGGCTGGTTGCGGCCTCCGCCTGACAAAAACGCTCAAACACATCCGACAGCTTGTCGCGAGAGATGCCGATACCGGTGTCTGTCACTGTGAAGGAGAGATCGTACCCCTTCTCTGTCGGAGTTCCGCCCAGCACCACCTCTACCCTGCCCTGTTTGGTGAATTTTATCGCATTGCCAGTGAGGTTCATCAGAATCTGACGGATCCGCCTGTCGTCGCCGCAAAGCTGCACCGGCAGGCTATCGTCAATCTCCAGCGCCAGTTCCAACCCTTTGGCACCGGCAGGGGCCTGCAGCAGGCGGACGGTATTTTCAAAACAGGTTCTGGGATTGAAGTTGACCGGATTGAGAGTGAGCTCTTCGGCTTCCATCTTGGAAAAATCCAGAACATCGTTGATCAGCGCCAGCAACATGTCCGCAGAGTTGAGGATGGTGTCGGCATACAGCGCCTGTTCCTTGTTGAGGCCGCTGTCGCGCAAGAGCTGCGCCATGCCGATCACCCCATTCATCGGGGTGCGGATTTCATGGCTCATGGTGGCAAGGAAATCCGCTTTGGCGCGGGCGGCCTCCTCTGCGGCGGTACGGGCGTTTTCCAGCTGCGTAGCGTGTTCCTTGGCGGCGGTGACGTCCCGCTCCACCGCGATCATGGTTTCCAGATTGCCCCGGCTGTCCAGCATCGGCATCTGGCTGGTTTCGGTCCAGATCAAGCGTCCGTCCTTGCATCGGTTCAGGACTTCAGCCCGCACTGAACGGCCAAGACGAAGGCTTTTGTTCAGCAGATCAATGGTTTCCTGATCTGTCTGGCCGCTGTTCAAAAAATCGCCAGGCCGCTGCCCCACAGCCTCTTCGAAAGAATACCCCGTGAGGCGGGTAAAGCTGTCATTGATCCAGGTGATCCGCCCTGTCCGGTCCATCAGAACTACGCTGTCACTGGCATTTTCCGCCACCAGCGCCAGACGGCGGGCCTCCATCTGCTGCTCCTTCAGGCGGGTGTTGGCCGCTTCCAGCTGCTGCTGCTGGACCGCAGTTGCCCGGTTGTACCGGCGTGTATTTTCAAAGGTCCGCCGCCCGTAAGCCGCCAACCAGAACATGAAACCGGTCAGGGTGACAATGCCAGCAGCATGCAGCTGCCAATCGGTTGTAAAGCCGCCCCCCATCGTCAGGTCGATGGCAAGCATGGTGGCCGGAACCAAGCAGAAGAAGACCATCCAGACCAGCGATGCCTGGCGGTGGTATGGCAGGGTGATCGCGGCATTCATCGCAACGCCGGCAAGGAAGGCCACGGGGAACAGAATGTCCAGATGATGATCGGTATCCACGCCGGCCTCCACCCAGGGCCAGTAGGGCAAGGTGGCGCAGATGCTCATCCCCGCGCCATAAACTACGGCCGACACCGTGGACATCAGCCGCAGCTTGCGTTCAGAAACGCCCCTCTTGGCCAGTACAGGAAGCCGCCAAAGACAATAGCTGTCGGCGGCATCTCCAACCAGCGCCGCAAGGAACCCCCAGGCGGCAATGGCCATGTCAGTGGCCAATCCCAGCAGCAGGCAGGTCCCGAAAACAAAAGCCTGGCGTGCCCGAAAGGTTTTGTACCGACCTTTGGCATAGCGCAGCATCAGCTCCAGAGAGCTGTACTGTTTTTCATAGCTGGCCAAAGGGCCGACATCCGGCCCGGTTCCTTCCTTCATTCGTCAGCCTTGCAGTTCAGTGCTCCCGCGACATTAAAGAACATTGGTTAATATTTGGAAACATCTAGTCAGGACCGAAACGCCACCCCCGCCGCTTCCATTTGCGACAGCGCCGCCTGCAGCGACCCGTTCAGGTCGATGGCCCGGCAGGCGGACAGTTCTACCTTGACCTCAAAACCCAGCCGCGCCGCATCGAGCGCCGTAAAAGCGACACAGAAATCTGTCGCCAGTCCGACCAGTGTCAGCCGGGTGATGCCGCGGCTGCGCAAATAGCCCTCCAGCCCGGTGGGTGTGATCTGATCGTTCTCGAAAAACCCTGAGTAACTGTCGATCGCGGCACGAAACCCCTTGCGGATGATCAGATCGCCATCTGTGCGCAAATCCGGGTGGAAGGCTGCTCCATTGGTGCCCTGCACACAGTGGTCGGGCCAAAGAACCTGGGGGCCGTATGGCATCCCGGTGGTTTCGAACGGCGCCTTTCCCGCATGCGAGGACGCAAAGGAGGAATGGCCCGCCGGATGCCAGTCCTGTGTCAGGATCACCGCGTCATAGTCATCCATCATCGCATTGATAGGCGCTGCGATCTCATCCCCGCCGGGGACAGCCAGCGCCCCGCCAGGACAGAAATCATTCTGTACATCGACAACGATCAGGGCCTGGGTCATCGGCAACTCCTATGCTGTACACACTATATGTAGCGGTACACGCCACTCTTGGGAACTGCCGTTGGCGGCCAATGGCCTGAGCAGACATAAAGATGCATCCAAACCCCTTGTTTTATTGGTGCAGCGCGGCAGGTTGTTTCTCTTGAAAACCGCGCCACTTGGTTCTAAGGGCGGGGCATGTACACGATTGCTGCCCTCTATCACTTCACCCGTTTCCCCGATCCTGCCGCCATTAAACCGGCGCTGCTGGAGCTGTGCCAGACACAGGATGTCAAAGGCTCGCTGCTGCTGGCAAGAGAAGGGATCAATGGCACCATTGCAGGCCCGCGCGCAGGCATCGACGCGGTGCTGGCCCATATCAAGTCCCTGCCCGGCTGTGCCGCGCTGGAATGGAAAGAGGCCACCGCCGCTGAGCCGCCGTTTGGCAAGATGAAGGTTCGACTGAAGAAAGAGATCGTGACCATGGGGCAGCCGGATGTGGATCCGCTGGCTTCTGTCGGCCATTACGTCGAGCCGGAAGAGTGGAACGATCTGATCCGGCAAGACGATGTTGTGCTGATCGACACCCGCAACGATTATGAAGTTGCGATCGGCACCTTTGAGGGCGCGATCGACCCAGAAACCGACAGTTTCCGCGATTTCCCGGCCTGGTGGGAAAAGAACAAGGACCGCTTTCACAACAAACGGGTTGCGATGTTCTGCACTGGCGGCATCCGCTGCGAGAAATCAACCAACTACCTGCTGGGCCAGGGGGTAGAAGATGTCTATCACCTGAAAGGCGGCATCCTGCGGTATCTGGAAGAAATGCCCGCCGAGAACAGCACCTGGGAAGGCGAATGCTTTGTCTTTGACAACCGGGTGTCGGTGGGCCACGGGCTGGTGGAAGGCCCGCATGAGCTGTGCCACGGCTGCCGCCGCCCGATCCTGCCGCAGGATAAGGATCGGCCTGAGTTCGAACAGGGTGTCAGCTGCCATCAGTGCATTGATCAAACTTCGGCAGAAGACAAGGCGCGGTTCCGCGAACGGCAAAAGCAGATGATGCTGGCCCGCAAACGCGGCGCAGATCGTCTGGGCAGCATCCCTCTGTAGTACGCAGAACAACAGACACTAACAAAAGGCCGCCGCCCATCGAGACAGCGGCCTTTTTCGTGGGTGGCCGGAATGGCAGCGTCAGTCGCTGCTCAGGCCCAGATAGCTGCGGGTGCTTTCCAGCAGCCCCGCACCATGCGCCGGCGCCAGCAGACCGGCATGATCTTCGCCTTCAGCTGCGGCCATGTCAGGCAGTTGGTGGGCGATGCCCTTGTGGCAGTTGATGCAGGTCTTCTCGCCGGTGAACAGGAAGCGCTCATGTGCATCTGCTGCCCGCTTGGACTGGCGAGTGATATCCATCGACTCGTCCGAGTGGCAGTTGCGGCACTCAAGACTGTCATTGGCCTCAAGCCGCGCCCATTCATGCTGCGCCAGTTCCAGCCGGTGCTCCAGAAACTTTTCCCGCGTGTTGATGGTGCCAAAAATCTTGCCCCAGACCTCCTTGGAGGCCTGCATTTTGCGGGCGATCTTGTTGGACCACTGGTGCGGCACATGGCAGTCCGGGCAGGACGCCCGTACGCCGGAGCGGTTGGAATAGTGGATCGTCGGCTTCAGCTCCTCGAACACGTTGTCGCGCATCTCGTGGCAGCTGGTGCAGAAGGCTTCGGTGTTGGTGACCTCCAGCGCCGTGTTGAAGCCGCCCCAGAAGATGATCCCCATCACAAAGCCGCCCATGGTCAGAAAACCGAGCGAGAAATAGGCGCTGGGTCGCCGGATGATCCACCAGAGCCGTTTGAGGAAACCAATCATCAGTCCGCCCCACTCTGCTGCGTGTTCACATAATCGATCACGCGGTCGATATCGACGAACTCATTCTCGACCAGCGGCCGGGCATTGGTCTGCACCACGTGACACTGAGTGCAGAAATAGCGCCGTGGACTGATCGCGCCGAGTGTCTGGCCTTCGCGGTTCATGAAATGGGTGACCGAGATCATCGGCGCCTGACTGACTTCCACGGCGGTACGGCTGTGGCAGGTCAGGCATTTGTTAGAGTTCAGATCAACCTGGTAGTTGTCGGTCTTGTGCGGGATCAGCGGCGGCTGATCCGGGTAGTTGCGCACCTGACGGATGTCGGTGTTGACGATGCCGGGGATCTGGGTGGCTTCGCCCTCTTGGTCCAGCGGCGCGGTGTTGCGCAGCGTGGCGACCTGGTTCTGGGCAACGGCTGCCGTGGCCATAAAAACCGGAACAGCCAGGACGGCGAGACGGAGAAGTTTCATGACGGGCCTCACACTGCTTCGATACGGACTGCACATTTTTTGAAGTCCGTCTGTTTCGAGATCGGATCGGTGGCGTCCAGCGTGACCTTGTTGATCAGCCGGCGCGCATCGAACCAGGGTACAAACACCAACCCTTTGGGCGGCTTGTTGCGGCCGCGGGTTTCAATCCGGGTGCGGATTTCGCCGCGCCGCGAAATGATCCGCACTTCGGTGCCACGCCGAAATCCCTGCGCCTTGGCATCGTCCGGGTGCATGTAACAGAGCGCATCGGGAACGGCCTGATACAGCTCCGGCACCCGCTGAGTCATCGAGCCTGAATGCCAGTGCTCCAGCACGCGGCCAGTGGACAGCCACATCGGGTATTCCGCATCCGGGCTTTCCGCCGGTGGCTCATAAGGCAGCGCAAAAATCACCGCCTTGCCGTCGGGCTTGCCGTAAAACTCGTAATCCGAGCCGGGTTTGACGTAGGGATCTGAACCTTCCTTGAACCGCCATCGGGTTTCCTTGCCGTCCACCACGGGCCAGCGCAGGCCGCGCACCTCGTGATAGGTGTCGAACGGCGCCAGATCGTGGGCCTTGCCGCGACCGAATTCGGCGTATTCCTCAAACAGGCCCTTCTGGATGTAGAAACCAAAGTCCTCGGATTCGTGGTTGCCGTATTCCTTTGCCTTCTCGGACAGCTCGAACTGGTCGACCTTGCCATTGGCGAACAGCACCTCGAACAGGGTCTTGCCCTTGTACTCGGGGTTGGCGTCCAGAATTTCCGCAGGCCAGACCTCATCCGTGGTGAAGCGCTTGGAGAACTCTGCCAGCTGCCACAGGTCGGATTTGGAGTCGCCCGGCGCGTTGACCAGCTGATACCAGAACTGGGTGCGGCGCTCGGCGTTGCCAAAGGCACCTTCCTTCTCGACCCACATGGCGGCGGGCAGGATCAGGTCGGCGGCCTCTGCCGTCACCGTCGGATAGGCATCCGACACCACGATGAAGTTGTCAGGGTTGCGGTAGCCCGGCAGCCCTTCCTCCATCATGTTCGGCGCGGCCTGCATGTTGTTGTTCACTTGCACCCAGTAGCAGTTGATCTTGCCGTCCTTCAGATCGCGGTTCTGCTTTACCGCGTGGGAACCGACCCAGCCGGGGACAGTGCCTTCGGGCAGCTTCCAGATCTTTTCGGCATAGGCGCGGTGCTTGGGGTTCTTGACCACCATGTCGGCAGGCAGACGGTGCGAGAAAGTACCCACTTCGCGCGCGGTGCCGCAGGCCGAGGGCTGGCCAGTCAGCGAGAACGGCGAATTGCCGGGGGTGGAGATTTTGCCGGTCAGCAGGTGGATGTTGTAGAGCAGGTTATTGGTCCAGACACCGCGGGTGTGCTGGTTCGCGCCCATGGTCCACAACGACATGACCTTGGTGTCGGGATCGGCGTAAAGCTTGGCGATCTTCTCCAGGGTTTCTGCTGGAACGCCGGACATTTCCTCTGCTTTTTCGAGGGTGTATTCGGAAACAAATTCCGCGAACTCCTCGAACGACATCGGCTCGGAACCGCCCGCCTTGTCCGCGTTCTCCGCCGCCTGCTGCAGCGGGTGCTCAGGCCGCAGGCCATAACCGATATCCGTATTGCCGCGGCGAAAGTTGATGTGCTTGCCGACAAAATCCTTATGCACCGCATCATTCTGGATGATGTAGTTGGCGATATAGTTCAGGATCACCATGTCGGTTTGCGGCGTGAACACCGCCGGGATATCCGCCAGATCAAAGCTGCGGTGGGTGAAAGTCGACAGAACCGCCACCTTCACATGCGGATGACTGAAGCGGCGGTCGGTGATGCGGGTCCACAGGATCGGGTGCATCTCCGCCATATTCGAGCCCCACAGCACGAAGGCATCGGCGTTCTCAAAGTCGTCATAGCAACCCATCGGCTCGTCGATGCCGAAGGTCCGCATAAAGCCGCCCACAGCCGAGGCCATGCAATGGCGCGCATTCGGATCGATGTTGTTGGAGCGGAAGCCCGCCTTCATCAGTTTCGACGCCGCATAGCCTTCCCAGACGGTCCACTGGCCGGAACCGAACATGCCGATGCCCTCAGGGCCTTTTTCAGCCAGAGTCTTCTTCCATTTCTCGGCCATGATATCAAAGGCTTCGTCCCAGCTGACCGGGGTGAACTCGCCGTTCTTGTCATATTCGCCGCCCGTCTTGCGCAGCAGAGGCGTGGTCAGCCGGTCAGCGCCATACATGATCTTGGACAGGAAATAGCCCTTCACGCAGTTCAGGCCGCGGTTGACCTCTGCCTGAGTATCGCCATGGGTTGCAACCACCCGGCCGGCCTTGGTGGCAACCATGATCGAACAGCCGGTGCCGCAAAATCGGCAGGCTGCCTTGGACCATTTCAGCTCGGTTACATTGGCGTCGGTAACAAGATTCTGCGCCGCTGCCGGAATGGGCAGCCCGGCGGCAAGCGCTGCAGCTGCGGCGGCCTGCGCCTTGATGGCGTCGCGGCGGGTCAGGCCAGTCTTGGGGCCGATCATTGGGGGACTCCTTCTTCAAAGGCGAGGTCCTGCGCATTGCAGGTCTGATGAAAGACAAGCGCCGCACTGGCGACACCGTCGAGAAGCTGAATCCTGGCCAGGGCATCGCCAATGGCACGGTCCGTTTCCGCTTCAAACAAAACAACGATCTTGCCCGAGGGATCACTTTGCGAAATCTCAGCGTTGGGCATGGATTGGATCGTCTTCAGCACCGCCCCCATACGGGCCGGGTTGCTGCGCACCAGCAGGCTGGAGATATGGATTTCTTCTGTCACGCAGGGATCCTTTGCTGGCGTGGGTCGCACAGGGCGATTGCATTGCTGGGGCAATTGGACAGGCAGGCGCCGCAGCCGGTGCAGGCGCTGGCATCCACCTGAATGGCGCCGACCGGACGAACCGACAGGTCCATCCTCAGGGCACGCGGGTCACAGATGTCGGTACACAGCTGACAGGCAATCCCGGCAATGTTCAGGCAGCTGCCGGTGATCTCTACCGTCACTGGCCAGGGCGCAGGCTGCTCCAGATCAAAAACCGGTTCCGGGCAAACCTCTGCACAGGCCGCGCAGAACGTACATTCACCGCCCTGCAACCTGATCCTTGGCCGCCCCTTGCTGTCAAACTCGATGATGTTCTCGGGACAGCTTTCCACGCAGGCATTGCAGCTGGTGCAATTCGCCTGCACCCGGTCCTCATCCGTCCAGGGCGGACGGAATTCCGGCTCCGGGCGGGCAATTCTGCCGGTCAGGAAAGCACGCCGGGAGGGCGCTGCAGAGGGAACGGTGCTGGCATGTGCTGGCATGTGCTGGCCCTCTATCCCGCAGGCGGCCCCAGGAAGATCTGGGACACCCAGATGATCAGGCCGTAACCGCCAACGATTCCCACGGCCAGAACCGGCGCCAGAATCACTGCGAGGAACAGAAAGGTGTTCCGCTCTTCGGCTTTGCTTGGCTGTTCGGACATGAGCGTCCTCCTTGGCTGTATTGAATTGCACCGTTGTTTGCGGGTCGTCCGCGATCTGATCGTGCAGGCAGAGGCCCGTTTGCCCGGCAACGCCGGATCTTAGTCCTAGGGTGTTTCAAGATCCGGCCCGTCCGCGCGGCCTGGGTCCGCCCTGCCAGCGCCACAATGAAAAACGGCACCGGCCGCCGCTTTGATCTGAATCATTTGCAGGCGGCTGATTTTCAAAAGAAACACATTCAATAAATGGAAACCGTCTCATCACGGCGCTGCTGTCTGCCTATGCTGACCTTAGACCGGAAGCGGCGGCTGACTCGGCACGCCCTGGTGGCTTCCAGACCTGATTCCCGCAGCGACACAGCTGACGCAGAACATGATTTCTGCTGGCCGCGACTGCCAAGTCGCCACAGACAGCCATTCAGCCGATTCGCAAAGCAAATGCCGACCGGTTTCCAAAGCTGGCCGCTGAGTGCGCCTAAAGACACCCAAAACGTAAAACCGGCTGCAAAACAGACATTGTCAGCCGTGTCAGTTGCGGAAAATTTATTCAGCGTTATCAGTGATTAATGGTGCTGCTGGAGGGCGTTGTTGCACAAAGGCCGTAGAGGATTCACTTTGCGAATCCCGTAGGTTAGATCGGCGGCATGCCGAAGCCTGCCTCTTCCCGCTATCGAACAACGAACTGGTCCAACTATAACGCATCACTTCGAAAGCGCGGCTCTCTGCTGGTCTGGTTTGACCGCGACATGACCTGGTTCGCCGAGCGATGCGGCAAACGCGGACGACCGGAGACCTTCTCCGATGCGGCCATCCAGTTCTGCCTTAGTGTGAAGGTGTTGTTCGGCCTGCCATTGCGGCAAACGTCCGGTATGGTTGCGAGCCTGCTGAAGA
>NZ_JBNAFX010000018.1:0-81690 GCF_049800895.1 Leisingera sp. S232 | reverse complement strand
AGTACGTATGTCTTTTGTCATCCGCTGCCGCCCAACCGTTGTTGGTGATTTCTGAGCGGAGCCCGTTAGGGCCTCGTCTCGGAAATCTGCCACGTGGCGAACGCGGATGGGGGCGAGGCAATGCCATTCGACATCAGTGGTGCGGCCCGCAGGCGTAGCCGAGGACACGGTGCTGTCTAATGGGGTTGCCCGAGGGGGAAGGCGGCGTCTTCCCCCTGATGCAGCGAAGCGGCGTTCGGCTTGTCCGAACCCCAAGCTGCCGGGACTGGATCCGGATCCGGCGGATCCGGCCGCATACCCTTAATGCGCTGAACGAGATGAAGGAGTCTGCTTCGCTCGACCCCGAACTATGCTGATGTCATCGAATTTGGCAGCAAAATGAAAAGGGTGAGGAATGGAGCAGAGACTATTTGTTGGCTTGGACGTTCACAAACGCAACGTCTCAGTTGGATTGGCCGAAGATGGGCGCACTGGCGAGGTGCGCTTTCTTGGGGACATTGAAAACACACCGGTCGCCGTGGAAAGCCTGATGCGACGATTGTCAGAACGCGGTCGTGCGCTGGATTTTTGCTATGAAGCTGGACCCTGTGGTTACGGTATCTATCGGCAACTCACAGGGGCGGGGCATGAATGCAGCGTCGTCGCCCCGACCAAGATCGCGGTGGCGCCTGGGGACAAGGTCAAAACGGATCGGCGGGATGCACAGCGATTGGCCGTCTTGCATCGGGCGGGCGAACTGACGCCGGTATGGGTTCCAGACGGCCGACATGAAGCCATGCGTGATCTGATCCGGGCGAGAATGGACGCTGTGCGACAGGTGACAACAGCCCGCCATCAGCTTTCTTCGTTTCTGTTGCGGCACGGCCGGACCTATCCTCCCAATCGCAAACCCTGGACAAAAATCCATAGCCGGTGGCTTGGGACCCAGAGCTTTGACGAACCGGCGCAGCAAATTGTGTTCCAGGACTATGTCCAAACGGTTTGGACCGCTGTTGAACGGCGCGACAACATGGTCAAGCGGATCGAAGAATTGGTGCCAGACTGGTCGCTCGGAGAGTTTGTCTATGCGCTCCGCTGCTTTCGAGGGCTCGACTTGGTCTCTGGGGCGACGCTTGCGGCCACCATCGGCGATATCAGTCGGTTCGACAAACCTCGCCAGTTGATGAACTATCTCGGGCTCACGCCGTCTGAATACTCGAGCGGCGGCACCATCCGCCGGGGCGGCATCACCAAAACCGGGAACCGTGAAGCTCGCAGGATGCTGATCGAGGCGGCCTGGTCCTATCGCTTCCCGGCGAAAGTTGCCCAGCACAAGGCGCGTGTTCTCGAAACCCAGCCAAAATGCGTGCGCGATCTGGCCTGGAAAACACAAGAACGGCTGTGCAAGCGATACCGATCGCTTCAGGCCCGAGGAAAGAAATCGACCGTCATTGTTGCCGCCATCGCGCGCGAACTCGCCGGGTTCGTTTGGGCCCTGGGGCAAGAGATGCAGCCCAGCTCCGGCTAGGGCTGCGGGTCAGGCCGGGTGAAACCTGCGGTTAAGGCAACTCTCGCTTCGCCCTTTGGGCAGGATCTGCCGACGCCCGCGAGGGAGTAAAGAGAAAGGCCTGCGACGTAGCACGTTCATGCGGTTCCGATCCGCGAATGCAAGACTGATAGACCGTCGCCATCCGAATGGCTCACCCAGCCTGACCCACCCAATCCTATGGCAGACATCACTCCATCGACAAGATGGAGCAATTACCCCTGCGCCTCCCCTGTTGACAAAAGACATGCAAGGGCAGCGCCCGTCCCGGCGGGTGCATAGCGCCCGCCCGTGGGGGCGGATCGGGCGCTGCCCGGCGTTCCGCCGGGCGGATCGTTAGATTTCAATAGGGTTTCCCGCCAGTGCCATTGCGTTTGCAGGAGCCTCTATGGAAGGCGACGATACGTCACCGAAAATTATGTTCCGGTAATTGGAGATGTTCTCAAGCCGGCGCTGCATGCCTTCGGTGTCTCCGCTCACGAACCACAGGCCGGTGCAAAGAGCCGCGTACAGTTGCCAGCCGCCCAGGCTTGTGCCCAGTTGTTTCTTGAAAGCGTCGGAGAAAACCGAGGGGTTGGAAACACTTGCTTTCTGCAATTCACTTTCAAGCTGCGCAACCTGCGCATTCAACCGGCCTACTTCCGCCCGAAGCTGATCTTCCGTTTCACTTGCAACCGTACCATTGTTTGGTGCCTCCTGAATTGTTGAATTCACCGCCAGCAGCAAAGCGGGCAAAGCCGTCAGCGGTTCCAGCGCTTCAGGGAGTGCATTGGCCCTGGTTTCCGCGTAATAACGGTCAATACTGTGTGTGACCTGAACGGCGAGGCCTTGCAGGCTTGCTGAGGCAACAGCCCGGTGTTCGATCAAGTGGCTTACGGATTTGGGTTCGTGCTTGGGGAACCGGCCATTGCCGACTGGCAGTGCGCTGAATTTAGTCCTGATGCGCTCGATTTCGGCGGCAACGGATTCGGGGCCTGCGTCCCAAGTCGCGTCGTCGATCTGAGCAACGCGGTGTTGGAGTTCCCAGTCGAGCGGTTTGCCGTCTAGGAAGCCTTGGTACCAATCCCTCCAGTATGACCAGTTAGTCCCTGCATGCCTAAGAGCCAACACTAGATCCGAAGGGTAGTAGCGTGGCTCGCCTGGTAACCCGCCGCCCGCGGTAAGTTCCCAAGCCGAAAACAGTTCAATGGGCTGGGTAAGGCTTTTCACTGTTGCAATATCTATCTCAACCATATGCCAAAGATGCAGGAACAACGTTTCCTGATTTTCACGTGACAACGTTTCGAGGCTCTTGCTTGCGTAGTACGGTCCGTTGGCTTGTTGGAGAGACGCGGACCTCACGTCCTCAAGACATCTTGCGCCAGCCAGGTAACCAAAGTTGAAGCCCCAGTCGTTCTCGCACAGATTTGCCAAAAGAGAATTGGCGAACTGAGCAGTACGAGACTGGCGGGGAACTTTATGCGAAACGCCAAGAACCCCCTCTGATACTGCAAGAGAAATGTCATGGAAAAGTGCGAGCGCAAAGTTCCCCATCTGTTGAACTTCAATTTCATCCAGAAACGGCTTTACGACGACCATTACTCTCAGAGCCGCGCGGCAGCTCACGGCAGCCAACTCTGCGTGGCTCAAGGTAGCGAGTTGCGTTTGCAAGTCACCGTAATTTTGTATCTTCATTCAAAAGCCCAATATCTAAGGGGGGACTGTTCATCCCTCCTTGACCAAACCCCGAATCCAAATCATATGCCGTACCATGACTGACCTCGCCAAAATCCGCAATTTCTCCATCGTCGCCCATATCGACCATGGCAAATCCACCCTCGCCGACCGGCTCATCCAGGAGACCGGCACGGTCAAGGATCGCGATATGAAGGAGCAGCTGCTCGACTCGATGGATATCGAGCGCGAGCGCGGGATCACCATCAAGGCCAACACCGTGCGCATCGACTATCAGGCGGACGACGGTGAGACCTATGTGCTGAACCTGATCGACACCCCTGGCCATGTCGATTTCGCCTATGAGGTCTCCCGCTCCATGCGCGCGGTCGAAGGCTCGCTTTTGGTGGTCGACAGCTCGCAAGGGGTCGAGGCGCAGACGCTAGCCAATGTGTATCACGCGATGGAGGCCGACCACGAGATCGTGCCGCTGCTGAACAAGATCGACCTGCCGGCCTCCGACTGCGACCGGGTGGCGGAGCAGATCGAGGATGTGATCGGCATCGATGCCACCGGCGCCATTCAGGTCTCGGCCAAAACAGGCCAGGGCATCCGCGAAACGCTGGAGGCCATCGTCACCGAACTGCCCGCGCCGCAGGGCACCCGCGATGCGCCGCTGAAGGCGATGCTGGTGGATTCGTGGTACGACGCCTATCTTGGCGTGATCGTCCTTGTGCGCATCATGGACGGCACCCTGAAAAAGGGCATGCGGGTCAAGTTCATGTCCAACAACACCCTGCACCACGTGGACCGCATCGGCGTGTTCCGCCCCGAGATGCAGATGATCGACGAATTGGGCCCCGGTGAGATCGGTTTCCTCACCGCCTCGATCAAACAGGTCCGCGACACCCGCGTCGGTGACACCATCACCAATGACCGGGGCGGCTGCGAGGTGGCGCTGGACGGCTTCAAACCCGCCCAGCCGGTGGTGTTCTGCGGGCTGTTCCCGGTCGATAGCGCTGAATTCGAAGACCTGCGCGACGCCATCGACAAGCTGGCGCTGAACGACGCGTCCTTCTCGTTCGAAATGGAAACCTCCGCCGCACTTGGTTTTGGCTTCCGCTGTGGCTTCCTGGGCCTATTGCATCTCGAGGTGATCCGCGACCGGATCGAGCGCGAGCATGGCATCGAACTGATCACCACCGCACCCTCGGTGATCTACCACATCTACATGAAAGACGGTGAGAAGATCGAGCTGCACAACCCCGCCGACATGCCCGATCCCTCCAAGGTCGACCACATGGAGGAGCCGCGCATCAAGGCCACCATCATGGTCCCCGACGAATATCTGGGCGATGTGCTGAAGCTGTGCCAGGATCGCCGCGGCATCCAGGAAGATCTCACCTATGCAGGCTCGCGGGCCATGGCGGTCTATGACTTGCCGCTGAACGAGGTCGTCTTTGACTTTTACGACCGCCTGAAATCGGTGACCAAGGGCTATGCCTCCTTTGACTACCAGATGACCGGCTACCGCGAGGACAATCTGGTCAAGATGTCGGTGCTGGTGAATGACGAGCCGGTGGACGCGCTCTCCACCATGGTGCACCGCGACCGGGCCGAGATGCGCGGCCGCGCCATGTGCGAAAAGCTGAAAGACCTGATCCCGCGCCACATGTTCAAGATCCCGATCCAGGCGGCCATCGGCGGCAAGGTGATCGCGCGTGAGACCCTGTCGGCGCTGCGCAAGGACGTGACCGCCAAATGCTACGGCGGCGACGCCACCCGGAAGCGCAAGCTGTTGGACAAGCAGAAAGCGGGCAAGAAGAAGATGCGCCAGTTCGGCAAGGTGGACATCCCGCAGGAGGCGTTTATCTCCGCCCTCAAAATGGACAGCTGAGCACCGTCCAGGAAACGCACCGGGGGCGCGTTTCAGGTGCGAAGGGGCCGAAGCCCTGTCGGCTGGCCTCAGGGCGCGCGGGCGAAAGCGGTTGGCACAGCCAGCTGCGTGCCCGCCCGGGCCTGTTCTGCGCCGGAAACACCACACATTCAAACGCAAGCGACACGGGGCCATTGCCCCGTTTTTCATGTCTGCAATTGCTAAAATACCCTAGATGGCCCACGTCCGCCATCGCCTGACGACACGTCTTCGCCTTCCGCTCCGCCGCAGACGCCCGAGACTCTGCCGATACCGCCCCATTTCTGACCCGCAGCGCCGAAGTCGATTTCCGGGGTGGGACGTGTTCGCAGGCACCCTATGTCTCGGCCACCGACGCCAACACGCGTCTTTGCAAGAAATCACCGGGAGCAGGCGCGATGCTGCGCATGTGGCGCTGGCACGGCTGCAGGCAGCGCATTCAAGCGAAGTTGTGATCGTGACCCGGAGTGTGGATAGGCTGCACAGGACCGGTGGCGCGCAACATGTTCTGCATAGGCACGGCACGCTGGCGGGGCCTTATGCGCCACCTGCAGCCACCGCAGGGCTGCCGCCGACAAAAGATGTAAACAAACCAACCCTGCCCTGCCTGCGGGGCGGCTCAATGTGGTCTGGTTCGGCGAGATGCCATATTTCATGGAAGATATCTGCGTGCATCTGGCAGCGACGGACATCTTTGCCACCATCGGCACCTCGGGCGTGGTCTACCCCACCGCGACCTTTGTCGATGAGGCGCATCTGCCCGGCACCCATACGGGGCGTCTGAGCCTGCACACGTCCGCAACGGCTTCCCGCTTTGCAAAATGCCGTTCCGACCCCGCCAGAGAGGCAATGCCTGCCTGGATGGCAGAGCTGCTCACCTAGTCCCAGGCGGCAAAAAGCCCGCCGCAGGGGCGGGCTTTGGGCGCGAAGGAGGGCTGCAGCGCAGCCTGACGCCGCGCCCGCCCTGCCCTGTCATGGATCAGTTGGAATGGCCGGAATGATCGCCACCATGGCCGGTGTGTTCACCATGGCCTTCGGCCTTGCGCTCCAGATCAACCGGAACCTCGATCTCGATCTCGCCCGCCTTCTCAAACACCAGCGTGAGTTTCACCGCATCGCCGTGGCTCAGCGACTGCGTTAGCCCCATGAACATCACATGATCACTACCGCGCTTCAGCGAATGGGACCCGCCCGCAGGCACCGCAAAGCCTTCCTCAACATGCATCATCTTCATGACGCCATCGCCGCTTTCCTTGTGAGTGTGCAGTTCAACCCGTGCCGCCACGTCGGAACGCACAGCGATCAGCTGGTCGTCCGCTGCACCTTTGTTCATGATTTCCATGAAGGCCGCGCCGGCCTTGGCCGTCGGGGAGGACACCCGTGCGTATGGGTCATGGACCATGATCATGGCATCGCCCGCAAAGGCAGAGGTGGCAAAGGCAGCGGCAGCCGCGGCTGCAAAGACAACAGACTTCAGGGACATTTCCTGTCTCCTCATAGGTGGTTTTCAAATTTCAAACAGATGGTATGCGAGGCCGCTTAGGCCACAGGCGGCGGCGCGCGGGCGCAGGCGTCCGGGATGAACTGCACTGCGGCCTGGGCTGCATCAAATTCCGTGCTTGCCGTGCTGCAGCCCCCTACCGGCAGACCCAGGGTCACCGGCGGCGTCACCGCGTCCAGCACATGCATCATGCAGTCGGGGCAGCTGTGCGGCGGCGTGACCGGCTGGCCTTCGCTGTCCACATAGATGGCCACAGGGCCTGTGCCGGTGCAGATCACGATCCGCCCAGCAGCATCACGCTCGCCCTGCCGGGCCGCCGCGCTGTGGGCTGTCAGAGCGACCGTCAGGGCCAGGAACAGGCCAAAGAATATGCGCAGAGCATGCATCATCACCGGCAGATATGCCCCCAAGGCGCGGCACCTGCAAGGCCCGGATCTGCGGCAGATTGTGCAAACGCAAACACCGTGCAGGGTTTCCCCTGCACGGTGTCCAAAATCCGATCCGGTGAAGGGATCAGGCCAAGCCGATCAAGCCTCTGCGGTTTGTGCCTTGGCGATCTCTTTCTTCACTTTCAGCGCTGCCGCTGACAGTTCTTCGTCCTTGGCTTTGGCCAGGAACGCGTCCAGACCACCACGGTGGTCGACCGAACGCAGCGCAGCAGCGGAGATCTTCAGTTTGACACCGCGGCCCAGGGTCTCGGACTGCAGGGTCACATCATTCAAGTTCGGCAGAAACCGGCGGCGGGTTCTGTTTTTGGCGTGGCTGACATTGTTGCCAGTCATCGGGCCTTTTCCGGTCAGTTCGCAACGGCGCGACATATCTTCTTCCTTCGTTTCTGTAGGGCCGGAGCAGATCCGGACCAAATCACAAGGGGCGCCGCCATTGGCTGCGCCCGAAAACTGGTCCGCTGCTCTTACGCTCAACCGGCAACAGCGTCAAGTGATTCAACTCAGCTTTCTTGCGGGCGTTACTGCCCCTTTTTGGGAGCCGCCGCAAGCCTCTCCAGCCCGGCATCCGCAGCCGCCCCAAGCAGTGGCCTGCGGCGCTGGCGGGCCACACGCGCCAGCCTTTGCCAATAGGTCGGCGACTGGCGCCGCCGCGACCGGTGCAGCTGCAGAACCCGCGCCGCAGTCAGCGGCCCGTCGCGCAGCAGCGATTGCAAGTCCCAGAAACTGCCGCCCTCGCGGATAACCTGGCTGGCCGGATGGCCCCCGCAGGACAGGCGGCACAGCTGAAGGTCCGAAAACACTGCCTGGACAAACAAAGCATGGCTCAGATCCATCTTGCGGAACGGGTCGAACAGCACCACCCCCTGCAAGTCATGGCGGCCATAGCGGATCAGATCACCCAGCGCCTCATCGAAGCTCTCAGCCTCCTTGCGGCGCCGGTCATGCGGCACCACACCCCGGGCGATGGTGTATTGTGGGGAAACCGCAATCAGCCGTTTCAGGTGCAAGGCCGTCGAAAACCGCAGCGCACCGTAACCGCCCATGGAAAACCCCATGGCGCAGACGTCCTCATACCCTTTGGTCAGGTCCTTCAGATCGCGCGACAGCGCCTTGGTTTCGCCATTGATATACCAGTCGTTATAGCGGGGCTGAATGTGCAGATGAGCGTAGCCGTGCCGGGTCATGTTTTTCACCGGGCCACGGTCTTCGAACTCTCCGGCGACGGCTACCCGCTGACGGAAGGTCACAAACAGGCGGTCCGCGCCCGGATTGAACAGCGAGGCGCGCAGCTTTTCACCGTCAAAGACCCGGGTTTCCTGCATCAGATCTCAGCCTTTCAAATGGTCCTGCAGCATCTGCTGCGCCGCCGCTGCCGGTGTCAGCGCACCACCGGCGACCTGACCGGACAGATCAGCCATAGCGGCCTGGGCACTGGCGGTGTGCAGCCGCGCCAGCAGCGCCTGGCGCACCTCCTGGTCGAACCAATAGCAGGACTGATCGGCGCGGCGGCGGTCCCAGTGGCCGTTTTCGCGGCGCCAGGCCGTCAATGTCTGCATTTCCTCCCAGGCCTGTTCCAGCCCGTGCTCCTCCACCGCCGAGACCATCAGCGCCTTCGGGAAACCTTCGGGGTCCTGCGGCCGCTTGCGCAAAAGACGCAAGGCGCCGGCATAATCGGCGCAGGTGCGGGTGGCTACGGGTTTCAGCGGGCCATCAGCTTTGTTCACCAGAATGAGATCGGCCATTTCCATGATGCCGCGCTTCACCCCCTGCAGCTCATCGCCGCCGGCAGGCGCCAGCAGCAAGAGGAACAGATCCGACATTTCCGCCACCACGGTTTCCGACTGGCCAACGCCAACGGTTTCGATAAGCACCACGTCAAATCCCGCTGCCTCGCACAGGGCAACCGCCTCGCGGGAGCGGCGGGCAACGCCGCCCAGATGGCTTTGGCTTGGCGAGGGCCGAATAAAGGCGTTGCGTTCACGGCTGAGCCGTTCCATCCGGGTCTTGTCGCCCAGAATGGACCCGCCCGAGCGCGCAGAGCTGGGATCAACCGCCAGCACGGCCACCCGCAGGCCAAGACCGGTCAGCTGCATGCCAAAGCTTTCAATGAAGGTGGATTTGCCCACGCCGGGCGTGCCCGACAAGCCGATGCGCAGCGACTGGCGCTTGTGTTTTGCCAGCTCCGACAACAGCTCTCCCGCTTTGGCGCGATGATCCTCGCGGCCGCTTTCCACCAGGGTGATGGCGCGGGCCAGCGCCCGGCGGTCGCCATCAAGGATCTTCTGTGTCAGCTGTTCGGTGTCCATGCGCGTCTTCCTGTCGTAATGGGCGGACCTTGGCGCAAGCCGCACCGCAAAGTCCAGCCCCTGCTATCTGCCGCGCAACCTACATCAGCCAAGGCCGCAGAAAAGGCGGCAAATCCGCCGCGCTTGGTGCAGTTTGCGCAGTGGGAGTAACGGATCGACACCCCAAACGCGCTGCAAAAACTATCACGCAAACGGACTGGTCCGCCCGGCGGCACGCCGGGCAGCGCCCGTCCGCCCCCATGGGCGGGCCCTGCCCTTAGCGCGTTTTTCCGAGGCACGGCTCCGTACACACCGCTAGACCTCTCCCGCGCCTTTGGCGATAAGGCAGGGATGACCAGATTGCCGATCGAAGACGCCCTCCCCGAACTTTTGGACGCCCTGCGCGCCCGCGGCCGTGCCGTGCTGCAGGCGCCACCCGGTGCGGGCAAGACCACGCGGGTGCCGCTGGCGATGCTGGAGGCCGGGCTGACCGCAGGCAGGATCGTGATGCTGGAACCCCGCCGCCTTGCCGCCCGTGCAGCTGCCGAGCGGATGGCGGAAACGCTGGGAGAACAGCCGGGCGAAACCGTTGGCTACCGGGTGCGCGGCGATGCGAAAACATCCAAAGCCACCCGCATCGAGGTGGTGACCGAAGGCATCCTGACCCGGATGCTGCAATCGGACCCGGATCTGCCAGGCGTGGGCGCAGTGATCTTTGACGAATTCCACGAACGTTCACTGAACGCTGATCTGGGCCTTGGCTTATGCCTGGAGGTGGCGGGCGCGCTGCGCGAGGATCTGATGCTGGTGGCGATGTCGGCAACGCTGGATGCAGCCCCTGTCGCGGCACTGATGGAGGCGCCGCTCGTCACATCCGAGGGCCGCAGCTACCCGGTGGAGATCCGTTGGCTGGAGCGCCCCCTGCCCGCGCAAGCGCGCCGCGTGGATGCGCTGGTCGATCTGGTGGTGCAGGCGGAAAGAGACACCAAGGCAACCGGCGGCGGCATTCTGGTGTTCCTACCCGGCGAAGGAGAGATTCGCCGCGCCGCCGGCGCTTTGGAGAAACGCCTGCCAGGCCACTGCCATATCCGCCCCTTGTTCGGCGCCCTGCCCTTTGCCGAGCAGCGCGCAGCGATCCAGCCCGAAACACAGGGCCGCAAGGTGGTGCTGGCGACTTCAATCGCAGAAACCTCGCTGACCATTCAGGACATCCGCGCGGTGGTGGATATGGGGCAGGCACGGCGGGCGCGCTTTGATCCGGGTTCCGGCATGTCGCGGCTGGTGACCGAGAAGGTGACCCGCGCCGAGGCCACCCAGCGCCAGGGCCGTGCGGGCCGGGTCGCGGCAGGCATCTGCTACCGGCTGTGGACCAAGGGCGAGGAAGGTGCGCTGATGGCGTTTCCACCCGCCGAGATCGAAAGCGCCGATCTGACTGCGCTGGCGCTGGAGTTGGCGCTGTGGGGCGCTGTGCCGCAAGACCTGTCGTTCCTGACCCTGCCGCCTGCCGGTGCGATGGCAGAGGCGCAGGCGCTGCTTGCCATGCTGGGCGCGCTGGATGGGCAGGGGCGGATCACCCAGCATGGCAAGGCGCTGTCGGCATTGCCCGTTCACCCGCGTCTTGGCCATATGCTGCTGCAGGCAGGGTCCGCCGCTGCGCCGCTGGCCGCGCTATTGGGTGAGCGTGATCCGCTGCGCGGCGCACCTGCAGATCTGTCGCTGCGGCTGAAGGCACTGAAAGATCCCAAAGGGTTTGAACGCAATCACCCCTATCAGCTGAACCGCCCGGTGGTGGAGCGGATCAAGAGTGAGGCGCGGCGGCTTGAGAGACAGGCAGGCCGCAGGGATGCGGGGCTGTCCGCCGCCACCATGGCGGCGCTTGCCTATCCCGACCGCGTGGGCCAGCGCCGCCGGGGCGACGCCCCCCGGTTCGTGCTGTCAGGCGGCAAGGGCGCGGTTCTGGATGGCGGCGATACGCTGGCGGGGGCGCCTTTCATCGTGGCACTGGACACGGACGGCAACCCGCGCGAAGCACGGATTCGGATGGCCGTGCAGATTTCGCCAACGGACATACGAGAGCAGTTTGCCGAGCAGATCGCCTGGGAGGACAGCTGCGAATGGTCCAAACGCGACCGCCGGGTGGTTGCGCGCCAGCAGGAGCGGTTCGGAGCCGTGGTGCTGGACGACCGGATCTGGAAGGACGTGCCTGCGCAAACTGTGGCAGAGGCCATGCTGGACGGCGTGCGCGACCTTGGCCTGCGGCTCTCGGGGGCGGCAGCGCGGCTGGCGGCGCGGGTGGAACTGGTGCGCGCCGAAGGCCATGACCTGCCGGACTTTTCAATCTCCGGCCTGACCGGCAGCCTACAGGCCTGGCTGCTGCCGATGCTCGATGGTGTGAAATCAGCCGAGGACTGGAAACGTTTCGATCTGCTGCCTGCCTTGCAGGCCGCGCTCAGCTGGGAGCAGACACAGGTGCTTGACCGCGAAGCGCCGGGCAGTTTTGTTACCCCGCTGGGCCGCAAGATCCCGATCGACTATGCCCTGGAAGTGCCGGAAATCTCCGTCCGGCTGCAAGAGATGTTCGGCGTCAGCCGCCATCCTTCGGTGGGCGGCGTGCCGCTGAAGATCACCCTTTTGTCCCCTGCCCAGCGTCCGATCCAGATCACCCGCGACCTGCCCGGATTCTGGGCCGGTTCCTATGCCGATGTGCGCAAAGACATGCGCGCGCAATACCCCAAGCACCCCTGGCCCGAAGACCCGACCGAGGCCGACCCCACGCTCCGGGCGAAACGGCGCAAATAGAACGCCCGCAGCGCGCCGCAGGCGCGCTGCCAGGCCCAACGGGCGGCCGGGCATCTGTGATGCTCGGATCGGCGGGCGGGAGACCCGGTTCCGGGTCAAACAGCTGCTCCGCCTGCCTTGCAACTCCGGGCAAGCGGGCGTAGATTTCCACAATTGCACACAAAACACGGGACTATCCCCAACAACAAAGGCAGCCCTCATGACAACCCACCTGACCCGCGCCTGGGAAGAGATCATCAAACCAATGCTGCAACGGCCCGCCCGCGTGCAGGTTGCCGCCCTGTGCAGCCGCTCCGGCGCTGACGGCAAGGAGGTTCTTATGATCACCAGCCGCGGCACCGGCCGCTGGATCCTGCCCAAAGGCTGGCCGATCGAGGGCAAGGACGGGCCGGAATCCGCTCTGCAGGAAGCCTGGGAAGAAGCGGGTGTAAAGGCCGACGACATCTCGCCGCAGCCGGTCGGCGAATACCATTTCACCAAGCGCCACGACAATGGCACAGAAGAACCGGTGACCACGCTGATCTTCGAAGCCGAGGTGGCGCAGCTTGAGGATGATTATCCGGAATCCAGCGAGCGCACCCGCCAGTGGATGAAACCGGCTGAGGCGGCAGATCTGGTCGACGAGCCTGAATTGCAGGAAATCCTGCGCCGTTTGTAACAGTTGTATGACATTTTTATGTCAGATGCTTGATCCGTTTCCAAAGCGGGGGTAGGCGCGTGCGCAGACCCCGGAATCAGGAACGCGACGATGAGCAACGAAGATCAGCGCCCGCAATGGAACACGCTGGATAAGGATCTGAACAGGATCTCCCAGCTGGAACTGGCCACAAGCTATGCCTCCCGCCCGCTGGTGGCGCCCGGCATCGCGCTGGCCTTCATCGTTTTGGCGGGCCTCGCGGCCGGCGTTTTCTTCGGCGGCTCAGCGATGAGCATGGTGGTGATCGCCGCGGCCGCCTTTGGCGCCTATATGGCGATCAACATCGGCGCCAATGATGTGGCCAACAACATGGGCCCCGCAGTGGGCGCAAATGCGCTGACCATGGGCGGCGCCATTCTGATTGCCGCCATCTGTGAAAGCGCAGGCGCGCTGCTGGCAGGTGGCGACGTGGTTTCCACCATTTCCAAGGGCATCATCGACCCGGCTGCGGTGTCCAGCAACAGTATTTTCATCTGGGCCATGATGGCAGCGCTGATTTCCTCGGCGCTGTGGGTGAACCTTGCGACCTGGGTCGGCGCGCCGGTCTCCACCACCCATTCGGTTGTGGGCGGCGTGCTGGGTGCCGGTGTCGCTGCAGCCGGGACCGCCGCGGTGAACTGGCCCACAATGGGCAAGATCGCTGCCAGCTGGGTGATCTCGCCGGTTCTGGGCGGTGTGATTGCCGCGCTGTTCCTTGCCTTCATCAAGGCCAAGATCATCTATCAGGATGACAAGATCGCCGCCGCCCGTCGCTGGGTGCCGGTGCTGGTCGCCGTCATGGCCGCCGCCTTTGGCGCCTATCTGGCTCTCAAAGGCCTGAAAAAGATCATCAAGATCGACCTGCAGACCGCGCTTTTGATCGGCGCTGCCGTCGGTGCGCTGGCCTATGTCATCACCGCGCCGCTGATCAAGCGCCAGTCCGAGGGCATGGAGAACCGCAACAAATCGCTGAAGGCGCTGTTCGGCCTGCCGCTGGTGATTTCCGCAGGCTTGTTGTCCTTTGCCCATGGCGCCAATGACGTCGCCAATGCGGTCGGCCCGCTGGCCGCCATCGTGCATGCTACCGAATTCGGCGATTTTGCTTCCAAGGTGGCGATCCCGACCTGGGTGATGGTGATCGGTGCCTTCGGCATCTCCTTTGGCCTGTTCCTGTTCGGCCCCAAGCTGATCCGCATGGTTGGCAGCCAGATCACCAAACTGAACCCGATGCGCGCCTATTGTGTGTCGCTGTCCGCAGCGATCACCGTGATCGTGGCCAGCTGGCTGGGCCTGCCGGTCTCCTCCACCCATATCGCGGTTGGCGCGGTCTTTGGTGTCGGTTTCTTCCGCGAATGGCACATGGAGCGCCGCCTGAAAAAGACCGCCGCAGGCCGCCCGCCGGAAAAACGCATCGCGCCGGAAGAACGCCGCCGCCGCAAGCTGGTGCGCCGCAGCCATTTCATGACAATCGTCGCCGCATGGGTGATCACCGTGCCCGCCGCAGCACTGTTGTCGGCCGTGATTTATCTGCTGCTGAACACTTTCGTCGGCTGATCCGCACGGCTTTAGCTGACAGGCCCCCGCAGCAACTGGCTGCGGGGGTTTTTCTTTGCCAGACGCTGTTTCCTAGAAGCGCTCTACCCAGGGCCGCAGCACAAGCTCATCGCTCCAGGCAGAGCGGTGCTGATGAATCAAATGCATGTATTCCTGTGCAATCGCATCCGGGTCCAGCATGCTGTCGGGATTGTCCGCTGCCTCCACCCGCTCCGGACGGGCAGCGTTGCGGATGCCGCCGTCGATATTGACCCAGGCCACATGGATGCCCTTCGGGTGCAGCTCTCGTGCCATTGCCTGCGCCAGCCCGCGCTGCGCGAATTTCCCCATCGCAAAGGGCGCCGATTGGGCAAAGCCCTTTACGCCAGCTGAGGCGCCGGTGAACAGGATAGTGCCGCGCCGCCCGTCTGCAGGCTGCTGCGTCAGCATCCGCCGGGCCGCCGCCTGCCCCAGCAAAAAGGCGCCATAGGCGGTGATATCAACCGCATTGCGCACTGCCACCGGGTCCAGTTCTGCAACAGGCCCACGCAGCCGTGCGGAAGGGTTGTAGCAGGCAACTCGCAGATCGCCTGGCAGACCCTCAACCAGCTGGCTGATGCCGTCTGCATCGGTGCCGTCCAGCTGATGCAGCGCAGCGCCGGTTTCGGCGGCCAGCGCGTCCAGCTTGGCTGTATTGCGTGCGGTGAGATGCAGCGCATAGCCCGCCCCCGCCAGCGCCCGGGCAAAAGAAGCCGACAGCCCGGCGCCTGCCCCTATGATCAGAGCCTGCGGTTTTGATGACATGTCTGCCATTCGCCCTCTCCCATAATTGCCAGATAGATGCTGACGGGAAACCGGACATGGCACAAGAGGCTACCAGAGCTGACCCGGCCAGGGTAGGCAAGAGTGAGCAAGGCTAGCCTAGGCCACAAAGTGCTTACTTGCCTCGGCTCCTCAAGAAGACTGACTGCAAATCCCCGGCCTTCTGCGGGGTTTTCAGTATGATTGGCGCAATAGGCTGGCCATCTTTTGAAAGAGCATGCTGCATGAAAACCGGTGTATCTGCAGGAATGCGCGTTTCGCTGCGGGCCGTCTCCAGAAAGATATGCTTACTGTTCTGAGGTTGGATTTCCAGCCAGCCCGGATCGTCCAGTGTGCCACTGAATACTCCCACAGCCCCCTCGAAGCGTTCAAAAGTCTGAAACAGCTTGGTGCCGCAGGCCTCACAAAATCCGACTTGTATCTCCATGCCGCTGCCCGCAGAGATATGCGTAAAACGCTTGGGGTCGCCTTTGATCAGCCTAAAGTCTGCAGCAGCAAACGCCGGTTGAACCATATAGGCAGCCCCTGTGGCACGTTGGCAGTAAGTGCAATGGCACATGGTCACCCCGGTCGGCTTGCGCGCGGCCTCATACCGGACCGCCTCGCACAGGCAGCCGCCTTCAATTCCTGGCATGGAAACACCCCCTGTCCATGAAACCCATAGCTATAAATGGCAGAGCCCGAGGCCCGGCGCGCGGAGGATAGACCATCGACACGACTGCGGCCCCATTTATCGACCTAAAACAGTCTCCACCTGATGGTCGGCTGCGCGCCAGGCGGCCTCTGCCGCATCCAGCTCAGCGTGCCGCACAAGCAGATAGTCGCGGTAGAATGTCGAAATGGCAAAGACCCCCAGCCCGGCGTCCGAAACCGGCCGCACTGCGGACAGAACCACCCCCGGCGCATCGAAATCATAGAGGTCGGAAACCTGGAACGCCGTCCAGCCGCAGGAGCTTTCGGTATCTTTCACCACTCGCTCCGCCAGACAGACCACCGAGATTTCATCCTCGGCATGGGTCACACTCACCAGCCCCGGTCCGCCGACCCACGCGGGCACAGCAGCACCAGGCGCGAGCCGTGACACGGCGTATTCTCCGGTCAGCTGGCGTAGCAGAAGTTTCAGCTTCATTGCCTCAGCCGGTCTCAACCACCCAGACACCAGCGCATGACAGCCTTCTGCGCATGCAGGCGGTTTTCGGCTTCGTCAAAGATCACCGATTGCGGGCCGTCCATCACGGCGGAGGTCACCTCTTCCTCGCGGTGGGCCGGCAGGCAATGCATGAACAGAGCGTCAGGTTTGGCTGCGGCCATCAGGTCATCATTCACCTGATAAGGACGCAGCATATTGTGGCGGCGTTCCTTGGACGACTGGCTGTCATGCATCGACACCCAGGTGTCGGCCACGATCAGATCAGCGCCCTCTACTGCTTTGAACGCATCCCGTTCAATGGTCACCTTGGCGCCTGCCTTGCGCGCCAGGCCGATGAATTCCTCCTCAGGATCCAGCTGCGACGGGCCGGCAAATGTGAGATCGAACCCGAATTGGCCGGCAGCATGGATAAAGGAGGCGCAGACATTGTTGCCGTCGCCGCACCAGACCACCTTTTTGCCCTTGATCGGGCCGCGGTGTTCCTCGTAGGTCAGCACATCAGCCATGATCTGGCAGGGATGTGTGCGATCTGTGAGGCCGTTGATGACCGGCACGTCCGAATATTCGGCCATCTCGGTCAGAACGGTTTCATCAAAGGTGCGGATCATGATCATATCGACGTAGCGCGACAGCACGCGGGCGGTGTCTGCGATGGTCTCGCCATGGCCCAGTTGCATGTCTTTTCCGCTCAGCACCATGGTCTGGCCGCCCATCTGGCGCACGCCGACGTCAAACGACACCCGTGTCCGGGTCGAGGGTTTTTCAAAGATCAATGCAACCATCCGGTCCTTCAGCGGCAGCTCATCATCCAGTGCCGCCTTGGGGCGGCCAAGGCGGGCCTGCTTTGTGGCTTTGGCCTGATCGATGATGCTGCGCAGCGCAGCGGGGTCGGTTTTGTGGATGTCGAGAAAATGGTTCATGACTGTATCGCTTGTTTCTGGCGAAAGCCGGGGGCGCCGCCCCCGGACCCCCGGAGTATTTTGCAAAGGTGAAGATCAGGCGGATTCGATCTGAGCCGCCGTTTTGTCCAGCCGATTGACAGCCTCGGCGATGTCCTCGTCCGTCAGGGTCAGCGGCGGCAGCAGGCGGATCACATTGTCCGCCGCCGGAACGGTGATCAGCGCATTGTCATAGCCGGCGTTCACCACATCGATGTTCGCTGCCTTGCATTTGAGGCCCAGCATCAGACCGGAGCCGCGCACCTCCTCAAAGATCTCCGGATGATCGGCACTCAGCCCTTCCAGCTTCTGCCGCAAGAGGCCCGCCTTACGGTTCACCTCTGCCAGAAAATCCGGATCAGCCACATGATCCATCACCGCGCAGCCCACCGCGCAGCCCAAGGGGTTGCCACCGTAGGTGGAACCATGGGTGCCCGCAGTCATACCGCTGGCGGCCTCCTCCGTGGCCAGCACCGCGCCCAACGGGAAGCCGCCGCCGATGCCCTTGGCCACCATCATTATATCAGGGGCAACCCCTGCCCATTCATGGGCAAACAGCTTGCCGGTCCGGCCCACGCCGCATTGCACCTCATCCAGGATCAGCAGCAGACCGTTTTCATCACAAATCTGGCGCAGCGCCTTCAGCTCAGCATCCGGCACCACACGGATGCCACCCTCGCCCTGCACCGGCTCAATCATGATTGCGGCAGTTGTTTCCGAGATGGCATTGGTCACGCCGTCCAGGTCACCAAACGCCAGATGCACAAAGCCTGGCAGCAAGGGCCCAAAGCCCTTGGTCATCTTCTCGGAGCCTGCAGCGGCGATACCGGCAGACGAGCGGCCGTGAAAGGAGCCGTCGAAAGTGATAATCTCAACCCGCTCGGGCTGATCTTTGTCATAGAAATACTTGCGCGCCATTTTCACTGCCAGCTCACAAGCCTCGGTGCCCGAATTGGTGAAGAACACGGTGTCGGCAAACGTATATTCCACCAGCTTATCCGCCAACGCCTGTTGCTGAGGTATGTGGTAGAGGTTGGACACATGCCACAGGTTTTGCGCCTGCGCGGTCAGCGCATCAACCAGGGCCGGATGCGCATGTCCCAGCGCATTGACCGCAATACCGGAGCCCAGATCCAGAAAGCGTCGTCCATCCGCCGCGATCAGCCAGGCGCCTTCGCCTTTGACGAATTCAAGCGGTGCACGGTTGTAGGTTGGCAGAACGGACGGGATCATCGGGATCATCCTTTTGGAAAGAGCAAGCCAAAGCTGTGACGCAAGCCTGGCCTGAGGTCAACGGATTTGGAAAGGAATGTGCCACCTTCAGGCACAGCAGATCAAAGGGCCGGTTACGCCTGGCGGCGTCGGCGTCGCAGAATGGTGATATATGCGCGTTTGATCATGGAGAGGTTCCATAGTGGAGGTTTTGGCAAAAGAAAACCCCTTTTGTACAACCATGCCGCCAATCCGGCTCCGACACGGCTTTCTCCTTCCCGACTTGCTTCTTTCTGGTTTGAAATACCCCGGGGTGAATTGGCCGCAGGCCAAGAGGGGCAGCGCCCCTGTTCGTTCAAACCTGCGACGTCGGACGACGTCTTTCCTCTTGCATCCTGTGGCGGCTTGCTCCACCGCATGGAAGCATGCGCATCGCCACTCAGCAGAACCCCGCCCTGGCCGCCGCCCTGATCCTGGCGGCAACCACTTTCATTGCTGCCACCACCCTGCTGGCCAAGGCATTGGGTACGGATGTGCTGGGCACGCCGCTGCACCCGATGCAGATCAGCCATGGGCGGTTCCTGTTTGCCTTCATCGGCATCTCAACCGCCGTGCTGATCCTGCGACCCAGGTTCATCCGTCCGCACTGGGGCTACCATATCGGCCGCACCTCCTTTGGCTGGGCGGGTGTCACGCTGATGTTTGCCTCGGTTGCCTATATCCCGCTGGCCGATGCCACTGCGATCACCTTTCTGAACCCGGTTTTCGGCATGCTGCTGGCGATCCCGCTGTTGGGCGAACGGGTCGGACACTGGCGCTGGGGTGCTGCGCTGATTGCGATGATCGGAGCGATGATCCTGCTGCGCCCCACTCCTGCCAGCTTTCAGCCCGCAGCACTGCTGGCCCTGGGCGCGGCCGCAGTGATGGGGCTGGAGCTGATCTTCATCAAGAAACTGGCTGGCCGTGAAGGGCCGCTGCAGGTCCTGTGGTTCAACAACCTGCTGGGCGTGATGATCGCCAGCGGCGCGGTGCTTGCGGTCTGGCAGATGCCAACCCTCGCGCAATGGGGCGCGCTGGCTGCGCTGGGCCTTCTGATGGCCTGTGCCCAGGCCTGTTTCATCAACGGCATGGCGCGGGCCGATGCCTCTTTTGTGGCGCCGTTCAGCTATGCCACGCTGGTTTTTGCCGCACTCTACGATTTCCTGGGCTTTGGCGTTGTGCCGGATGGCATTTCCATGTTTGGCGCCACGATCATCCTGGCGGGCGCTGCCATCCTGGCCTGGCGCGAAGGCCGCCAGAAGCCCCAGCCTGCCGCTCCGGCAAGCAGCGACCGACCATCCGCCTGAAGAAAGTTTTCCCGCAACAGGCTCCGGAACGACGCCCGCGTCGAAAACCGGCATTTTCCGGGCATGTTCCGCTCTCATCCTGACGTGCAGGAAAACAGGAGCGGCAGATGCACGAACGGCGGATTCCTGATTGGCTGCGCCACGCACCGGTGCCTTCGGTGCGGGATTTCGGAATTCTGGCCGGGCTGGAAGCGATGGTCCGTGGCATCCTGATCTCTGTTTTTCCGCTGATCATGTACCGGACCTTGGGAGACGCCGGGCTGGTTTCGGCCTCTTATCTTGCGGTGGGGGTGCTGTCACTGATCGCCGGGCTGATGGTGCCCGCGCTGATCCGGCTGGTACCGCGCCGATGGGCCTATAGTCTGGGCACGCTGATGTTCGTGCTGTCAGCAGCCTGCGCGATTGAGGGCAGCCCGGGTTCGGTGCTGGCTGCCCTAGCGCTCAACACTGTTGCGGCCGTCACCACCTTCATCTGTTTCAATGCTTATGTGCTGGACTACATTGCCCGGGTGGAACTGGGCCAATGCGAGACTTCACGGATGTTCTACTCAGCCCTTGGCTGGACCGCAGGGCCGATGGCCGGGGTGCTGCTGCTGGAGTGGTGGCAGCCCGCCCCTTTTCTAATCTCCGCCGCTGCTGCCCTGCTGATGCTGGCGGCCTTTTGGTGGATGCGGATGGGCAACGGCAAGCAGATCACACGCGCCCGCGGCCCGGCTTCCAACCCACTGAAATACCTGCCGCGTTTCCTGGAGCAGCCGCGGCTGATCACCGGCTGGCTGTTTGCGGTAATCCGGTCGGCGGGCTGGTGGATCTATGTGGTCTACCTGCCGATCTTTGCCATCGAAAAGGGTCTGGGAGAGGAGCTGGGCGGCATCCTGCTGTCAGCGACCAACGCCTGCCTGTTCGGCGCGCCGCTGCTGCAGCGCTGGGTGCAGCGGCATTCCATCCGGCTGGCCGTGCGCAGCGGTTTCCTGACGGTCACCCTCTGCTTTGGCGCTGCGGCTGTGTTGCAGGGCTGGCCTGCGGTGTCGGTTGGCCTGCTGATGGCAGGTTCAGCGGCGTTGATCCTGCTGGACATCTGCGGTGGGCTGCCGTTTCTGATGGCGGTAAAACCCTCCGAGCGCACCGAGATGTCGGCGGTCTATTCCAGCTACCGGGACATTTCAGGCATTCTGACGCCGGGAGTGGCCTGGCTGGTGCTGATGGTGTCGCCGCTGGCCGGTATCTTTGCCGTCGGCTCCGCCGCCATGTGGGGGGCCGCCCTTTTGGCAGGCAAGCTGCACCCGCGGCTGGGCCGCAAGAAACCTGCAGGTGCCGAAACCGGGGAACCGGAGGCCCGAAAGCTGGCCGCCGAATAGCGGCGTCAGGGCTTCAGCCGGTAGCCTGTCCGCAGCATGCCCCAGGCCAGCAGACAAACCGCAAAAGTGGCGCCGCTGCACACTGCCAGCCCCAGCAAAGGCGGGCTGTCGGAGGTGCCGATCACTCCGAATCGCACACCATCGATCAGATAGAACACCGGGTTAATATAGCTGATCGCCTTCAGAACCGGCGGCAGGGCCTCGACCGAATAGAAAGTGCCGGACAGGAAGGCCAGCGGCGTCACGATGAAATTGGTGATTGCCGCCATCTGGTCGAACTTGTCGGCAAAGATTCCGGCCACGATGCCCACACTGCCCAGAAACGCCGCCCCCAGCACGATGAACACCAGCGCCGTCAGCGGATGCGCAGGCACGATCTGAAGCACGGCCATCAGCCCCAGTCCGATGGCCAATGCAACCAGCGTGCCCCGGACCACCGCGCCTGCCAGATAGCCCAGCAGAATCTCCAGCCCCGACAAGGGCGGCATCAGCGTATCAACGATATTGCCTTGCACCTTGGAAATCACGATGGATGACGACGTGTTGGCAAAGGCATTCTGGATCACCGTCATCATCATGATGCCCGGCGCCAGAAAGGTCAGGAACGGCACCCCCATCACATCGCCGCGCTTGGGGCCGATGGCGATGTTGAAGATCATCAGGAACAACCCCGCAGTGACCAGCGGCGCCAGCAGGGTCTGGGTCCAGACCGCCAGGAACCGCTTCACCTCGCGCCAGGCCAGCGCCCTGAGCCCCAGCCAGTTCACCCGCCCGAACCGGCGCGCACCCAATTCCACCTGATAGCCTTGATCCGCCATGCTGCCCCCTGTACTTTCGTTGCCCGACTGCATAACGGCTGGGCCAATAGGCGCAAGATGCCTTGTAACTCCGCCCGCAGTGATTAGAATAGGCGATTACACGGAATTTGATGGCGGCCGCAGAATCCCTGGGGCCGCTATTAGCTTGGAAAGGCAACAGATGTCCTGGACAGACGAGCGCGTCGAACTGCTCAAGAAAATGTGGGGCGAGGGCCAGTCGGCCAGCCAGATCGCCAAGGAACTGGGCGGCGTCACCCGCAATGCCGTCATCGGCAAGGTGCACCGGCTCGGCCTGTCCAACCGCAACAGCGGCTCAAAATCGGCAGAGCCCAAAGAAAAGGCAGCACCGGCAGCCGCAACTGCAGCCGCCGCGCCCAAACCGGCGGCCGCGCCCAAGCCCAAGCCGCAGCCCAAGACCGAGCCGGCGCGCCCGGCGGCGGCCCAGCCTGCTGCAGAGGCCAAGCCCGCAGCACCGGCACGCCGCCAGATCATCCCGGCCGGCCAGCCGCTGCCGCCGCAGCCCTCGGCCAATGAAATCAGCCCCGAGGCGCTGGCCAAGGTCAATGAGATCGAGAAGAAGGCCAAGAAGCTGACTCTGATGGAGCTGACCGAGCGCACCTGCAAATGGCCGGTGGGCGACCCCGCCACCGAGGACTTCTGGTTCTGCGGCCTGCCCGCCAAACAGGGCAAACCCTATTGCGAGGCACATGTGGGCGTGGCCTTCCAGCCGATGTCCTCGCGCCGCGATCGCCGCCGCTGACCGGCCCACCCTGAAAATTCCGAAGCCCCGGCACTGCGTCCGGGGCTTTTGTTTTGGAAGACCCGTCGTTTGGCCATTGGGCCTTCCGTTTGGCAATTGGGCTTGTGCCGCGAAATTCGTTGACCATGTCCAGGCGCATCCAGCGGTCAGTTTCTGCTGTACGGACCAAACACTCAAGACAACATTGCTGCGCGCCGCTATCCCGCAGGCAATCGCCAATTGCGGCAACTGACTGGACTGGCATCCGCCACTTGAAACAAGCACTGTTATGAGCTTCTCAACCGGTTTTTGGTTGATCTTGGTTTTTCCGCCCGCAGCGCCGCTTCACGAGGTTGATGAAGGTTTTGACGACCAAATTCGGCTCCACGCCGCGTTTGGAGACCAGCTTGATCTCGGATGTCAGATCATACTTGCCGTTCCCCACCGACCGCATCCGGCCCTGGCGCACCCAGATATCGGCAAAGCTTTCAGGCAGGTAGCCGATGTAGCGGCCAGTCAGAACCAACATGGAAACGCCTTCGATCTGATGGGCGCTTGCATTGGATCGCAGCCCCCGTGACACCGGTGCTACCAGTTCTTCGTTCAGATAGGCGCGTTTGCAAAAGTTGATCTCCGGCAGCAGCCGGTCGACTTCGGCCTGTGTGTCGGCCTCAAACAGCGGATGGCCGCGAGCGCAGTAAAGCCCGACTTTCTCCTCTGCAAGCAGCTCATACACCAAGCCGGGCTTATGCTTGTGAAACACCCCCACACCGATAGCTACACGGCCGTCCTGAACGTCCATTTCAATGTCATCCGGGGCCAGCGAGTGCAGATCAATGCTGACATCCGGCGCCAGGTCGGCAAAGTCCCTGAGCGCGTCCATCAACGGTGCGGCGTCGTTGAAGACACAATTGTCTACCGCCGCCACAGTCAGCCGCCCCACCAGTTTGCCACGAGTGCCGTCCACCGTTTCGCCAAACTGGTTCAGCGCCGCAAACAATTTGTGCGAGGCGGCATAGACGATCTCACCCTTGTCCGTCAGCCGGAAACCCTTGCGGCCACGCTGGCACAGGCGCATGCCCAGCCGGGTTTCCAGATCCGAAATCTGCCGCGAGATGGTGGAGGCCGAGACATTCAGGCTGATCTGCGCTGCGGAAAACCCGCGCGCTTCCACCACTGCGCAGAACACATAAAGCAGGTGCATATCGGCTTTGGAGAAGGCAGGCGGCAGCATGAGAGCACTATACTTGCACAATTACTAAAGTTAAATCCCTTAGTTTGTAATTTAATAAAAGATATAATTCGGTCAAGCCTGTCACCCAAGAACGCGGTTTCTGGGAGGCCGAGCAGGATGGACGCAAGCACTCCGACAGCCAAGCGCTGGGGGATCAACAATGACTACGCCAAGCTGACGGATGCTCTTCTGGGCAAGCCGGAATATTTCAAATGGGTCGACGCCGGTCCCCTGATTGGACGCACCCTGGCAAATGCGCATAAGACTGGCGTGCAGTTCGACCTGCAGCTGGCGATGAAGCAGCACGCGGAGATGGTGTCGATTTACGAAGACGCCGGCGTGACCTGCCATTACCTCGACAGCGACGAGGTGCTGCACCGCAATTTCTTTGCTCGTGACAGTTCCGCAATGACGCCCTGGGGCGCGCTGATCTGCCATATGCAGCTGAAATGCCGCCGGGCGGATTATGCCACCGCAATCAAGTTCTATCAGGACAATGATATCCCGATCTGGAAATTCGCCACCGCAGGCCATTTCGAAGGCGGCGATTTCAATATCATCGAGCCGGGCCGGGTTCTGATTGGCTATTGCGGAGAGCGGTCCGAGAAAGAGGGGGCCGAACAGGTGGCCGGGTTTGTCCGCGCCGAGGGCTGGGAGGCTGTGGTGGCCCCGATCAGCCGCGAGTTTGTGCATATGGACGGGCTGATCGTGCCGCTGGCGGACAAACTGGCGGTGGCCTGCATTGACGCGATGGAGCCCTGGCTGGTGGATGTCGTCAAAGGCTGGCGGATTGAGATCGTCGATGTCTCATATGCCGAGGCCAAGAACCTGGGCGTGAACCTGGTGGCACTGGGGGACGGCAAGGTGCTGTCGATGGCTGGCGCCAAGAAATTAAATGCAAAAATGCGGGCGCTGGGGTTCGAGGTCTATGACCCGGACATGTCGATGTTCACCCTTGGTGGTGGCGGCGTGCATTGCCTGAGCCAGGCGCTGTGCCGGGAAGATCCCGCAACCGCAAGCCGACGTACAACTTCCATTCGTGAAACCCCGGCATCGTGATCACGCGCCGGGTGCTTAAACCCAAAAATCCAAAGTGATCATCCAACAAGGGAGACTGACATGAAGACAGCAAAAACACTGGCCGCTGCCGCATTGACTGCCGCCATCGGCGGCACCGCCATGGCGCAGGATGTGGTGATCGGAGTGCCGAACTGGGCCTCTGTCCGCGGCACCGCCCATATCCTGAAAGTGGCGATGGAGGACAACCTGGGCCTGTCTGTGGAGCTGCAGAACGGCACCAATCCGATTATTTTCGAAGCGATGGATTCCGGCGCCATGCATGTGCACCCGGAGGTCTGGCTGCCCAACCAGCAGAACCTGCATGACACCTTTGTCACCGGCAAGGGTACGGTGGTCTATAACCCGAATGCGGTGCTTTCGGATCAGCAAATCTGCGTCACCAAGGATACCCAGGAGCGCACCGGAATTTCGGCGCTCAGCGATCTGACCGACCCGGATATGGCAGCCAACTTTGACACCGATGGCGACGGCCGTGGCGAGATCTGGATCGGCGGGGCGGGCTGGGCCTCAACCAATGTCGAAAAGATCCGTGCCAAGTCTTATGGCTACTCTGAAACCATGAACCTGATGGAGATGGACGAGACACTGGCGCTGGCCCAGGTCGACAATGCGGTGGCGCAGGGGCAGAACATCGTCTTTTTCTGCTACACACCGCACCACATGTTCTCGCTCTATGACCTGGTGCCGCTGACCGAGCCAGCCTATGACGCGGCTGAATGGGATGTGAAACAGCCGACCGATGATCCGAACTGGCTGGAAAACTCCAAGGCCGGCACCGCCTGGGACGCGGCCAAGCTGCATGTGTTCTATGCCGCTGGCCTGGCCGACAGCCAGCCGGAAGCCGCAGCGATGCTGGGCAAGGTGGCGCTGACCACAGAGCAGGTGAATGCTGTGGTCTATGCGCTGTCGGTTGATGGCCAGGATCCGGCCGAGTTTGCCCGCAAATGGGTCGATGAGAACGCCGATCTGGTGGACTCCTGGTTCCAGTAACATGCCCAATCATATGTCCGCAGGCGGGCGGCAGAACCGCCCGCCAAATGAAACCGGACATGCGGAGACTGCTCTCATGACTGACAATGTGATCACGCTGGACGGCGTATGGAAAATCTTCGGGGCGAATGCCGGTGCCGCCATGGCAGCGATCCTCGAACGCGGCCTGGGCAAGGCTGAGGTGCTGGAGGAATTCAACTGCGTCGTCGGTATTGCCGATGTGTCCTTTGAGGTGAAGCGCGGCGAAATCTTCTGTGTGATGGGCCTGTCGGGCTCCGGAAAATCCACCATGGTGCGCCACCTGAACCGGCTGATCGAGCCCACTGCGGGCAGTATCTCGGTGCTGGGTCGCGACATGCTGACCCTGTCCGACGGAGCCTTGCGGGAAATGCGGGCGATGAACATTGGCATGGTGTTCCAGCATATGGCACTGCTGCCGCACCGCACCGTACGCGACAACGTGGGCTTTCCGCTGCAGGTGCGCGGTGAACCGAAATCCACCCGCTGGGAGATCTCGCAGCGCTGCCTGGACAAGGTGAACCTGACCGGGTTCGAGGACCGTTTCCCGCGCGAACTGTCGGGCGGCATGCAGCAACGGGTCGGCCTGGCGCGGGCGCTGGCTTCGGACCCGGATGTGCTGTTGATGGATGAACCGTTTTCGGCGCTGGACCCGCTGATCCGGCGCCAGCTGCAGGACCAATTCATGAAGCTCTCGGCTGAGCTGAACAAGACCACCGTCTTCATTACCCACGATCTGGACGAGGCGATCCGCATCGGCAACCGCATTGCCATCATGAAGGATGGCCGCATCGTGCAGATCGGCACTCCGGAAGAGATCGTCACCCAGCCCGCCGACGATTATGTGCGCGACTTTGTCGAAGGCATTTCCAAGCTGAAACTGGTGTTCGCCCATTCAATCATGGTGCCGATCAGCGAGTACAAGCCCACCCGGCCCGTCAATTTCGACGAAAGCCCGCGGGCGCATCACGGCACCGACCTGGATCAGCTGATCGATATCGCCACATCAACCGAAAACGTGATTGTCATCACCAGCGATGATGGTGCCGACATCGGCGTGGTCGACCGCGCCACGCTGTTGAAAGGCATTCAAGGAGGCAAGGCATGAAAGATACCACGTTCCAGTCGCCTGACCTGAGTGTCGAAGAATTCACTGTTGAAAACAGCTCCTATTACGTCCGCGAATTTGCCCGCATCCAGGGCAAGACCGGCTTTGCCTGGTCGTGGAACACAATGGCCGCTGTCTGTGGCCCCCTCTGGGGAGCTGCCCGCGGTGCCTGGGGATTCTTCTGGATGTTCCTGGTGCTTGAGCTGTTCGCCCTGGTGCAGATCGGCCGGGGCCTGTGGGGTGAACTCGGCGCTGATCAGCTGACCCGCTATGAGCGCCTCCTGACCAATATCACCAAGCGCGAGGCGCAGGCGGCAGACCTGACCGCTGCAGGCGACGTCACAGGGGCAGCTGCCAAGCTGAAGATCGCCGACAACTTGCGCGCTGCCGCCGACAAGGCGCTGGAGGCCGCCAATGCCGCCAACAGCACCGCCCTCGCCATTCTGCTCACTGGTCTTGCCTTGATGGCAGTGATCAAACTGGCGGAAGGTTTCTATGCCAACATATCTTACGAGGCGCAGTATCTGCGCTGGCGCTCCGGTCAGAAAGCCCAGTCAGGGATGCGCCGCAGCGGGCTGATCTTTGGCGCCATCGGCCTTGTGGCGATCTGGCCGCTGACCCTGGTGCGCTTCACCGTTGCCAAACCGGATGAGGCCGTGGCCAGCGTCACCGGCGGGCTGCTGGGCGAACGGCTGCCGATCACCGAATTTCCGATCGGCAAGGAATATTTCGCCGCGCTGTCCAAAAAGGGCGATGCCGGGTTCGATTGGTTGGCCAACAACTTTGGCGATGTGTTCGACGGGGTGACCGCCGGCATTCGCTGGGTACTGGACGGGCTGGAGGTGCTGCTGATCCAGACGCCCTGGCCCGTGGTAATGTTCGTGACCGTAGTGATGGCGCTACGCCTGGCCGGGCCGCGGGTGGCCGTTTTCACCGCCGCCTCGCTGGCCTATCTGGCCTTCATGGGCCTGTGGGAACTGGCGATGATCACAGTGGCGCTGATCGGCGCCGGGGCCTTCCTGTGCGTGGCCATCGGCATTCCGCTTGGCATCTGGTTCGGCAAGTCCAAACGCGCCTATGCCATCGCGGAACCTGTGCTGGACTTCATGCAGACCATGCCGGCCTTTGTCTACCTGATCCCGATCATCGCCTTTTTCGGCACCGGCAAGCCGCCGGGCGTATTGGCCACGCTGGTCTTTGCGATGCCACCGGTGATCCGCCTGACCGCATTGGGCATGCGCGGAGTGCCCGAAGCCACCAAGGAAGCCGCCGTTGCCTTTGGCTGCTCGCGTCGCCAGCTGCTGTTCAATGTCGAACTGCCCCTGGCGCTGCCCTCGATCATGACCGGCATCAACCAGACCATCCTGATGTCGCTGTCGATGGTGGTAATCGCCTCGCTGATCGGTGCCGAAGGTCTGGGCGCATTGATCCTGGAAGCGCTGCAATACGCGGCCAAAGGCCAGGGCCTCTTGGGCGGTCTCGCAATTCTGTTCTGTGCCATGGTCATCGACCGGATCGCACAAGGCGCCTACCGCAGAAAAACCAGCGAAAGCTGACCCCTCCCCCGGGGTGATCCCGGACTGCCCCGGTGTTGAAGATCCGGCATCGGGGCATTTTTTAAAAACAGGCAGGGATACCTATGGCTGATGAACACCTGAAATCCATGATGGAAAACCTGTATTGGTGGGGGATCCCCACCATGTTCCGCTGCCCCAATGAAGGCCCGGAAAATCAGGACATTGCCTTGGTCGGCGTGCCCCACTCCACCGGCAATGGCACCACAGAACGCGACCAGCATCTGGGGCCACGCGCGCTGCGCAATGTCTCCGCCGTCGGGCGCCGGGTGCATGGAGCGTTTCGGCTGAACCCCTGGGAGGTCGCCAAGATCGCCGATATCGGCGACGTGCCCTTCCCCCGCGCCAATGACAACGAGGACTGCATCGAGCAGATCACCCGCTTTTATCAGCAGATCGACGCAGCAGGCGCCCGCCCCGTCTCTGTCGGCGGTGACCATTCGATCACCGGCGGCATTGTGCAGGCACTCGGCTGCGGCAAGATCACCAAGGGTGAGCCAGTCTGCTTTCTGCATTTTGATGCCCATACGGATGTGTTCACCAAGGTCGACCACTTCCTGGGCGCCAAGAAATCCGCGGCCCATTGGGGCGCCTATCTGGCGGATCAGGGCAAGGTAGATCCGCATCATTCGATGCAGATCGGCCTGCGCGGCCACCCCAGGACGCTGGACTGGCTGCAGCCCTCTTATGACTATGGCTACAACATTGTTACCATGAAGGAATTCCGCAAACGCGGGGGAGAGGACGTGGCTGCGCAGATCAAAGATGTGATGGCGGGACGTCCGGTCTACATCACCTTTGATCTTGACTGCCTGGACCCCACGATTGCGCCCGCGGTTTCCAACCTGGAGCCGGGCGAAAAAGGCTTTGATATCGACGAGGCGATCGCCCTGCTGCACAGCGTGCGCGGCATGAACATCGTCGGCGGCGATATCGTCTGCATGATGCCGACCAAGGACAGCCCCAATCAGATCACCGCCCTGACCGCCTCGGCAATCATGTTCGAGATGATTTCAATGATCGCAGAAAATGTGAAGAACGGAGCAATTGCATGACCCGAACAGGCGACATCTTCTTCCAGCCGGTATCCGCCATGGACCTGCCCCGCTTTGCCGGTGTGCCGACCTTCATGCGGTTGCCATCGATGACCCCGGATCACCCCCGCTACGGCGAGGTGCAAATGGGGCTGATCGGGGTTCCTTGGGACGGCGGCACCACCAACCGCCCCGGCGCCCGCCACGGGCCGCGGCAGCTGCGCGACTGCTCCACCATGATCCGGGCAATGAACCCGGTTACCGGCGTGAACCCCTTCACCGCCGTCAATTGCGCCGACCTGGGTGATGTGCCGCCCAATCCGGTGGACATTCAGGACAACTTGGACCGCATCACAGCCTTTTACAGCAGCCTGAAACAGCAAGCTATCACCCCGATGACCGCGGGTGGTGATCATCTGATCACCCTGCCGATCCTGCGGGCGATGGCGGCGGATGGCCCGTTGGGGTTGGTCCAGTTCGACAGCCACACCGACCTCTTCGACAGCTATTTCGGCGGCTACAAATACACCCATGGCACCCCGTTCCGCCGCGCGGTGGAGGAAGGGCTGGTCGACCCGAAACGCTTTGTTCAGGTCGGCATCCGCGGCACCGCTTATAACTCCGAGGACATCGAGTGGGGTCTGGAGCAAGGCATCCGCATCATCCGTGTGGAAGAGCTGTTTGACCGCGGCATCAAGGATGTGATGGAAGAGGTGCGTGGCATTCTTGGCAGCAAACCGGCCTATTGCAGCTATGATATCGATTTTGTCGATCCCACCTATGCGCCCGGCACCGGCACGCCGGAAGTCGGCGGTCCCAACAGCTTTCAGGCGCAACAGGTGATCCGCGAGCTGGCCGGGGTCAATCTGATCGGCGCAGATCTGGTCGAAGTAGCGCCGCCCTTTGACGAAACGGGCGGCACCGCCTGGCTGGGCATCTCGCTGATGTTCGAACTGATGTGTGTGCTGTCCCAGGCAAGGGTTCGGCAAATGGGATAAGCCGGACCGTCCCCCCCAAAGTTCACCCCCATGATAGAACAGGTTCAATATCAGCAGCCTATCCTATAGGGCTCATTTGTTCATAACTGCCGCTGTTGATGGCTGCCCAAAGCCAGTTCAACCGTCCTTCAGCGTAACTGGCCGCAGAACGTCCCCGAGTTTTGCCGGGACCTGACAGTGCCCCAGCAACCGCTGAATGTAATCGGCTTCAGGCAATACCCCCGCCGGTGAATTTCTCAGGAGGACAGTTGGCAGGCGGCTTGGACGCCAAGCCTGCTGCCTGCCAAGACAGTCTGAGGACTGGATACAGCCCGCATATATGCTGGGCTGGCCAGTGCCGGGCATATGTTCAGCAAGCCCCTGTCAGCTACATATTCAGTTGCCCCGGCCGTCTTCCCCTGCGCTGGCGCGGACTGTCTCTTGCCGCATGTGGTGATTGGCCGACAAACCGAGCGTAGCCTGCGCCAAGCAGGGCCTTGCAACATTCCCGTTTCCTTGACCTGCCCGCAGGGTTTTCCGGATGTTTGCCATTAGCCAAAAAATGGCCGCCGCCCTAATTGAACCTAATTTCAGGCGCGATGAGCTGGCTGATCAGCCCACCAGTGTTCACCGCGCTATAAGTAGACCTCGGCGGGCGGGCAGCGCCGTCTACACTGCGGCAGACCCAGCGTCTTGCCTCCATGGATTTCAATGATTGAGACAACGCCCGGTCCGTTATTGTCGGCAGGTTTCGCTTGATGTCGCTGAAATGGCTCGGAGTGTGGAGCGATGTCAAAATTGGCAACGTCCATGAACGGCGCAGCAAAGGCTGATCCTCCTGCGTCGACACTTCATAGACCTTATGGGCAATGGCTGCCGCTGAAACTCCCAAATGTGTAAGGCGGAATTCAGGGCGCAGCGGATGACCGTACCCTGGGTTGCGTTCAATCAATCCAATTTCAATCAGGTGGTCCATGCTTTGCGCAAAGGCGGTTCTACCGGCACCGGTCGCAGCCAACAAGGGCGCCTGCCGTCCGGCCACGCCCGAATGCAGGCACGAGAGTATGGGCATTGCCCAAGCCTTTGATGTGACGTTGACAAGCATCTTAATGTACATAAAGTATAGTTAGTATATTTTAAATCATGAGGAAAGCCCATGTCACTGGTTGAAGTCGATCAAACCATCACCATTGCAATGTCGGTCAAAGATCGCCATCAGAGCGCAAAATGGTACGAAACCATGCTGGGATTTGAGCTGCTCTACCATGCCGATGAGGCGGGCTGGTCCGAGGTTCGCACGAATACGCCAGGTGTCACCATCGGCCTTGGCGAACACACCAAGCCAGCCCCCGGCAACTGCGTGCCAGTTTTCGGGATCGCTGATCTGGAGACGGCACGTCAGAAACTGGAACAGGCCAAAGTTGTGTTTGATGGTGAGACGGATGTCGTCGAGGGCATGGTCAAAACCGCGACTTTCTACGACCCCGACGGCAATGCGCTGATGCTTGCGCAGGATTTGACCGGCGCAATTGCATAAAACGCGGATTTCTTAAGGCATCCACGGCGCGTCTGCTTCTGGCAGGCACCGCGCCTGCTACATTTCACGCCGCTTTGAAGCCTGGCCTATGACTGCAACCAACAGCCTTACGGCAGACATGTAAGTATCTATATTAATTACTGAAAAAGGAAAGTTACTTAGAGCGCATCGCAGGCAAGGCCGTCGCCTTGCCTGCAAGTTTCAATCAGTTCGCAACAGGCCCTTCAGACGTGAATTTGGGGATCACGCTATCTGAGGCCGCTTTCCCCTCAATCCCCGGCCAGTTGCCTTCGGCCAGATTGATGTTGCTGGGGATGTCTTCTTCCCAGAAACCGACCACCACATCGGTGATGTTCAGATAGAGCTTGTCGTCGACAATGCGCCACAGATGCGGGTTGGCCGGTACTTTGCCCCCCTTGGAGACGCCATAGGCGCAATGGCCGTCGTACTGCGGCGCATAGTGGGCCGGGTTGGCCGCAAATTTGTCGCGGTTCTCAGCCGAGGAGAACGCCCAGGTTGCGCCGTTGTAGTCCGCTGTGAATGCCGCATTGCCGCGGACCGGAGCGGTCTGAGGCGTACCAACCGGCTTCATCTCCAAGCTGTGGTAGGCCACAACATCGTAACCCGACACCGCATAGCCGGTGCCGTCGACATACTGCTCCCCGGCAAAGGCCGGCAGGGCAAAGGACAGCGCTGCCGCAGCAGCAAATGCAAAACGCTTCATGAAATCATCCCTTTCATCGGTGATCGCTTCAAATTGGGCACCGGCAAATGATCCGGCCTTGCCCTGACATTACTGCTCTGGCGGAAAATGCGAAGGGGGGTTCACGGCTCTGTGTCCTGGGACGAGAGGATGTGAGCGGATTGTAAAATTTCCGCGCGCAGACCTTCCAGTCATTGGAATTTTCAAAACACCTCTTATTTGTGGCTGAGCCGGTCGCGGCGCCGACTGCGATTGACCCGGCACAGGAAACAATCAAAGCAAGGTCCGACAGATGAGCGACACCCCCTACACCCCGCCGAAAGTCTGGAAATGGGAAGAAGGCAACGGCGGCGAATTTGCCTCGATCAACCGCCCCACCGCCGGAGCAACCCATGACAAGGACCTTCCCACAGGCAAACATCCCTTTCAGCTTTACTCATTGGCGACACCGAATGGGGTAAAGGTCACCGTAATGTTCGAGGAACTGCTGGAGGCAGGCTGCAAGGACGCCGAATATGACGCCTGGCTGGTCAACATCCTCGGTGGCGACCAGTTCGGATCCGGTTTCGTCGGGGTGAACCCGAACTCCAAGATCCCGGCGCTGATCGACAACAGCGGCGCGGAACCGGTGCGGGTATTCGAGAGCGGATCAATTCTGCTGCATCTGGCCGAGAAATTCGAAACCTTCCTGCCCAAGGAAGCCGCGGCCCGCACTGAAGTGCTGAACTGGCTGTTCTGGCAGATGGGCAGCGCGCCCTATCTGGGCGGCGGTTTCGGTCATTTCTACGCCTATGCGCCCGAGAAATGGCAGTATCCGATCGACCGTTTCACCATGGAGACCAAGCGTCAGCTGGATGTGATGGATCGGCAGCTGGCAGAGCATGAGTTTATCGCGGGCAGCGAATATTCGATCGCCGATATCGCCATCTGGCCCTGGTACGGCCAGCTGGTGCTGGGCCGCAACTATGGTGACGCTGCTGAGTTCCTGGATGCCGCCAGCTACAAACACGTGGTCCGCTGGGCCAAAGCCATCGACGCCCGCCCAGCGGTGCAGCGCGGCTGCATGGTCAACCGTACCATGGGTGACCCCGCCAAGCAGCTGCATGAGCGCCACGACGCCAGCGACTTTGAAACCCGCACCCAGGACAAGCTGGCAGCGGCAGAGTAAACAACCCACCTGCGGGCCTTCAGGTTCCAGACAGTCAAGGCGCCCGTCTGCTGGACGGGCGTTTTTTACAGCCTAGCATCCCGCCCAAGTGTGCCCGGGCAAGCCCGCCACTTCAGAATTTCGTCATGTGGCGAATCTTCGCCCCATTAAAATCGCGCACATAGACGCGACCCAAGGCGATGTTACTCCCTCATCGTGCAGGTTTCCGGCATCGACGCCAGTCGGCCCATGGCATTGCAACCAGGCTTGGCCAAAAGCGGCCCCGCCCCACTTGCAACGTCAGTTAAGGCGCAAATTGCTATTTCAGACGTGGCGGTGCGGCCGGATCGCTGCCCGGCATGACGGGTTTGAAGTCTTGCGGCGCCGTCGGCTGCGGCAGATCAAAGCGCAGACCCGCGCGCGCCAGGCTGGCTGCAGCCGGTTCATCAGCGCCAAAGAACGCAACATCCATTGCCCCTGCTTCAATGCCGGAAAAAGTCAGCGCCTCGCCCGCCGCCTTGGCCAGCGACGGCTGTGCAGCCTCCTTGGCGCCGACAAAACCCAAAAGATGGCCGCGTCCACCATCGGCATAGCGCACACCGGCCAGATAGGCCGCCGCCGCCAGCCCGCCAGCAGTGGCAAGTTTCGCATCCAGCGCCGTCAGCAGCACCTCCGGCAAACCAGCAGGCGGTAGAAATTCCGTGATCCCGGCCTCGAACTCCTCGGGCGCATGGCCAAGCGTGTGGTTCAGCCAGCCAACCGCCTCTGCCGGGATCAGAAAAGCCGACGGCGCAACCTCAAGATTCAGCCCCAGCCCGATCCCCTGCCCGGCCAGCATCTGCGCGACAACCCGGCCCGACAGCGCCGCATAAGGTACCGGTTGTCCGGCGAATTGCGCCAGCCGCTCTTCGCGGTCGAAAACCAGAACGAAGTCTCCGTCCGGTGTTTCAAACAGCTCGGGAGATATCTGGTCTCCCTTGGCCTCAGACGCCAGCATCAGGAACAGTTCAGCATCGGCCAGCCGTTCATAAAACCGCAGCCGCGCCGCATCGTCAGACGGCGCCGCCTGCATCGCGGCATGAGCTAGATCCAGCGGGGTTTCATCTCTCATCACATCAGCTCCTTCACCCGAGCCTGCAGAACCGGCAGCAGGTCCGCCTCGAACCAGGGGTTTTTCTTCAGCCATCCGGTATTACGCCAGGAAGGATGCGGCAAGGGGAAGACCTGCGGCGCATGAGCCCGCCAGCTCTGCACCAATGTTGTAACAGGGCCTTTCAGCCCCAGGTGAAAGCGCTGCGCATAAGCCCCGACCAGCACCTTCAGCTGCACTTCCGGCAATTGCGCCATGACCTGATGATGCCAAGTCCTGCCGCAGACCGCCGGCGGCGGCAGGTCGGCTTTCTTGTGGTTGTAGCCGGGAAAACAGAACCCCATCGGCACCACGGCCACCCGGTCCTGGTCGTAAAATTCTGCTTCCGACAGCCCCAACCAGGCCCGCAGCCGGTCGCCCGAGGGATCAGTAAAAGGCCGGCCGCTTTCATGCACCCGCGCGCCGGGGGCCTGGCCTGCGATCAGGATCTGCGCTGACGGACGAAACCAGACCACCGGCCGCGGCGCATGCGCTGTTGCGGTGGCTGCAAAGCGGTCGGCACAGATCCGGCAAGCGCGAATCCGCTCCTTCAGCTGCTGGCAGCCCGCCATTGTTTCGAGACTGGAAACAGACACCCACCCCTCCTTTACCGTCCGTACGCCTTAAAATTAACGTCCCTGCGCCCAGATGCAGAGGAAATTGGTTAACACATGGTTGCTGATTTATGTCACAATTCGACATAATAAGGCCAAATTGGCCGCGTAGGCCATTAACACTCCTTTGATAGGAAAGAGCCATAGGCGCGCTGTACGCGTCTGAGCAACGAGGCACATGAGAGAGCCCGCCACAGGGCCACACAGGCAGCACCGGAACCAGCGATGCTTGAGTTTGAAAACGTCAGCAAGTCCTTCTGGACAGGAACCCAGCGCAAGGTGATCCTTGACCGCGTGTCGTTCCGCATCGAACCCGGCAATTCGCTGGGCATACTGGCTCCGAACGGCACCGGCAAAACCACACTGATCAACATGATGGCCGGGCTGGAGAAACCCGATGAGGGCGAGATCCGCCGCCACTGCAAGGTCTCCTTTCCGCTGGGGTTCATGGGCGGCGTCATCAGCCGCCTGTCAGCGATGGAGAATGCTCGGTATATCGCCAAACTGTACGGCCTTGACCCGGACTATGTAGAAGCCTATTGCCGCTGGCTGTGCGGGCTCAAAGAATACTTCGACCAGCCGGTCGGCACTTTTTCTTCGGGCATGCGGGCGCGGTTCAGCTTTGCATTGATGCTGGCGCTGGATTTCGACATCTACCTGATCGACGAAGGCATGCCCAGCACCACCGACACAGAATTCAACCGCAAGGCCGGCGAAGTCCTGCAGGAACGCTTGCAGACCACCACGATTGTCATCGTCTCGCATCAAGCCCAGACGTTGGAAAAATTTGCCCGTTCAGCTGCCGTCCTCCTACAGGGGCAGCTGCACATGTTTGACACTTTAGAAGAAGCGAAACAGCTCTATGACTATGAAACCGAGAGCTAAGAAGTTCCGCATCCGCCGCACCGAGTCTGCCGACGGCAGCACGCCCCAGCCGCAGGCACCGGAGCGAACCACGGCCACCACTGCCGCGCAGGCTGCAGCTGCTGCTGCCGCAAAGCCTGCAACTGCCGCTGCCGGGCAGGCTGCAACCGCCGCTGCCGCGCGGCCTGTCCCCGGGCCCGCGCCCGCTAGCTCCCCGGCTGCGCCGCTCTCTGGCATGGTCAGTTCCGCCCAAGAAGCCAAGATGGAAACCGATATTGACGCGATCCGCCACGAAGGCCTGACCGGCCGCCAGCTGCGCCTGGCCCGGCGGATCGCGCAAAAGCATAACCTGCCCGCCACTTCGGATTTCGAGGCGGTGCGGATGCTGCGCGAACGCGGCATCGATCCGTTCAAACATGCCAATAAACTGGAACTGGTCGTGCCACAGAACACGGCGCAACCTGCAGGAAGCCCGGCTGCTCCAGGCTCCGTCCAGTTGCCGCAAACTGTGCCCGCGGGCAAAACCACGCTGCCCTCAGCAGAGGTGACACCGGCAGAGCGGCGCGCGCGGGAAATTCAGGACATTCAGCGCGACATCGCTCGCCGCCGCCGCCGGAAACTATCGCTTCTGGTGGCCAGGCTGGCCTTCTTTGTGATGCTGCCGACCCTGGTTGCGGGCTATTACTTTTATTCGGTGGCAACGCCGATGTATTCCTCCAAATCCGAATTCCTGGTGCTGAAGGCTGACAGCGCCGCAGGCGGTGTCGGCGGGCTTCTGTCCGGCACCCAGTTCGCCACCAGCCAGGACTCGATCGCCGTTCAAAGCTATCTGATGTCCAAGGAAGCCATGATGCGCCTGGACCGGGAAGCGGGTTTCAAGACCCATTTCACACAGGACTGGCTGGACCCGATCCAGCGGCTCGAAAACGGCGCCACCAACGAGGAGGCTTATGCCACCTACAAACGCAATGTGACGATCGGCTATGATCCGACGGAAGGCGTGGTGCGGATGGAGGTATCTGCCGCCGATCCCGAAGTGGCCGCGGAATTTGCGCGCAAGCTGATCTCCTACGCGCAGCAGAAAGTGAACAACCTCTCCCAGCAGAAACGGGCCGATCAGATGTCCGAGGCAGAGCAGGCCCTGACCGATGCCGAGGCAAAGCGGCGCTCTGCACAGGAACAGCTGGTGGTGCTGCAGCAACAGGGCTCCGTGCTGGACCCCGAGGGCGTGGTTGCCGCTCTGCGCTCGCAGATCAGTACCTTTGAAATCCAATTGGAAAACAAACGGCTGGAGCTGGCTGCTCTGCAGGACAACAGCCGCCCCAACCGGGCCAAAGTGTCCGGTGCCGAGGCGGATATCAAGCGACTGGAAGCGGTCATTGCCAGCCTGAACAACCGTATGGTTGACGCCTCTGCAGGTGAAAACTCGCTGGCCAGCCTGCGCATCCAGATCCAGATGGCCCAGGCCGATCTGGCGACCCGGGACCTGATGCTGCAATCAGCCCTGCAGCAGGTGGAAACGACCCGTCTGGAGGCCAACCGCCAGGTCCGTTACCTGACCACCGCCGTAGAGCCGGTGCCAAGCGACGAGCCCTCCTATCCGCGCAAGTTCGAGAATACCATTTTGGCATTCCTGATCTTTTCCGGTATCTACCTGATGTGTTCGCTCACCGCGTCCATCCTGCGAGAGCAGGTGTCATCGTAAATCCATCGGAAGCCACGATCGGAAACCCATGAAAAACGTATCTGTCGCCGATTTGAATATCGGCAATGACCGCCCCTTGACCCTGATTGCAGGGCCCTGCCAGCTGGAAAGCGCCGATCACGCCCAGATGATTGCCGGCGTGCTGAAGGAAGCCTGCGACAAGGCCGGAGCGCAATACGTCTTCAAAGGGTCCTTCGACAAGGCCAACCGCACCTCGCTGAACGCCAAGCCCGCCCTGGGCCTGGACAAGGGTCTTGAGGTTCTGCAATCCGTGAAGGACAGCATTGGCGTGCCGGTGCTGACCGACATTCACGAACCGGCGCATTGCGTGCCCGTGGCCGAGGTCTGCGACATCATGCAGATTCCGGCCTTCCTGTGCCGCCAGACTTCGCTGCTGTTGGCAGCAGGCCGCACCGGCGCTGCGATCAACGTGAAGAAAGGCCAATTCCTGGCCCCTTGGGACATGCCCAATGTGGTTGCCAAAATCGAAAGCACCGGCAATGAACGTATCCTGCTGACCGAGCGCGGCGCCTCCTTCGGCTATAACCGGCTGGTGGTCGACATGCAGTCGCTGCCGGAAATGGCGCGCACCGGCTACCCTGTGGTGATGGACGCGACCCATGCGGTGGCGCAGCCCGGCGGCTTGGGCGGCTCCTCCGGCGGGCAGCGCGAATTTGCCCCGGTGCTGGCGCGGGCCGCCGTTGCCACCGGCATCGGCGCGGTGTTCACCGAAACCCATCAGGATCCGGACAACGCACCTTGTGACGGGCCGAACATGATCTATCTGGATCAGATGCCGCACTTGATTGACACGTTGATGCGCTTTGACGCCTTGGCCAAAGCCAATCCGATCAGCATTTAAAGAAGAGAATTCGAGACATGAGCAAACCGCTGCCAGAGGTGACACCGAACACCTGGAGCTTCCTGCGCGACGCGATGATCAAACCCACGGGTTTTCGCGAATATGACGCACGCTGGAAATACCCCGAAGAAATCAATCTCCCCGGCATGACTGCCTTGGGCCTGGGTCTTGGCACCCAGATGCGCAAGCGCGGCATCGACCCGGTGATCGCGGTCGGCAACGACTACCGCGACTATTCGCTCAGCATTAAAAACGCCCTGATCCTGGGCCTGATGCAGGCGGGCATTCAAGTCAAGGATATCGGCCCGGCGCTGTCGCCGATGGCCTATTTTGCCCAGTTCCATCTGGATGTGCCCGCGGTTGCCATGGTCACCGCCAGCCACAATCCGAACGGCTGGACCGGCGTCAAGATGGGCTTTGACCGCCCGCTGACCCATGGCCCCGACGAGATGGGCGAATTGCGCGATATCGTGTTGAACGGCGAAGGCCAGCCCGCTGCCGGCGGCTCTTATGAGTTCGTGGACGGCGTCAAAGAAGCCTACCTCGACGATCTGGTCGGCGATTTCAAAATGACCCGCCCGCTGAAGGTGGTCTGTGCCACCGGCAACGGCACTGCCTCGGCTTTTGCGCCGGAGCTGTTCAAGCGCCTTGGTGTCGAGCTGGTCGAGAGCCACAACGAGCTGGACTACACCTTTCCGCATTACAATCCGAACCCGGAAGCGATGGAAATGCTGCATGACATGTCAGCATCAGTAAAAGCCTCCGGCGCCGATCTGGCGCTTGGCTTTGACGGCGACGGCGACCGTTGCGGCGTGGTCGACGACGAGGGTGAGGAGATCTTTGCCGATAAGGTGGGCGTCATCATGGCCCGCGATCTGTCGAAACTCTATCCGAATTCCACCTTCGTCGCAGATGTGAAATCCACCGGCCTGTTTGCCTCCGACCCTGAGCTGCAGAAGAACGGCGTCACTGCGGATTACTGGAAAACCGGCCACAGCCATATGAAGCGGCGGGTCAAGGAAATTGGTGCTCTGGCGGGATTTGAGAAGTCCGGCCACTACTTCCTGGCCGAACCGGTGGGCCGCGGCTACGACTGCGGCATGCGGGTCGCGGTTGAAGTCTGCAAGATGCTGGACCGCAACCCGGACCAGTCGATGTCAGACCTCAGGAAGGCGCTGCCCAAGACCTGGTCGACCCCGACCATGTCGCCCTATTGCGCCGACACCGAAAAATACGAGGTTCTGGAGCGTCTGGTGCAGAAGCTGGTGGCCAAGCATGACGCGGGCGCGCAATTTGCAGGCCGCGCCATCAAGGAGGTTGTCACCGTAAACGGCGCCCGTGTTATTCTGGACAATGGCTCCTGGGGGCTGGTGCGCGCCTCCTCGAACACGCCGAACCTGGTGGTGGTCTGCGAAAGCTCTGACAGCGAAGCAGAGATGCGGGCGATCTTTGCGGATATCGACGCGGTGATCCGCACCGAACCGCAGGTGGGCGAGTACGACCAGACTATCTGATCCCCGCACAGATGAGGTATTTCGCCTGCTATCGCAGGCGACCGGCGCCCGCCTTTGGCGGGCGTTTTCATTGCTGAGAAGCGATGTAAGGGCAAGTCTGCCCTGACATGCGCCAATTCCAGTTTATGACGCCTGCTGCCGCGTCAAGGACACGCCGGGCTGCGCCCGGGGGCCTCGCGGCCCTCCTTGACTCGTCCTCAGGCTGGACGATGGGATCAGTCGCCGCCCAGCAACCTCAACAGCTGGTCGCGGGCCTCCTGTTCGATGCGCTGTTTCAGCACATCGTTGATGTCCTGCTCCGGTGCAATTTCGGTTTCCAGATCCAGCTCCTCTGCCAGCTTCTGACGCACCCGGTCCTTGGCTTCCTGCTCAATCTCGTCGATCTTCGGCTGCAGAGCCTGGCCCAGGTCCGGACGGATATCGGGATTGTCCCAGCTGCCGCGAATGCGGACCGGGATGGTCAGCACCTGATCGGTGCCTGCCCGCACCAGCTGCGGCGAAAACAGGTAGTCCACATCCCGCGCACCAAGGCCAATCCGGCCTTTTCCTTCCGCTCGGAACCCTTTGAGCAGCACCAGCAGGTCCTCATTGCGCAGGTTGCCGCCTTCGATCGTGTAACTGGCTGTCATCTGGTCAAACACAGTGCTGCCACCATTGCCGCCCGAGCGCATCAGCTGCTCCAGATCGAAACCGGTAAAAAACCCTTTGCCAGCCTCCAGCCAGCCCTTGCCGCTGAGCGACTGCATGATGGCCGCTACCGATGTGCCGGAGCCGAGGAAATCCAGCGCGCCCAGCGCCTCGCCGTTCAGCCGGTCATAGCCTGCGGTTTCCCCCAAAGCGCGCTCCAGCCGGATGCCGTTGAAGGTCAGGCTGCCGCCCACCGACAGCCCATTGCGGTTGTTGGCAACCACCTGCCCCTGCACCTGGCCGCCGAACATCGCCGCGGGCAGGAATTTCAAAACCGCCCGGCTGCGCTCCACCGTCAGGTTCAGCTGGCTGGCACCAAGGGTCACGCCACCAGTGCTGAGACTGTCAAAGCTCAGATCCACCACAGCATTCGCCAGGCCCAGTGCGGAGGCATCGATCACCTCTTCAGGCCAGCCGCTGTCTGCGGAACTGCTGCTGCTGCCCGGATCGCCTGGCCCTGCGGTGAAACTAGAGAAGTACAGCGCCCCGCCCTGCAGCTGTGCGGTGATTTCGGGGCGATCCCCGAATTCCACATCCGCGGCACCGGTCAACTGGTTGGTACCCAGTTCCACCGCCAGATCCCGCATCGACAGGCGGCCATCAGCGGTATAGGTCACATCCCCGGCAAACACCGCCTTCTGAGCCAAGGCATCAGGCAGGAACAGGCCCAACGCCGCACCGGTCTGGACGGCGTTCTCCGCCCCAAAGGTCAGCCGTCCGCCTGCTTCACCGTTGATATCGGCATGGCCGTCAAACCGGCCCTTGCCACCTGGCGCCCGCACCGTCGCCCCAACCGACGACACCTCCCCTGCCAGGAAGGCCGCAAATGTGCCAATCTCGGCGTTCACCTCCACCGGCTCGCCCGCTGGGCGCAGCACCGCCTTGGCGTTCACCGTGCCCGCCGGGTCCGGCCACAGCAGGCTGAGATCGATGTTCTTCATCTCCACCGGCGCTTCGCCATGCGCCGCATAGCGCAGCGAGGCGCTGGTCAGCTCAACCGCTTCGATCCGGAGCGGCAATGCACCGCTGCTGTCGGCCGCCGTCTCAGAGCCACTCTGCGCCGCGCCGCTGCCGCCCATGACCCAATTGCCAATACCTTCTGCATTGGTGGCCAGGTTCAGATGCGGCAGGATCGCGGACACCTCGGTGACGCGCACATCGCCCCGCATCAGGTCGGCGGCAGAGACGCCGATGGTCAGCCGTTCGGCCTGCAGCATCGGTTCCGGCCCGGCCCACTCCGCATTGGACAGCGTGACCGCATCCGCCTTGACGCCCAATGTGGGCCAGAAGCTGAAGCGCACCTTGCCGCCAAACGCCAGCTTGCGCCCGGTCTGCGTCTCCAGCTGATCAGCAGCCAGCCGCGCGATCTTCTCGCCCGGTAATAGCAGCACCAGCCCCGCCAGCAGCACCACCGCCAGCACCAGCGCCGTCACAATCCGGATTATCAGCTTCATTTGCCCACTCCTCTTGCCGTCCCTCCCATTCACTCGGAGGTTTCTGCCAGATTACCCGCTGCAGAAACCTGCGCAATCCAAGAAGCTGCGATATTCCGGCGCCGCGCGTCCTGTCAGCACAGAGTTTACTGCAGCCGGGAGGGGCGGCGCAGGCCAATAAAGAACAACAGCGGCAGGTTGGCGGTGGTCTGGAAACCTGAAAAGGATTTAAGCACCGAAGGAAGAGCTGCAAGGATATCCTCCAGCCCCCCCGAAACCGAGCAGCAAAAACAGGTTGGAAAAGTTGAGCGGCATCGCCGCCCCTATCGGACGCGCAATCACGCCATCCGGCACCGACATACAGCAACCGGAGAGATCACCCCAAAGGGCGGCAAAACCGCTTGGAAGGCATCATGGAGAGACGCCATCATTTATAACAAGGAGAGCCTGCGCGTCTTTTTCCAGTGTTTCCCGACAACTCTCAAGAGGGGCGGACGAGGCATTGTTACAGAAAGGCCTCTTGAGGCGCGCAATACATAGTGATCTCTTTGTTCGGATGACTTGGCCTGGACGCAGGCAAGGCACCACAGGCTATCTTTAGGTGGCTCTCACACCCCACAAGTCGTATTCTCCGGCCTCATCCACCTTGACTGTCACCAGATCACCCGCCTGCAACCCGTCCGTTCCCTCATCAATGAACAGGTTGCCGTCGATCTCCGGCGCGTCAGCCTTGGTGCGGCAGGTGGCGATGCCGTCCTCGTCGATGTCGTCCACGATCACCTGCAGGGTCTGGCCGACCTTGGCCGCCAGCTTGGCCTCGGAAATCGCCTGGGCCTTCTCCATGAACCGCTCCCAGCGCTCCTGCTTCAGCTCTTCCGGCACATGGTCCGGCAGGTCGTTCGACCGCGCGCCGTCGACGTTTTCGTATTTGAAGCAGCCGACCCGGTCCAGCTGGGCCTCGTCCATCCAGTCGAGCAGATGTTGGAACTCTGCCTCTGTTTCGCCGGGGAAGCCGACGATGAAGGTAGAGCGCAGGGTGATATCCGGGCAGATGTCGCGCCAGGCGTTGATTTCATCCAGCGTCTTGGCCGCCGCCGCCGGGCGGGCCATGCGGCGCAGCACATCCGGGTGGGCGTGCTGGAAGGGGATGTCCAGATAGGGCAGCAGCGCATTGTCAGGATCCGCCATCAGCGGCACCAGGTCGCGCACAAAGGGATAGGGATAGACATAATGCAGTCGCACCCACAGCTCATCCGCCGGCGCCAGCTTGCCCAGTTCACGGCTGAGATCCTGAATGTGGCTGCGCACTTCGCCGTCTTTCCAGGGATGCGTGGAGTATTTGCGGTCCAGCCCGTAGGCGGAGGTGTCCTGGCTGATCACCAGCAGCTCGCGCACACCTGCATCCACCAGCCTCGAAGCCTCGCGCAGCACTGCATGCACCGGGCGCGACGCCAGAAGCCCGCGCATATCCGGGATGATGCAGAACTTGCACTTGTGGTTGCAGCCCTCTGAAATCTTTAGGTAGCTGAAATGCCGCGGAGTGAGCTTCACGCCCGCCGCGGGCAGCAGGTCCACATAAGGGTTGGGGCTGGGCGGCACTGCGGAATGCACCGCGTCCAGCACCTGTTCATACTGATGCGGGCCGGTCACCGCGTGGATGCGCGGGTGATGCTCGCGGATGTAGTCCGGCTCGGCGCCAAGGCAGCCGGTGACAATGACCTTACCGTTTTCCTTCAGCGCTTCGCCGATCGCCTCCAGGCTTTCGGCCTTGGCACTGTCCAGAAAACCGCAGGTGTTGACGATCACCGCATCGGCGCCCGCGTAATCAGGAGAGATCCCGTACCCTTCGGCGCGCAACCGGGTCAGGATCCGTTCGCTGTCCACCAGCGCCTTGGGACAGCCGAGCGAGACCATGCCAAGGGTCGGCTGGCCGTCACGGGGTGTGTCGCGGAACTGCGGTTCCGGAGCAAGGTCAGGACGAAGGCTGGGCGGGTTGCTGGACGGGGAACTGGTCATCCGCGCGCATATATCAGGAATGCAGCAGGAGGCAAGGAAAACAGGGGGTGCCAGCCGTGCACCGCTTGCACCCCTATACACCGGGAAGGCGCAAATTCCCTTTGCCCGGCAGCAGGCCGGGCCGCGCCCGACCTGCGCATCAAACCGAAAGCTATTTCTGGCAAAACAAGAAGGCGGCGCCCTCCGTTAAGTGTGGCAGGTGGTGTCCAAAAAGCCCGCAGCCTGCGGCAAAGCCATTTTGTGATCAGTGCAATCAATGCGTAAAGAGGCCCAAACGTCGGCAACCCCGCCCCCCACAGCAGTATTGCCGCAGAAAGGTGTCTTGAGGCGTAATTTACTCTTTCCCTTCAGGTTCAGGCCACGCGGACGATCTCGGCAGTGCTGTGGGCATTGAAGCGGTTGAAAAATGTGCCGCGAATGTGGATTTCAGTGGCGTGGCAATCCGGGGTTCTCGCGACAATGCGCGCGTCGAAGGTCTGGAGTCAACGTATCCTGACTTCTGCGCGGCGGCGGGGGTGGTATCCTGTTATTCGTTTCAGAACGCCCGGCCAGAGTGATCTGTGGCGCGCAGGGTTTCGTTGCGGGCCCGAGCTGTTGGACAACGCCGGGAAGAGCCGTGCAGGCTCCCCTTGTTTTAGATATTCTGGTCTGTCCATGATGCCCTCCAAGCCCCTCTTACAAGTTCAGTAAAGCCCTAGGGGCCACAATCCTGGAGTGATTCAGCACAACTTACGAGATAATGCAAAGACTGTGGTAGAACTGATCATTGTGGCGGAAATCTAAAAACGAACATTTCGCGCCCAGTCTGCTACGCTCTCTCCAAACCGCAATCAGCCAGTGAGAGCCCCCAGCCATGACAGACACACCAGAAATCGCCCAGAAAGCCCCTTTTCCCGTCGAAGTGACGGAAGGCAAGACCTATTTCTGGTGCGCCTGCGGCAAGTCGCAAAAGCAGCCGTTCTGCGACGGGTCGCACAAGGGAACGGAGTTTGCACCAGTGAAATACACCGCAGCAAAAGACGGCAAGCTGTTCTTTTGCGGCTGCAAGCATTCGTCCAAGCAGCCACTATGTGACGGCAGCCATTCCAACCTTTAGACCGCCAAGCTCTTGGCGGCCATGCTTTAACCAGCCAGGTTTTATCCAGCCAATGGTTCAGACGCATCGGCCTTTCAGCTGCATCAGCTGGTCGGCGTTGCGGCAGCCCGGCATCGGGGCCTGTGCCTGTTCATTGGACGCCAGAAAGGCCTCACATCGGTTCGGCGCGGCACAGGCACGGCAGCGGGTGATCATCGCCGCCCAGTCCTCGTGGCTGATTTCACCCAATGCAAATTCTGCAGACAGATCAACACCAACGGCCCGGCTCATCCCGGCCATCAGGCGCAGATGAAACAGAGGATCACCCAATGGCTTCATAGTATCCGCTCCTGTCACGCCTGCCGTTCGTTCAGATAGCCAAGCAAGTCACGGTTGCGGCAGAAATCCGGCGCGTCTGCTCCTGGGCGCGGCCCTTCTGCCATCCATTTTTGACACGCGCCGACACCGCCGCAGCGGGTGCAGCGCAGCACGGCCTCGGCGATTTCGTCGAAACGCAGGGTTCCAGCCACTGCCTCTTCCTCCAGATCCAGCCCAACGGTGCTGGCCATCCGGTCAAACAGTTCCGCGTGGGTTTTCAGTTTGGCTTCGGCGGTCATCGTGCAATTCCCCGTAATCATGCATTACAGGGGCAGCTTAGTCGCAGACCGAAAGACCGGATTTGACACAGGTCAATCAGCGACACATTTCACGCGGTTTAGCCGGTCTGCCGCTCCAGATAGGTGCGCACCGCGTCCTGAACCCGGCGAAACCGGTCGCCGCCCAGCTTCTTGCCGCCGTACCAGCGGGTCACGATGATGATGTGGTCCTTGAGCCCCTCGCGTTCCATCATGCGCAGGATCACCATGCCGGCGCCGGACTCGCCGTCGTCGGCCTTCAGCCCGCCAGAGGGCAGCATCGCGGCCCAGGTGTTATGGGTGGCCTTGGCATAAGCGCGTTCAGTCTTCAGCGCCGCTAGAACCGCATCAACGTCCTCGCGCGAGGCAACCTGTGCACCGCTCACAGCGTATTTCGAACCGCGGTCGGTCAGTACCACGCCGAGCTTTTCCAGCACGGGAACAGAGGGGTCTTCGGCTGCCATGGTCAGTTCAAATTGTGGCGCGCAATAGTTGCCTGCACCACCTGCACCCGGTCCGGGTTGGCCGGGTGGGTGCCCAGGAACCGGTCGCCTGGGTCCGGCAGCCGGTTGAAGAAGCGCACGCCGATGCTGGGCCGATAGCCAGCCTTATGTGTGATAATGGTGCCCAGTTCATCCGCTTCCAACTCGAAGTCCTTGGAATAGCTGCGGGAGCCGACAAAGCCGCCAACATCCTGGGCGGTGGAAACAGTGGCGGCGCTGCCGCCAACCAGCGCGGTGATCAGCCCGGCCCCGACGCTGACCAGCGCCGAGTTCTGCGCCTGCCGCGCCAGATGGCCACGGATGTGGTGGGCGGCTTCATGCGACATCACAAAGGCCAGCTCGTCATGATTGGCAATCTGCCCCAGCATCCGCCGGGTGAAGGTGATCACCGGGCGGCCGTCGCGTTGCAGGCTTTGATAGGCATTGGGGGCTGCGTTCGGGTCCGGATCGATGCGGATCAGAAAATCGCAGTTCAAACCCTGGGTGCGGCTGCGGCATTCGCGCTCCGCCACTGGCTCCACCCGGCGACTGACGGCGGCAAAGGCGCCCTGCACCTCCCCCGGCGCCAGCCCTTTGACCGGCTGCCGCTGTGCGGTCGGAACGGGTTGCGGCGCGGGCTCCGCCACCATGTTGCAAGCGCTGGTAGCAAGGGCAATGAGACACATAAAACGGCGCATGACACATCCTTTTGCATATCGCCTGCACTCTACCGTGCACACGCGGGGAATGGCAATTGCCCGGCAGCGGATCCTTGCCGCGGGGCCCTGATGAACACCAATGTTTGCAAGCTCTTGCCAGCAGCCGCGTCCCGGTGCAGGCTGGAGGTATGTTTACCATCGAACATGAATTTGACTCGACGGTCATCACCCTGGTGGACGAGGACAGCACCCCGCTCAACGAGGATGTGATCATCAATTCCTTTGCTGAATGCGTGACGGTCGAGCAATACGACTCACGCACCGACAGCATGCATAAAATCACCCTCTCGCACATTCAGGTGCGGGACTTGGCCGCCGCGCTGGACCTGCCTGAAGGCGTCTACAGGCTGGTGGCTGACGACAAATAGTCAACGGTCTGCCAATCTGCAGGTCGCTGTCAGGCCGGACCGGTGTAGACAAACAGCTTGCTGCGGGAGGTTGAACCGTGGCGCAGCTCCAGATTCGAAGCTGCGGCACCCATGGCCTGCGCCAGCAGCTGGCGGACGGCACCGTTTGCCTTGCCGTTTTCTGGTGCCGCCGTGACGAATATCTTCAGATAGCCGCTCGCCTGCACAATCGCATTGCGGCCCGCCTTGGGCGCAACCCGGACTGCAATCTCCATGCCTGGCATACGCAAATGGCTCAGATCCGGCAGGTCTCTCTTCTTTGGCTTTCCCATATCGCCGCATATGAACTGGGCGCAGCAAAATTTCCATAGACAATGGCGCCGATCCGCCGCTCTCTCACCGGCTGAAAACCCCAGCTCGCCGCCCTGCTGCAATCACGGCACACTTGTAGCCCGCAGGGCCTTTTACCTCTTGAAATAACATCCCAAGCTGCCGAGATAGGCAGCAAAAGATGTAAAAAGGTTTCACATATGCCTGCACGCAATGACGCAGCCCTTGAATTCCTGCTGTCGCGCCGCTCGCGCCCGGCCAAAACACTGGTGGCGCCCGCGCCTGCGCGGGATCAGCTGCTGCCGATCCTGACCGCCGCCGCCCGCACGCCCGATCATGGCAAGCTGGAGCCCTGGCGTTTCATCGTGGTTGAAAAGGCCGCAATGGGACGGCTGGCCGGTCTGACCGAGGAAACCGGTCGACGCCTGGGCAAAAGCCCCGAAGATATCGCCAAAGGCCGCAGCCAGTTTGACCAGAGCCAACTGGCCGTGGTGGTGGTCGAAGTGCAGAAAAAGAGCCCCAAGATTCCGGCTGTTGAACAGACGTATTCGGCCGGCGCCGTCTGCCTGGCACTGCTGAATGCGGCGCTGGCGGCGGGCTGGGGCGCCAATTGGCTCAGCGGCTGGGCCAGCCATGACCGCGATTTCTGCAAAGCGGCTTTCGGCCTGGCTGAGAACGAGCGTATCGCCGGTATCATCCACATCGCCACCGAAAGCTCCGCCCCGCCGGAACGTCCGCGCCCGGACCTGGACGCCATCACCACCTGGATGACCGCATGATCTTCTCTGCCTTCTTCAAGACACTCGGCCAAACCGGCGATCCGCGTTTCCGCAAGGTGCTGTTTCTGGGGCTGGGCCTCAGCGTCGCGCTGCTGTTTGCCGCCTATGCGGCCTTCCTGATGCTGATCCAGTGGCTGGCCGGGCCGGAAGTGACACTGCCCGTTCTGGGCAAGGTCACCTGGATCGATGACCTGCTGTCGTTCGGTTCGCTGTTCTTCATGCTGTTCCTGTCCATCTTCCTGATGGTGCCGGTGGCCTCGGCGATCACCTCAATGTTCCTGGATGAGGTCGCCCAGGCGGTGGAGGACAAACACTATCCCGCTCTGCCTCCGGCTGCCAAAGTGCCGTTCTGGGACGCAGTCCGGGACACGGTGAACTTCCTGGGCCTGTTGATTGCGGCCAACGTTCTGGCGCTGCTTCTCTATGCGCTGTTTCCGCCTGCGGCCCCGTTCATCTTCTGGGGGCTGAACGGCTTCCTCCTGGGCCGGGAGTATTTCACCCTGGCCGCCGCACGCCGCGTCGGCACAGCCGAGGCCAAGAAGCTGCGCCGCCGCCATTCCGCAACCATCTGGGCTGCGGGCACGTTGATGGCGATGCCGCTGTCTGTGCCGCTGCTAAACCTGGCGATTCCGATCCTCGGCGCGGCCACGTTCACCCATATCTATCACGCGCTATCGCGCAGATAGGAGCGCAACCGCGCCGCGCGCCAGCGCGGCGCCACGCCCAACGGAGAGGGCTGCATGTCAATGCAGTCAAAACCGGCGGGAGAGCCTAACTGCCCGGAAAACCGGAAATGACAGGCTTACTGCTGCTCGGGGAGCATTCCCATCCAGTCAAAATCCCGGACCGAAATCACACCAGACAGAATGATGCCGCAGATGACGGCCCACAGCAGTGCGGCCACCCCGGTGGTGATCCAGGCCTTCTGCTTCAAAAAATGCTGTTCCGGTGCGCCTGCATGGGTTCCGGGCACCACCTCTCCCTTGTCGCCCTGCGTCTCGAGCCGGATCGGAATGACCACCAGAAAGGTCATGAACCAGATCACCGCATAAAGAACGATCGCAGATGTAACGCCCATGGCTCAGGCCTCCAGTGGTTTCCCCTACCCCGCAGCCGGGACAGGGTGCTCTTACTCTCAAACTTCCTCGAGTTCCACCAGGCAGCCGTTGAAATCCTTGGGATGCAGGAACAGCACCGGCTTGCCATGGGCGCCGATCTTCGGCTCGCCGCTGCCCAGAACCCGGGCGCCTTCGGCCTGAAGGTGGTCGCGCGCAGCCAGGATGTCCTCGACCTCATAGCAGACATGGTGGATGCCGCCGGCCGGGTTCTTTTCCAGAAAGCCGTTGATTGGCGAGTTTTCCCCCAGCGGGTACAAAAGCTCGATCTTGGTATTGGGCAATTCGATAAACACCACAGTGACGCCGTGATCCGGCTCATCCTGGGGGTCACCAACCTTGGCGCCCAACGCATTGCGGTACTGCGCCGAAGCCGCCTCCAAATCCGGAACAGCTATGGCAACATGGTTCAGTCGGCCGATCATCTCTGTTGTGCTCCTCTCACAAACATTCCTCCGCCGCGGTTATGGGGTCTTTGCTGCGCCGCGGCAAGTGCGCCAATCCGCACGGGCCGCAGCAGCCGGGCAGTGGCGCACGCGCCGTTAACGACTAATTAGCCTCGAATCCCTAGCGTCGGAACATATCCCGCAAGGAGCATATGTTATGGACGATTCGGAACTGTTTGCAGCGGCCCAGCGCCTGCCCACCACCCGCCGCCCGCTTTTGGGGCTGACCATTCTGGTCGTGGAAGACAGCCGCTTTGCCTGCGAAGCACTGCGCCTCCTGTGCCTGCGAAGCGGGGCCCGGATCCGACGCGCTGATTGCCTGAAATCCGCCCGGCGGCATCTTCAGGTCTACCGCCCGTCGGTGCTGATCGCTGATGTGGGCTTGCCGGACGGCTCTGGCCTCGACCTGATTCGCGAACTGGCGGACGCCAGCCCGCGCCCCAGCGTGATCCTGGCCACCTCCGGAGACCTCAATATGGCGGATGCTGCAGTCGAAGCAGGGGCCGCAGGCTTCCTGGAAAAGCCAATCACTTCGCTGGCAGCCTTCCAGCAGGCGGTGCTGACAAACATGCCCGCCGACCGCCAACCCGCCGGGCCGCGCGCGCTTAACGATGAAACCGTAGAACCCGACCTGCTGGCCTATAGGGACGACATGGCCCATGCGGCCGAGGTGATGAACATGGATCAGGAAGAAAAGACCCTGGCCTATCTGGCGCAGTTCCTGGGCGGCGTTGCCCGCAGCGCAGGCGACCGGCCGCTGGCCGATGCCGCCGACCGCCTGGCCCGCTCAAGGCAGAAAGGCCAACCGTTGACCCAGGATGCCGCCACTCTGGCCGGCCTGGTACAGGAGCGGCTGCAGCGCCGCGCGGCTATCTGACATGGCCGAAGTGTATCTCATTGCCCTCGCCACATTAATCATTGTGCTCTATGGTCAGGTCCGGCTGGAAGCCCGGACCATACGCCGCAACCGGACCAGCTCTGCTGCGGGCCGCTCCCTGTTTCTGCAACGACGCCAACAGTAGCCTGCTCGCTGCGGCCCTCAGGGCGGCCCGCTCTCGCGGCCACAACCGGTCGGCCTCTGCCAGCAACAGACCACCGGCCAGCAGGGCCCGCCCTGCCGCTGTCTTGCGCTTGGCGACCCTCCGCATTGCTGCGCTGGAAAGAAATCCCACATGCCCCGATCCCTCCCGCGCCCGCAGCTGCCCGGCTGGCGCCGTGCCGCTTGGCGACCTTGGGCCCGGCACCGCCCGCAGGGCGGTGCCGGGCCCAACGGAGAGGATCGTTCCCTGAACGGGCCGAACCGGCGGGAGCCGCTGCCGGTGCCAGCCATGTCCTGCTACAACAACAACCCCAAGTCGCTTCCCATCTCCAGGCCGGGGAATACATTGGCCTCCAAACCACCCTTGCCGGCTCCAGTCAGCCCATGCAGCAACCAGGCCAATGACCTGCGCACATCCGCAGTTGGCATCAGATCGCGGCGGTCATAGAGATCCGCCTCTGCCAGCCCTGGCCAACGCCCCAGCACCCGGCCGCCGCGGATGGCACCGCCTGCCAGCAACATCGCACCGCCCGTTCCGTGATCAGTACCGCCGGTGCCGTTCTCCCGCACGGTACGCCCGAACTCGGTCACCGCAGCCACCGCTGTCTTGCTCCAGACGTCCGGCCCAAGGCCGTTCTGCAATGTCAGGATCGTCTCCGACAGCCGCCCCAGCGCATTTTTCAGCCCATAGGCCTGCCGAGAATGCGTGTCCCATCCGTTGATCGAGAAGGCAGCAATCCGCGTGTCGCCGCGCAGCTGCTGTGCAGCATAGGCAGCAACCTCGTTATGCACTTTGCCCTTTGGCGCGGTCATCATGGACATCATCATGTCTTCGTTTCCAGCTTCGCCACCGTCCTGCGCCGCCTCCAGATCCATGTCCTGCCGGGTCAGCTCCAGCGCCTCGTTCAGGGCAGCGTGGAACAGAGGGTCATCCTCCATCAACAGCGCCGCCAGCCGTTCCGCCTGCGGGCTCATCATCAGCCCGGCACCCGGAGCCCATTGCGACACTGGCGCGTCTCCCTCCGTCAGCAGCATCCGCTCCTGGCCGATGGCAAAGGCCGTACGCGCCTCTGCTCCCGGCATCTGCTGCAGCAGTCGGTTCAGCCAGCCGCCCTCCGCCTGCCTCAGCCCGGCAGTGCCCGCCTCCAGCAAATCCTGGCCATCGAAATGGCTGCGCCGGCCGCGGTAAGGAGTAGACACCGCCTGCACAAACGCCAGTTCCCCTCCGCGCCACAGCGGCAGCAGCGGCGCAAGTCCCGGGTGCAGCGCATAAAATCCGTCCAGATCCGCCGCCCCTGCCGCCGGGCCGCCTCTCAGGCTTTGCCGCAGCCCGGCATAGTCAGGATCGCCATAGGGCTGCACCGCATCCAACGCGTCCATGCCGCCGCGCAGGATGATCACCACCAGTCTGGTGTCCCATGGGGCCGCAGCAAAAGTGACCGGTGTCAGCAGCGGACTGGCCGCCAGCGAACACCCCAGAGCAGAAGAATGGGTCAGAAGGGAACGGCGGGTCAGCTGCATCTGCAAGATCTCCTGTGCAAGGCTTAGCGGCTCAACGGCGCTGAAAGGCCGGAGAGGACAGCACCAGGCCGACCCCTTCAGTATGCGTTTCCGCCGCGCTGGCAGCGAAATGGACCCGGCCGTTGGCATAGCCGCCCAAGGCAGCCCCGGCAAAGGCACGCGGATCCGGCAGCTGCGCCAGAAGCCGCTGCGGTGCCGCCATGGTCCAGCGCAGCCGTGCGGCCAGCGCTTGCGGCGTGACCCAGGCGCTGTCTTCCTCGGACCATCCGTCAGGTCCGACGGAAAACTCCCAAACCTGCCCCATTGGTGTGAGCGGCGCCAGCAGCAGCCGGTTGATCTGCCCAGGCTTCATGGCCTCCAGATGTGCGGTCGGTACCGCCAGCGCCCGGCACGCAGATGCCACGAAATCAAACGGCGGTTTCACGTTGTTCAGGTCAGGCGCCCAGGCTGCCGGATGCTCCAGCAGCGCGGCATAAACCGCCGACAGCTCTCCCCCCGTTTCCAAATAGCGGGACGCCAGATGATCAACCAGCGCCGCCTCCGGCGTGTCAGAGATGAAATGCACCGCCAGTTTCCAGGCAATATGGCGTGCGGTGGCGGGGTGCCGGGCGAGGTCGCGCAGAGCCGCCAGAACCTGCTGCAGCTTCGGCTCGCCGCCGCCATAGATTTCCCCCAGAACGGTTTCGGAACCGGGTTCGGACATGCCAGGCCTGAACACGAACCCTGCCTCTTTCGACAGGCTCAGCCCTGTGAACAATTCCGCCAGCTGCTGCACGTCCTGCTGGCGATAAGGGCCATCCACCCCCAGCGTATGCAGCTCCAGCACTTCGCGAGCGAGGTTTTCGTTCAAGCCTTTCAGACGCTTGCGCCGCGCCGACGCCCGGCTGCCCGGACCGGAGGAGCGGTTCTGGTCCAGGTATTGCAACATCAGCGGGCTGGTCACGGCCGCAATCAGCATGTCTTCAAAACGGCCCGCCACATGCTGCCTAATCGCGGTCTCGGCATAAGACGCCGCCAGGAACCGCCACGCCCCAGACTTGCCCTGCGCTGTAAAATGGTCGGCCCAGAACAATGCCAGCCTTTCACGGAAGGCATCCTTAGAATGGGTTATCCGAAGCAGACGCTGGCTGTGCCAGCCGATGCGGAGACGGTTCAGGGACCGGCGGTAGCGTTTGTAGGCTTTTTGCGCGTCCTCGGCCCCGGCTGTGTTCTGCTGCTGATTGCGCGCCCGGCGCAACCGGCGGTATTCCTGAACACTGGCTGCAGCCTCATCAAAACCGCTGACAGGAAACCGCTGCGCCATTGTGTCCGGGCCGTGCAGGCGCTCCAGCATCTGCTCTGCTGAGGTCGGCGGCGGCAGCAAGGGTGACAGCCCTGCACCAAAGCGGATTTCAGCCAAATCGCCGTTGAACTGCATGGTTTCGCGCTCTCCCCGGAATGTCTTGCCATGGGCAGGTTAGAGCATCACCGCCCGCGCCCACAGGTGAAATTACTCTGATACGCAGGTTTTCGCGCGTTCCGCCGCTTGCGCCGCAACTGGTTCAAAAACTTTCCCGGCGCAGGACGCCTCCTGCCAAACAGATCCGGATTGCTCGCAAAAGCCCGGCTCACCGCCCCCCCCAATGCAAAAGGCCCGAGCTATTGCCCGGGCCCTTGTCAAACTTTGCAGCACTTACTGATCCTGCGGGATCACGCGCAGACCCAGTTCCATCAGCTGTTCGCTCAGCGGTTCGGACGGTGCCGACATCATCAGGTCTTCGGCACGCTGGTTCATCGGGAACATGATGACCTCGCGGATGTTGGCCTCGTCGGCCAGCAGCATCACCATACGGTCGATACCGGCTGCACAGCCGCCGTGTGGCGGGGCGCCGTATTGAAAAGCGTTGACCATGCCGCCAAAACGCTTCTCGACCTCTTCCTTGCCATAGCCTGCGATTTCGAAGGCCTTGAACATGATCTCCGGTTTGTGGTTCCGGATCGCGCCCGAAACCAGTTCATAACCGTTGCAGGCCAGATCGTACTGGTAACCCTTGACCGCCAGCGGATCGGACAGCAGCGCGTCCATACCGCCCTGCGGCATCGAGAACGGGTTGTGCTCGAAATCGATCTTGCCGGTTTCCTCGTCCTTTTCGTAGATCGGGAAGTCGACGATCCAGGCAAAGGCAAACCGGTCCTTGTCGATCAGACCCAACTCTTCACCGATCACGGTGCGGGCGCGGCCTGCAACGCTTTCAAAGGTCTTGGGCTTGCCGCCGAGGAAGAAGGCCGCGTCGCCCACGCCCAGGTCCAGCTGCTGGCGGATTGCCTCGGTGCGCTCGGGGCCGATGTTCTTGGCCAGCGGGCCTGCGGCCTCGATGCCTTCGCCCTGGTCGCGCCAGAAGATATAGCCCATGCCCGGCAGGCCTTCGCCCTGCGCAAATTTGTTCATCCGGTCGCAGAACTTGCGGCTGCCGCCGGTCGGCGCCGGGATGGCGCGGATTTCGGTGCCTTCGTTTTCCAGAAGATTGGCAAAGATCGCAAAACCGGAGCCGCGGAAATGCTCAGAGCAGTCCTGCATCTTGATCGGGTTTCTGAGGTCCGGCTTGTCGGTGCCGTACCATTTGGCGGCATCCTTGTAGGAGATCTGCGGCCAGTCGGCGGCGGCATCCACTTTGCGACCCTGCCCGAATTCCTCGAACACGCCTGCCATCACCGGTGCGATGGTGTCAAAGACATCCTGCTGGGTGACAAAGGACATCTCCAGGTCGAGCTGGTAGAAGTCGGCGGGCGAGCGGTCGGCGCGCGGGTCTTCGTCGCGGAAACAGGGCGCAATCTGGAAATACTTGTCAAAGCCCGACACCATCATCAGCTGCTTGAATTGCTGCGGCGCCTGCGGCAGCGCGTAGAACTTGCCCGGATGCAGACGCGAGGGCACCAGGAAGTCGCGCGCGCCCTCTGGGGAGGAGGCGGTGATGATCGGCGTCTGGTATTCGTTGAAGCCCTTGTCCCACATGCGCTTGCGGATCGACTGGATCATATTGGCACGCAGCACCATGTTGCGCTGCATCTTCTCGCGGCGCAGGTCCAGGTAGCGGTAGCGCAGACGGGTTTCCTCCGGGTATTCCTGTTCGCCGAAGACCATCAGCGGCAGTTCCTCGGATGTACCCAGCACCTCGATGTCGCGGATGAAGACTTCGACCTCGCCGGTCGGAATTTTCGGGTTCACCAGGCTCTCGTCGCGCGCCAGCACGTTGCCGTCGATACGGATACACCATTCGCTGCGGACCTTCTCGATCTGGGCAAAGACTGGGCTGTCCGGGTCGGCCATCACCTGAGTCACGCCGTAGTGGTCGCGCAGGTCGATGAACAAGAGGCCGCCGTGGTCGCGGACGCGGTGGACCCAGCCCGACAGGCGGACGGTTTCACCGACGTTGGATTTGTTCAGTTCGGCGCAGGTATGGCTGCGGTAGGCGTGCATGGCTCGGCCTTTCGTTATGCGGGTCGCAGGTCCTTGGGGACCGTCATTCGGGAAATGCGCAAAAGGGCGCGGAATTCGTCCGGGGTGGTACACTAGGTTGCAGCGCGCTTGTCAAGCAAACAGGGTCAATTCAGTGCAGTCAGTCGTCTGAAACCACGGGTTTGCTTCCTCAGCGGGGATCTCCCGCCCCTTACTCGCCCCATCGCTGGCGCGACCAGGCGGTACGGGTTGGGCCGGGCGCCGCGCCTGCGGCGCGGCGTGCAGCGCACCGCAGGTGCGCTGCCGGGCCCAAGGGCAAAGGTCTGCTGGCGCCAGCCAGGAGGACTGTTGTCCGCGGGAGCGCTGTCTCTCAGACCAGCCGCACCGGGATCAGCCCGCGCAGGGAATTGCCCATGTGGATGGCTTTCGCATCCTTCAGGTCCTGCAGATCAAGAACCGCCTCCCGACACTCCCTGCGCTCCAGCTTCACCTGCCGCAGGATGCCCGGCAGCAGGCCACAGCTGAGCGGCGGCGTCACAACCCGGCCATCCGCCTGGGTCACAAAGAGATTGGTGATGGTGCCCTCACAGACCTCGCCAGATTGATTGAGGAACAGCAGCTCATCCACCCCCTCCGGCAGATCCGCCCGCGCGGCATCATAGCGCGCGCGGCGGGTGGATTTGTGCCGCAGCCAGATATCATCAGCCTGCAGCCGGGTCTCTGCGATGCCGAGCCGCCATTCTGAGGGGCTATTTCCCAAGGGTGATGTGGTCAGCGCCAACTGCCCCTGTGCATCCAGGGTCAAACGGCAGCGCAGCGGCACAGCGCCTGTGGCCCTTGTCAGGAGTGCCTGCGCTTGCGCCGTGTCAAAGGCGATGCCAAACACCGCCGCACTGCGCCCCATCCGGTTCAAATGCTGGGCCTGATGCCGGAAGCCTTCGCCCGGGTGCCAGCCCAGCGTTTCGATCAGGCGGAAAGCGGGATCGTTCTGGATGGCGTCACACGGGCGAACCGGGCTTTCCATAAGGCTTCCTCATATTCCGATTCTGCAGTGCTGTCCCAGACCACGCCACCACCCACATTCAGCGTCGCGCGGCCGTCTTCCAGCATCAGGGTGCGAATTGCCACATTGAACTCGGACGCGCCATCTGGCGCGGCCCAACCGATGGTGCCGCAATAGATATCACGCGCCCAGGGCTCCATCTCTGCCAGGATCTCCATAGCGCGGATCTTGGGCGCGCCGGTGATCGACCCGCAGGGGAACAGTGCAGTAAAAATATCTGCCAGCCCGGCGTCGGGCCGCAGCTTTGCCCGCACCAACGAGACCATCTGATGCACGGTGGCATAGCTTTCCACTGCAAACAATTCCGGCACATGCACCGAGCCGGTCTGCGCCACGCGGGAGATATCGTTGCGCAAGAGGTCCACGATCATCAGGTTCTCGGCGCGGTTCTTTTCGTCCTGACGCAGGAAATCCCGACGGCGGGCGTCCTCGACAGGATCGTCGCTGCGGGGCTGGGTGCCTTTCATCGGGCGGGTCTCGATCACGCCGTCCGCGTCAGTTCGAAAAAACAGCTCCGGCGACCGCGACAACAGGTCCGGCAGCCCGGCCTGTTCCACCAGAACGCCATGGCCGACGGCCTGTTTGGCCTGCAGCACAGCGTAAAGCTCTTCTGCGGTGCCGTAGGCCTCCGCATCAATCGGAAAGGTCAGGTTAGCCTGATAGATGTCACCTTGGCCGATGTTGCGGTTCACTTCAGCGAAGGCCTCGGCGTAACGCTCATAACTCCAGCGGGGTGTAATGCCTTCCAAACCGGCACAGCCCGGCTGCAGGCCGGGCAGCGCCCGACCCTCCCCACGGGAGGGCGTTTTTGTCCCCTCCAAGGGCCGGGCGCTGCCCTCTGCGTTCTGCGGCAGCGGCGCCTCATAAACCCCGAAACACAGCAGCGGCAGCCGCCGGTCCTCTGGCATCTGCATCGCCAGTTTCGGCTCCAGCGCATAGCCAAGCTCATAAGAGGCATAGCCTGCCAGCCAATGCCCGGCATCCCGCGCCGCATCCAGCGCCGCCAGCGCGGCAGACACCTCTTTAGGACCGTCCGCACGGATCACGCGCAGCGGCTGGTCGAAACATAAGCCGGCCCCTTTGGGCCCCTGATCAAAACGAATCCGCACCGGATTTGACTCCCTGAGGTCTTGGCCTCACATATAACTGTTCGCTATGCGAACAAAAGGGGGTGGATGCGGCATTTCCAATTCCGTTTCCGATACCCCTTGAACCTTTCGGCGCGGTCCCTATAACGCAGGACAATTTGGGCGCATGCTAGCGCCCGTGATTCAAAGCTGCCCGCACGTCAATCAAAGGAATATGGCCATGCCTAAAAGAACCGACATCCAGTCGATCATGATCATCGGAGCCGGTCCGATCGTCATCGGGCAAGCCTGCGAGTTCGACTACTCCGGCGCCCAGGCCTGCAAAGCTCTGCGCGAAGAAGGTTACCGGGTCATCCTGGTGAACTCCAACCCGGCGACCATCATGACCGACCCGGGCCTGGCCGACGCCACCTATATCGAGCCGATCACTCCGGAAGTGGTGGCCAAGATCATCGAGAAAGAGCGCCCCGACGCGCTGCTGCCGACCATGGGCGGGCAGACCGGCCTCAACACTTCTCTGGCACTGGAAGAAATGGGCGTGCTGGAGAAATTCGGCGTTGAGATGATCGGCGCCAAGCGCGACGCCATCGAGATGGCCGAAGACCGCAAGCTGTTCCGCGAAGCGATGGACCGGCTCGGCATCGAAAACCCCAAGGCCACAATCGTCACCGCCCCCAAGAAAGAAGACGGCTCTGCCGATCTGGACGAGGGCGTCCGGATCGCACTGGAAGACCTGGATGAAATCGGTCTGCCGGCAATTATCCGCCCCGCCTTTACCCTTGGCGGCACCGGCGGCGGCGTCGCCTACAACCGCGACGACTACATCCATTTCTGCCGCTCTGGCATGGATGCTTCGCCGGTGAACCAGATCCTTGTCGATGAAAGCCTTCTGGGCTGGAAAGAATACGAGATGGAAGTGGTGCGCGACACCGCCGACAACGCCATCATCGTCTGTTCCATCGAAAACGTCGACCCGATGGGCGTGCACACCGGCGACTCGATCACTGTTGCACCTGCGCTGACGCTGACTGACAAAGAATACCAGATCATGCGGACCCACTCGGTCAACGTGCTGCGCGAAATCGGCGTGGAAACCGGCGGCTCCAATGTGCAATGGGCGGTGAACCCCGCCGACGGCCGCATGGTGGTAATCGAAATGAACCCGCGCGTCAGCCGTTCCTCGGCGCTGGCTTCCAAGGCCACCGGCTTCCCGATTGCCAAGATCGCGGCCAAGCTGGCAGTGGGCTACACCCTGGACGAGCTGGACAACGACATCACCAAGGTGACCCCGGCGTCGTTCGAGCCGAGCATCGACTATGTCGTCACCAAGATCCCGAAATTCGCCTTTGAGAAATTCCCCGGCTCCGAACCCTATCTGACCACCGCCATGAAATCCGTGGGCGAGGCAATGGCGATTGGCCGCACCATCCATGAGAGCTTGCAAAAGGCGCTGGCTTCGATGGAATCGGGTCTCACCGGTTTTGATGAAGTCGCCATCGACGGCGTCGGTGTCGGCGCATGGGAACCCGCAGGCGATAAGGCTCCGGTGATCAAAGCCATCGGCAAACAGACCCCGGACCGGATGCGTACCATCGCCCAGGCGATGCGCCATGGCCTGTCCGACGATGAGATCCATGCCGTCACCAAATTCGACCCCTGGTTCCTGGCCCGCATCCGCGAGATCGTCGAAGCCGAAGCCGGTGTCCGGGAAAACGGTCTGCCGTCGGATGAAGCCGGCCTGCGCGCACTCAAGATGCTGGGCTTCACCGATGCCCGCCTGGCCATTCTGACCGGCGCAAGCGAAACCGACATCCGCAAGGCCCGCCGCGCGGTTGGCGTCAACGCGGTCTTCAAGCGGATCGACACCTGCGCCGCCGAGTTCGAAGCGCAAACGCCCTATATGTATTCGACCTACGAGGCCCCGGCCTTTGGCGACGTCGAATGCGAGGCACGGCCTTCGGACAAGAAGAAAGTCGTCATTCTGGGCGGCGGCCCCAACCGGATCGGCCAGGGTATCGAGTTCGACTATTGCTGCTGCCACGCCTGCTTTGCGCTGACCGGCGCGGGTTATGAAACCATCATGATCAACTGTAACCCGGAAACCGTGTCGACCGACTATGACACTTCGGACCGGCTGTATTTCGAACCGCTGACATTCGAACATGTGATGGAAATCCTGCGCGTCGAACAGGACAACGGCACCCTGCACGGCGTCATCGTGCAATTCGGCGGCCAGACCCCGCTGAAACTGGCCAATGCGCTGGAAGAGGAAGGCATCCCGATCCTGGGCACCTCACCGGACGCCATCGACCTGGCCGAAGACCGCGAGCGGTTCCAGGCACTGGTCAACCAGCTGGGCCTGAAGCAGCCGAAGAACGGCATCGCCGCTACCGATGAACAGGCGCTGGCGATTGCCGAGGACATCGGCTTTCCGCTGGTGATCCGCCCGTCCTACGTGCTGGGCGGCCGCGCAATGGAAATCGTCCGCGACATGGATCAGCTAAAGCGCTATATCGCCGAGGCGGTGGTGGTTTCCGGCGACAGCCCGGTGCTGCTCGACAGCTACCTGGCCGGCGCCGTTGAACTGGACGTGGATGCGCTTTGCGATGGCAAGGACGTGCATGTGACCGGCATCATGCAGCACATCGAAGAGGCTGGCGTGCACTCGGGCGACAGCGCCTGCAGCTTGCCGCCCTACTCGCTCGCAAAAGACATGATCGAGCAGATCAAGGTCCAGACCAACGCCCTGGCATTGGCGCTGAATGTGGTTGGCCTGATGAACGTCCAGTTCGCGATCAAACCCAATGAAGACGGGAAGGAAGAGATCTTCCTGATCGAGGTGAACCCGCGCGCCTCGCGCACCGTGCCGTTTGTGGCCAAGGCCACCGACAGCGCCATCGCCTCCATCGCCGCCCGGGTGATGGCGGGCGAGCCGCTGACCAACTTCCCGATGCGCGCGCCTTATGAGCCGGACGCAGGCTATGACGTCAACACCCCGATGGCGGACCCGATGACGCTGGCAGACCCGGACATGCCCTGGTTCTCGGTCAAGGAAGCGGTGCTGCCCTTTGCCCGCTTCCCGGGCGTCGACACCATCTTGGGGCCGGAAATGCGCTCCACCGGCGAAGTCATGGGCTGGGACCGCTCCTTTGCCCGCGCCTTCCTCAAGGCGCAGATGGGCGCAGGCATGGTTCTGCCCTCCTCTGGTCGCGCCTTCATCTCGATCAAGGACGCTGACAAGGGTCAGCTGATGCTGGAAGCGGCGCAGATCCTGGTGGAACAGGGCTTTACCCTGGTCGCCACCCGCGGCACCCAGACCTGGCTGGACAGCCAGGGCGTCGCCTGTGAGCTGGTCAACAAGGTCTATGAGGGTCGCCCGCATGTGGTGGACATGCTGAAGGACGGCGATGTTCAGCTGCTGATGAACACCACCGAAGGCGCACAGGCGGTCGAGGACAGCAAGGAAATGCGCTCGGTCGCGCTGTATGACAAGATCCCCTACTTCACCACCGCGGCCGGTTCCAATGCTGCCGCCCGCGCGATCAAGGCGCAGGCCGAAGGGGACGTCGAGGTGAAAAGCTTGCAGGGCTGATCACACCCCCGTCCGGCGTCACACCCGGACACCGAAAGACAGCAAAAGCCCCGGAACACCCGGGGCTTTTGCCGTTGGAGAGAGCGGCGTTAAGGAACGAGCCGCTCCTGGGACATCTCCAGTGAAATCAGCCTGCCCTGCGCATCAACGCCTGCAGCGAATGCCCCAGCGGCGCAGCCAGCGAAACACCCCTGCCGCCCATCCGCGCCCGTGAAGAGATCACCGACACCAGCTGCGGCGCGCGGCCCGGGCGCAGTTGCAGCACCGGAGACCCCGAAGCGCCAAAATCCACTTTGCAGGTTGTGATCAGAGATGCCTGCCGCGCCACCAGCACCTGGCAGGCGCTCTGCAGCTTCGGTCTGGTGGCATTGCGGTGGGAATAGGACATCACGTCCACCCGAGCGCCCTGCACCGGCGCTGCAGCCAGTACCAGCGGGCGGATGACGTCGGAACTGATCGGCTTCTCCAGCCGCAGCACCGCCAGATCGGTGCCGGTGCGGAACTGGCTGACCTGGCCATGCCGGTAATCCGCATGGATCGCCACCTGAACAACCCGCCGCACAGCCTTGGAGCGGCGGCCGTTCAGCCCCGCCTCAAACCGGATGCTGAGCGGCTTTACCGTCCGGCCACTGCGGATGTCATACATGCAATGCGCAGCTGTCAGCACCAGATCCGGCGCTATCAGGCTGGCCGTGCACATGCTGCGCCCGCCAATGTTCAGCCGCCCTACGGCCTCCCAGCCATCAACAGATTGCGCCCCATCCGCGGCGACTGTTCCAGCGCTACAGGCGAGCAGCGCCGCAGCGGCAATTTTTGCCAGATATCTCATGATCCACTCCATGTTCCCACGAAGCCATCCTCAGAGATGCCTGAGGCCGGATTGCGGCCCGCTGTGGAGCCGCTCTGTCAGAAAGATGTGGAGAATGAGACAAAGTTAACAGAGGGTTAACAGCCAGTCTTCAGGCCGCAACCCGGTCGCCTGAAGCCCCTTATTTTGTTAACACACCCAAACAGATTTCGGAAAAAACCCTTAAAAACCCCGGAAAAGCTTAAGAGCTATATTAGGAGCTTCGCATAAGTTTTCCCCTGTTTCCGCTGGGTTTCTGCCCAAGGACGGTAACTTCGCGACCCAAATGCGGCACAAATGAGCCTTAACAAACGCCTAACCGCCGCAGCAGGCGCCGCCCAATTCTTTAACAGGGTCAAACCCCATTTCATGCCGCGAACCTGCAACGGGTCTTGTCGGGGCCCCTGCCCCGCGGCATAGTCACCCAGGACCCGAGCAGCAAAAAGGAGCGCCCGAATGCGCCTGCCCATTCTCCTGACCGCCCTGCTGGCACTCGCCGCCTGCGACGTGCCTCTGATCCCGCTGATCTGAACACCAAAGCCCCGGCCATCCGGGGCTTTTTTCATCCGGCTACGGGCAGAGCGATCTGCTTTGCCGCCCCGTTGGCGCGCTTCTGCGACATTCTCCAGAGTTTCAGAACACCAGCTTGTCGGATGTTTCGCGCAGCCGCGCACCAGTCACGAGACTTTCGCCTCCGCCAGCATCTTGTCAAGGGATGGCCTGCCGCGCCGACATTCTCCTGCAAAAGCAAGCCGGGTGCATTTGCAGGACCGTCTCTCACAGCCCAAGGCGTCCAGCATCCGCACCGCAGCACCCAGCCGACCCGCAGGCCTGCGATTGTCTTGTACAGATGACCTTAAGCGATCCTCGGCAGATCGCTCTAGCCCGGCATATCAGCCGCTTTCTTCTTCCAGATGCAGCTTCATATCCAGGAGCACCTGCTGCAGCAGCACCGTTTCCCGCAACAGACGCTTGGCCTCATTCACGGTGATGATACCATCTTCCATGGCGGCCTGGTATTCGCACATCAACTGGGCAAACCGCTGGCTCAGCGCAATCACATCGGCATTCACCCCGCCGCTGCGGCCAGTTTCCTCGGCACTGCCGTTGCCATTGTAGGACAGCGTGATGTTCTTCAGATCCGCCAGTGCCGATGTCACATGCGGAAACGAAGAAGCGCTTTCCAGCTTGGCCACGGCATCAACCGGCATGAACCGGTCGGCATGTTCTGCATTATCCGAATAGTAGCGCCCCAGCGTCGCTTTCGACTTGCCGGTGATCTGGCAGGCGGCTTCGATGCCGACATCCTTCACCAGCGCTTCGGTGTGCTTCTTCAGATACGTCCCGATTTCAGCCATATACGTCCCACCTGGTTGCCCGCCGCCCCTTAGGGGAACGAACTGATTGTTTTCCCATTTCTGACTTGTAGAGGAATTGCGATACCTTATCCATCCCTCAGGTTTTCAGGGATTTAGCAAGTGACATGGTGCAATTTGGCATCTGTTGTCCAGTGCAAGGCAGGATGGGTGAGTGACGTCCTGTCGGCAGGGTAATTGGTCTGCCCGGAACTTGTGCTCTCCGGGGCGAATGGCGATGGCCGCCAAAAGGGGTTTTGTTCCACCCTGGCCGCGTCTGCCCCGGTGAGCCTCATCGGGCCCCGCAGGTCCTGCCACTCTCCCAAGAAAGCAGTTTCCCTGACGGCCACACACAGGTAAACCGCCCGCCATGGCCAAGCTTTACTTCAACTATTCGACCATGAACGCGGGCAAATCGACAGTGCTGCTGCAGGCATCGCACAATTACCGCGAAAACAACATGGAGACCTATCTGCTAACCGCCCGGCTGGATAACCGTGCCGGCACCGGCAGAATCGCCTCGCGCATCGGCATTGGCGAGGAGGCGGACATGTTTGCCGCAGGAGACGACCTGTTTTCCCGCACCGAGCAGCGCCTGGCCCAACGGCCGCTGGCCGCGGTTTTTGTCGACGAGGCGCAGTTCCTGGAGCCGGATCAGGTCTGGCAACTGGCCCGCGTGGTCGACGACCTGCGGGTGCCGGTGCTGTGTTACGGCCTACGGGTGGATTTTCAGGGCAACCTCTTCCCCGGCTCCGCCACCCTGCTGGCGCTGGCAGATGAGATGCGCGAAGTGCGCACCATCTGCCACTGCGGCAAGAAGGCCACCATGGTGGTCCGCCAGGATGACCAGGGCCGGGTCCTGACCGAGGGTGACCAGGTGCAGATCGGCGGCAATGAAACCTATGTCTCGCTCTGCCGCCGCCACTGGCGCGACGCCACCGGTGCCTCGCATAATGACAAAGCAGCCACCACCTAAGGCCGCTGCTTCTTTCTGGTTCCAAATACCCCGGGGGGGGTCCGGGGGCAGCGCCCCCGGCTTTGTGCCAGGGCAGAGCCTCAGACCCGGTTCGGCAGCGCAGCACCAGTCAGACAGGCCGCAACATTGTCCAGCGCCATATGGCCCATGTTGCTGCGCACCTCCTCGGTGGCGGTGCCCAGATGCGGCAGCAGGGTGGCGTTGTCCAGATCGATCAGCGCCTGCGGCACTTTGGGTTCGAATTCATAGACATCCAGCCCTGCACCGCCGATACGGCGGTTTTGCAGCGCCTCGATCAGCGCCGCCTCCTCAACCACCTCACCGCGGGCGATGTTGATCAGATGCGCATGGCTCTGCATGGCGTTCAGCACTTCGGCGTTGATCAGGTGATAGGTTTCAGCCCCGCCCGGAACTGCCACCACCAGGAAATCCACTTTGCCGGCCAACGCAATCAGGTTCTCGGCGCGGTCAGCCGGGAAGTCCAAGTCCTTCGCCGAACGCGCCACATAAGACACATCCATGCCAAATCCGAAATGGCAGCGACGGGCAATGGCCTGGCCGATCCGGCCCATGCCGGCAATGCCGACACGTTTGCCAGTGGCGTGCAGCCCCAGCATCTGGGTCGGGTGCCAGCCTTCCCAGCCGCCCCCTCGCAGCATCCGCTCCCCCTCGGAGGCGCGGCGCGCTGACATCAGGATCAGCGTCATCGCGATATCGGCTGTGGCATCGGTCACCGCGCCCGGCGTATTGGTCACCTCGACGCCCGCCGCCCGTGCGGCCTCTACGTCGATATGGTTATAGCCGACACCGAAGTTGGCCAAGAGCTTGCAGCGCGGGCTGCCTGCCTTGGCAAAGATCTCCGCCGTAAACTTGTCGCCCAGCGTCGGCACCACGATGTCGAACTCGGCCAATGCCCGCAGCATCTCCGCCTCAGACATCACCGCGTTGCTCTCGCGGATTTCCAGATCCTCAAATGCCTCGCGCGCGCGGGCCTCCACCGCTGCCGTCATCGGCCGCGCAATCCAGATTTTCATCTCAGTGCATCCTCCCGCCCAGCGGGACCTGTCCATCAGGTCCGGCCAGGAATATTTCTCCATCCTCATCCGGCAGGCCCAGCACCAGGATCTCTGACATGAACGTGCCGATCTGCCGCGGCGGGAAGTTTACGACGGCCAGAACCTGCTTGCCCACCAGCGTTTCCGGCATGTAATGCGCCGTAATCTGCGCTGAACTCTTTTTTACGCCAATATCCGGCCCAAAATCGACCCAGAGCTTGATTGCAGGCTTGCGCGCCTCGGGAAACGGCTCTGCACGGATGACCTCACCGACCCGAACGTCAACTTTCAGGAAGTCGTCAAAACTGATCTCAGCCACGCGCCAGCTCCTTGGAGCGGGTGGTTGCCGCCGCCACCGCCCGGTTCAGCAGTGCCGGGAAACCGTCGTCGTCATCCATCAGCACGTCCAAAGCGGCCTGGGTGGTGCCGTTGGGGCTGGTCACATTGATGCGCAGCTGGCTGGGGCTGTCCTCTGCCGTCTCGGCCAGCGCACCGGCGCCTGCAACGGTGGCCTTGGCCAGCTGCATCGCCAGCTCCGCAGGCAGCCCCTGCGCCTCGCCCGCAATCGCAAGCGTTTCGATCAGGTGAAACACATAGGCAGGGCCAGAGCCGCTGACACCGGTGACCGCATCCATCTGGCCCTCATGGTCCAGCCGCACAACCTGCCCCACGGCCTTCAGCAGCCCCTCGGCACGGTTCAAATCGGTATCCGTTGCATGGGTATTGCCGATGATCGCAGTGATCCCGCGCCCCACAGCGGCCGGCGTATTCGGCATTGCCCGTACGATCGGGGACTGCGCGCCCAAAACATCTTCGAAGGTTGCGATCGAGGTTCCGGCAGCCACAGAGATAAACAGGGTGGCACCGTTGCCATAGCTCTGCAGTACTGGCAGCGCAGTGCCCATCATCTGCGGCTTTACCGCGATCAGCACGATCCCCGGCGCCGCAGGCAGCTCTGCATTGATATGAACGCCGGTGCCCTGCAGCCAATCCGACGGGTTCGGGTCAATCACCCAGACCGAGGATGCGGGCAATCCGCCCTCCAGCCATCCGGCCAGCATCGCCGACCCCATCTTGCCGCAGCCCAGCAGTACCAGCCCGCGCGCGGCTATCTCTTGCATATCCATCAATCGCCCCTCCCCAATACCTCAGGTTCAGGGCGAAGTCTTACGCTCGGCCGTAAGCCTCTGCAATGGCGACCTGCATCGCCTCCTCGGTGCTGCGCTTACCCCAGACTGCCAGCTGGATCGCCGGGTAATAGCGTTCGGCGTTGGCAACCGCCGCATTGATCATCGCGTCGATCTGCTGTGGGCTGGCCATCTGGCCGCCTGCCAGCATCAGACCGTAACGAAACAGCATCAGCTTGTGATCGGCCCAATAGGTGAAAGAGCCCTCCCAGCACTGATCATTCATGCTGTTGATCAGCTCATAAAGCCGCGGCAGCTCCGCCTCCGGCGGCTCCATCTCAAAGCTGCAGACCAGCCGCAGGCATTCCTCATAGCCCGACCAGGCCAGCGTCAGCGAATAGGTGCGCCACTGCCCCTCCACCGACATCGCGATCTGATCGTCTCCGACCCTGTCGAAATCCCAGTCATGGTGCGATGCCAGATGCTCGACGATATCTATGGGGTGAACATCTTCTTCCAGGTGAAGCTCGGATAGTGCCATGGTGCCACCTCTCTTTTTGCCTAGCGCATGAGGCAGAACAGCTCCCAATAGCTAGGTTTTTTAGCTACAGGACGGGGAGTGATCCCCGCTCCCATACTAGATATGGTGGAGCCGAAAAGGTGATCTGGCAACCCTTTATTTTGGGGATATCTGCAATAACTTGTGGATGAACTATCCACAGCCCCCTAAATGCCGGCTGCGTGACTATGAAACGGGTCACAGCAAAGGTAAAGTCCGGACAACCGCCCGCGCCCAGTATTTTGCGCCTCAGGTTGCAGCATGTGAATTGCCCGGATCATGTCTGCGGCGCCCAAGGACACCGGCCAGAATTGCGATAGGCCCCTGACAACCTCCGGTTCAGACGCTTCTGACCGGCGCCCGTGCTGTCAACGGCCCGGCCCGGGGTATGGCGCAGTTCGGCCGCGTCCGCTTCGTTGAGACCCGCCCCGCGTCGCCTCCAAGTTTCCAGACCCGTAGCCCCGTCCTATGACGGCCGATGGGCACCGCACTGCGGCCTGGCAAAAAATGGGAGAGCTTACGGCAAAACGCGGTATGGATGGCGGCCCCGGCCCGTCAAAGCTTGCACGCAGGCCGGAACGATAAAATCGGCAGAATATGGTTTTCGCGGAACACGGGCCGTCTTGGATACAGCCGACCAAGACAAAAAAACCTGCGGCAGATTGCGCTGCTGCAGGTCCAGGGCCGCTGAAGGGCGGGCAGCCTGCCCCGCCCGGTTCAGGCTTTGCGCTTACTTTTGTGCAGCCTCCAGCGCGTCCAGACGCGCCTTCAGCGCCTCATTCTCTTCGCGCGCCTTCTGGGCCATCGCCCGCACCGCATCGAATTCCTCGCGGGTGACAAAGTCCCGGTCGGCCAGCCAGCGGTCGATCATGCTTTTCATCGCAGTCTCCGCCTCGTCCTTGGCGCCCTGGGCCACGCCCATCGCATTGGTCATCAGCTGGGAAATGTCATCCATGATCTTGTTGCGGGTCTGCATGTTCTTCTCCGTCTCGAGGTTACCCCCTATATGGGCAAGCACAGGCGCGGCTGCAAGCCGTTGACTTCCCCTGAAGAGCAGAGGCATTCAGACGCATATGCAGGCCATGATCCAATTCCCCGACCTCTCGCCCGAGATCTTTTCGATTTCAATCGGCACTTTCGAATTCGCCCTGCGCTGGTACGCGCTGGCCTATATCACAGGCATCGTCATTGCCTGGCGCCTGGCGGTGGCGGCCCTGCGCCGCCCCGCGCTTTGGCCCGGGCAGCAGCCACCGATGAGGCCCGAACAAGTAGAGGATCTGCTGACCTGGATCATTCTCGGTGTGATCCTCGGTGGGCGCCTCGGCTTCGTGCTGTTCTACCAGCCCGCCTATTATCTGGCGAACCCTGGCGACATCCTGAAGATCTGGCAGGGCGGCATGGCCTTTCACGGCGGGTTGATCGGGGTGATCGCTGCCTCCTGGATCTATGCGGCGCGTCACGGCATTCCCCGCCTGCAGATGGCCGATCTGGTGGCCCATACCGTAGCCCCCGGCCTGCTGCTGGGGCGGCTGTCGAATTTCATCAATGCCGAGCTTTGGGGGCGTCCGACCGATCTGCCCTGGGGGGTTGCCTTCCCCGGGCAGGCGGCACAGGACTGCGGCCAGGCGCTGGGAGCGCTTTGCGCCCGCCACCCTTCGCAGCTGTACGAGGCCTTGATGGAGGGGCCGATCCTGGGCGCCCTGCTCTTGTATCTCGCCTGGCGCCGCGGTGCCTTTTTCACTCCGGGCCGCCTCTTGGGCGTGTTTCTGGCAGGCTATGGCTTCGCCCGTTTTATTGTCGAGTTCTTCCGCCAGCCGGATGCGCAATTCGTCACCCCCGGCAACCCGCTGGGGCTGGCCTGGCAGATTGACGGCTTCGGCCTCACCCAGGGGCAGGCCCTGTCACTGCCAATGATCGCCATCGGCCTCTGGTTCCTGATCCGCGCCCGCCAATCCGACCGGAGCGCGGCATGAATCTGCAAAACCACCTGATCGCCCGCATTCAGGCGGGCGGCCCGATCCCGGTTTCGGACTACATGGCAGAATGCCTGCTGCATCCGCAGCTTGGCTATTACACCACTCGCGACCCGCTGGGCGCCAAGGGCGACTTCATCACCGCACCGGAAATCAGCCAGATGTTCGGCGAGCTTCTGGGCCTTTCGCTGGCACAGACCTGGCTGGATCAGGGATCGCCTGCTCCTTTTACCCTGGCAGAACTTGGCCCCGGCCGCGGCAGCCTGATGGCGGATCTTCTGCGCGCCACCCGCGGCGTGCCCGGCCTCCACGCCGCGATGCAGCTCCATCTGATCGAGGCATCGCCCACCCTGCGCGCAGTCCAGAACAAAACCCTGGAAGCCTACGCGCCCGAATGGCTGGACAGCGTGGATGCGTTACCGGATCAGCCGCTGTTCCTGGTCGCCAATGAGTTCTTCGACGCCCTGCCCATCCGCCAGTTCATCCGCACAGGCAACGGCTGGAGCGAGAAGCAGGTCGGTTTGAAGGACGGCGCCCTCACCTTTGGCCTTGGCCCCGCCGCGCCGCAGCCCGCATTGCAACACCGGCTGGTCGACACGCAGGAGGGCGATCTGGTCGAGCATTGCGAAGCCGCCGTCCCCGTCACCCAGGCCGTCGCCACACGAATCGCTGCCCATGGCGGCGCCGCGCTGATCATCGATTACGGCGACTGGCGGGCTTTGGGGGACACTCTGCAGGCCCTGCGCGCGCATGAACCCGCCGATCCTCTGCAGGCCCCGGGCGAGGCCGACCTGACGGCGCATGTCGATTTCGAGGCACTGGCCCTGACTGCAAAAACCGCAGGCTGCGCCCATACCCGCCTGACCCCGCAGGGCGTGTTTCTGGAACGGCTTGGCATCACGGACCGCGCCCGCGCCCTGGCTGCGCCGCTTGCTGGTGAAGGTCTGGAAACCCTGATCGCCGCACATCGGCGGTTGACGCACCCCGATGAAATGGGAAACCTGTTCAAAGTGCTTGGCCTCTATTCTTCACAGGCCACCCCTCCGCCAGGATTGAACCCATGATGGCTAACAATGACGCTTGAAATCCTCACGTCCGATCTGCTTGGCCCGGTGCGGCACGGATTTTTCACCCGCAAAGGCGGCGCCTCCTCCGGCATCTATCACGGGCTGAACTGCGGTCTTGGCTCTACCGACCAGCGCGAGGCGGTCCAGATCAACCGCACCCGCGTGGCCGCAGCCATGGATGTCGAGCCGGAACATCTGGCGGCAGTGCATCAGGTCCACAGCGCCGATGTGCAGGTGGTAACGGAACCCTCGCAGGACCGTCCGCGGGCGGATGCAATGGTCACCAATGTGCCGGGTCTTGCGCTGTCGATCCTGACCGCAGACTGCCAGCCGGTGCTGTTCTCCGACCCCGAGGCCGGCGTCATCGGCGCAGCCCATGCCGGCTGGCGCGGCACCTTGGACGGGGTGCTTGAAGCCACGCTGGAGGCAATGGAAGCCCTCGGCGCCCGCCGCGAAAACACGGCTGCTGTGATCGGCCCGTCAATTTCCCAGCGCGCCTATGAAGTCGGACCGGAGTTCTTTGAAGACTTCATGATGCAGGACGACGCCTATGGCCGCTTCTTTGCCACTGGCGAGAACGGCCGCTATCTCTTCGACCTGCCCGGCCTCGGCCTGCACAAACTGCGGCAAGCTGGTGCCGGCAATGCTGGCTGGACACGTCATTGCACCTATTCCGACCCCGATAAATTCTACTCATACCGTCGCGCGACCCACGCCAGGGAAGCCGACTATGGACGGCTGATTTCCTGCATCCGGCTTTAAGGGTCTGTTAACCAAAGCAATTGTGGCGGATGTTTTTCATTTCCGCCGCATTCGCTGCTGACGCCGCTCTGTTCACATATGACCCCACGTCATTTCCCTTGAAAACCAACCACCTGCAGCAGCCTGCAAGTGCTCTGGCCCAGATTGCGAAGTGCAGTTTCCAGGACTGAAAATGCCCCCTGCGGGCCATATTCAGGGCGCAAAGATTACCCATAAACAGGTCAGACCAACAAAAACAGCGGCAGTCCGACAGCACGGATGCAGCCGCCGGGCGAAGGACAGACTGACCATGAAAATGAACAAACGATTCATTGCCTCAATATTGCGCTCCGCAAGGAGCGAAACCGTAACCCTGCCCTGGGTTGCCGCCCGCCGCTTCCGCGGCCAGGCGCGGCTTCAGCCCATGGCACGGAAACTGGGTTAACGCCGGGGACGGATGCCTCTGAAGCGGCCCCACTGACGCCTGCGCGCCAGTCCGGTCAGCCGCCAAAGGGGCATCCAACCGGCCTGTTTTCGCGGACCGCCTGCACCAGGGCGGCCCTGCGTCCCGAGTTAACCAGTTTGCTTCAGATTTTTTGACAATTTGAACCAACTGCGACCAAACTGGGGATATTAAATCGTTCAAGCACGTCTGTGTTGCCGGTGGGGGCCGATGCAAGCGGGCAGTTTGAAAGGAGAGGTCTGCTGTCATGACCATCCCACAGTCGCTGCACAGGGCAGCAGCCAACGCCGTCGAGGCCACTGCAATCCTGCAGGATCCTGCCGCGCTGCGCAGTGTGAACAAACCGCAGCTGCGCCGCTATGAGGTCAGCTGCCTGCTGCCTGGTGGCGGTGTTTCCGAAACCCGCCATATCGCCCCGGCTTTGCCGCTGTTCGAAGACGCTTTCAGCGCCTTTACGCGCGGCTCGCTGGTGGAAACATCCCAAGGCCCCATTGCGGTTGAGGACCTGCTGCCCGGTGATGAAATCCTGACCTTCGGTGGCGGCAGCCAGCCCTTGCAATGGATCGGCCGCACCACCGTGCTGCCGACACGCTCCAACACCCGCACCCTGACCAGCTTTATGGCGGACAGCCTGGGACTGCAGAAACCTGCATCTCCGCTGGTGGCCGGCCCGTCGGCGCGTCTTCTGCGCACGCCGCCGCACCTGCAAGGGGCGGGCGACGAAAAGCGCCTGACCCTGGCGCCCGAATTCCAGGACGGCATGAGCATCTTTGAAACCGCGCCGCCGTCGCCCGTAGACCTCTACCACCTCTGCCTGCCGCGGCATGCGGTGATCACCGTGGGCAGCCTGCCGTTTGAGACCTTTCATCCGGGGCCGGATGCGCTGAAGCTGGCCAGTTATGCGATCAAGACGCTGTTTCTGAACTTGTTTGCGCACACCGACAGCATTCAGGGTTTCGGGCCGCTGTCCCATCCTCGGGCCGACAGTGTGAGCCATCCGGGGACGGCCATTTTCTGACGGCAAGTTCAGGCGCACTTGCCCCGGCAGGTAGCTTGTGAACACGCCAAAGGTCCCTTTCGGGGCCTTTGGCTCAGCACGTTAGGAAAATCTAGAAGCGCTAGGGGACCGCAGCGGCCTTGTTGCACAAATCAAGTGAGGGATTCACTGCGTGAAACCAGCATGGTAGCTGGGATGCATGCGCAATTGGACCCCTACGATATACAAGACCACGAACAGGTCATCTTACACTGAAGTACTGAAGCAGCGCGGATCTTTGACCATCAGGTTGGATCCGAGGATGGGCTGGACGCCGCTGCCAACTGGCAAGCCGCGATCGCCGGAGGCGCGGATATCACCGCAAAATCCGGGCTGAGGCAAAGAGGAACTGCATCAAGCTGATTAAACAATCCCTGATGGCAAAAGACTTCGCACGCCAGATCGCGGAACTGCACCTTCGTATCGCCATACTGAACGTCTGCACGGCGCCTGGTATACCTGTCACAGTTTCTGTAGGGTACAGTCCGACCGGGGAGAAACGAACTGCGGCTAGACCCGGAGTTGTGCAACAACACCGCTCAGCGCAATTTCTGCAGGTCAGGCCTCGCGCGCCAGCCGCTCTTCCAGCACTTCAAACGGAACGCCGGGCTCGTCCTTGGCACCACGGATCACCAGCGAAGTCTTGACGCTTGCCACATTCGAAGTGGTCAGCAGATCGCCGGTCAGGAAGCTCTGAAAGGTGCTCAGATCAGGCGACACGCATTTCAGGATGAAATCCACTTCGCCGTTCAGCATGTGGCATTCACGCACCAGCGGCCAGCTGCGGCATTTCTCTTCGAACGCACTCAGCTCTGCTTCGGCCTGGCTCTCCAGCCCCACCATCGCATAGACCTGCACCTCAAAACCCAGTTCGCGGGAATTCACATCCGCGTGATAGCCGTGAATCAGCCCGGATTCCTCTAGCGCCCGCACCCGGCGCAGGCAGGGTGGCGCGGAAATCCCGACCCGCTTGGCCAGCTCCACATTGGTCATGCGCCCATCGGCCTGAAGCTCCGACAAAATCTTGCGATCAATCGGATCAAGACGGGTTGTGACCATGCCAGAAGCTCCTGTGAGATTTGCGTTTCTTATAGCACCGCCGCCGGGCTGCGCAATATTGTTTCATCTCTGCGCAATATTCTTTGCAGCTGAGCAGCGCAAGACGCAACGCGCAGATCCATGGCACTTTTGCATCCTGCCGCATGCAATGCCTTGGGGGTTTAAGCCTGCCCGCCCTGCCGCTATATGCATTGCCTGACGGCGGCACGCCCGCCAGGCTGCATTACGTGGGGACACAACACATGAGCGAGACGCGCCACACCAAGGTTCTGATCATCGGTTCCGGGCCTGCCGGCTATACTGCGGGGGTCTATGCTGCCCGTGCCATGCTGGAGCCGATCCTGGTTCAGGGGATCGAACCCGGCGGCCAGCTGACCACCACCACCGAGGTCGAGAACTACCCCGGCTTCACCGAGGTGCAGGGCCCTGATCTGATGATCAAGATGCAGGAGCACGCGGCGGCGATGGGCACCGAGATCATCGGCGATATCATCACCTCACTTGACACCTCGTCCCGCCCCTTCACCGCCAAGGGCGACAGCGGCACCACCTATACAGCGGATGCGGTGATCCTGGCCACCGGCGCCCGCGCCAAATGGCTGGGCCTCCCATCGGAAGAGAAATTCAAGGGCTTCGGAGTCTCGGCCTGCGCCACCTGCGACGGTTTCTTCTATCGCGGTCAGGAGATCGTGGTGATCGGCGGCGGCAACACCGCCGTGGAGGAAGCGCTGTTCCTCACCAACTTCGCCTCCAAGGTGACCCTGATCCACCGCCGCGACGAGCTGCGCGCCGAGAAGATCCTGCAGGACCGCCTGATGAAGAACGAAAAGATCGAAACCCTGTGGTTCCACACGCTCGAAGAGGTCGTCGGCACCGACACCCCGCTGGGGGTCGAGGGCGTTGTGGTCAAGAACGTGCAGACCGGTGAAGTCAAGGAGATCCCCTGCAAGGGCGTCTTTGTTGCCATCGGCCATGCGCCCGCCAATGAACTGGTCAAGGACGTGCTGGAGCTGCACAACGGCGGCTATGTTCAGGTCAAGCCCGGCTCCACCGAGACCTCGATTCCCGGCATCTATGCTGCGGGCGACCTCACCGACCACAAATACCGCCAGGCGGTCACCTCGGCTGGCATGGGCTGCATGGCTGCGCTTGATGCCGAGCGTTTCCTGGCCGAGCAGGAGTAACCGGGATGCCGCATGATTTCACCGCACAACGGGCCGAAACCGTTGCGGCATTCGACGACCTGCAGGCCGAACACGGCCTGCCCGAGGTGGCGGACGTGGATTACTTCTTCGTCCCCGCCCGCGACGGCGCCGATTGGCACCCGCTGGCCGAAGAGCTGAGCCGCGACGGCTATGCCTGCGCGTTCATGGAGGCCGAAGGCAAAGACCCCGCCTATCTGATTGCCACCCTGCCCGAGCAGATCATCTCTGCCACCGGCATCTGGATCGGCGAGGAAGTGGCCACCCGCGCGGCTCTCTCCCACGGCTTCGCCCCGGACGGCTGGGGGCTGGAGGGCTGAGACGCCCCCCTCCTCTTCTGCCCTTTTCCGGCGCCGTCTGGAGAATTCTTCTGTTATCGCATGCAGACGCGCCTCTGGCCCCTGCCCGCGCGCCCGAAGGGCGGTTTCACCATTCCGGCCAGGCCGCGCTTTACACGTCTCTCACCCCCGAAGGCTGCGCTGTCGCCATCCGGCGATATGTTTCCCAGGCCAATGACCCGCGGGTCATCCAGCCGATCCGTGTATGTGCCAAGCGGATTGCGGACTATCGCGGAAACCCTGAGGCATCAGTGGTCTGGCAGGACATCCGCGCCACTGGTGCGGCAGCCCCGACCTGGGTTTTCTCAGATGCGGCCCGCGCCGCCGGGGCACAGGGGCTGCTCTATTCTTCCCGATCGCGCCCGGAACTCTCCCACCTTGTGATGTTTGACCTCTCTGGCGATGCGGTGCAGGCCCTCGGCCCCACGCGCCCCTGGCAGCCCCCCGGCTAAGCCGCAAAACAGCCACAAGCTGTCTACCGGCACCCCGGCAATTGTTCTTGCGCCTTCAGCCGACTGACGTCTCCTCGCTCCGCCGCACTCAGCGGCACTTCGCCCGCGCTCATGCCGGGACTGCAACCTGCATAGGAGAATGCCGCCTGTCCGCGCGCGCTTTGAAAGCAGTAATCGCGGCGTGCAAAAATCGAATTGCGCTGAAACCACAGCGCATCGCACCGCGTTCGGCAGGTAGGACGCGTTTTCAGTGTCTGAATTGTCCAGAGCCAGGGCGATCCGGCGCCTCGCCTCTGCTATTGAGGACAACCCTGCAAACGGCCCCAGCGCCAGCATAAAACCTTTAGCCAATTCAAAACCATGTGAAATCCCCGACAAATCAATTCCGCCTGACCGTGGCACAGGCCCGAAACCGCGATCAAGACAGTCTCCCGCTTGACCCCGCCCCTTTGGCCACGCAGTCTGCCCGGAAAACCGCAAACAGGAGGACCGGGGTGGCAAGTGCGCTCTGGCAAGGCAACTGGATCACCCGCACCCGGATCGTCACCGGGCTGGTGCTGCTGGTCTTTGCCTTCTTTCATTTCATCAATATCGGCGTAGGGCTGCTCTCGCCTGATTGGATGGATGAGTTTCAGGACGCCCGCCTGCTGATCACCCGCAGCCTGCTGGGCAGCCTGATCCTGGGCACGTCGCTGGTGCTGCACGCAGGCATCGCATTGTGGAGCCTGGCCCGCCGCCGCAGCCTGAAGATGCGCTGGGGCGAAGCCCTGCAAACCTTGCTGGGCCTCTTGATCCCGCTGCAGCTCACGGCTCATCTGGTCTTCACCCGTTACGCGCATGAAGTCTACGGCACCAATGACGAGATGCCCTATCAGATCATCCTGATGTGGAACTCGCCGGAGATCTGGCAGCAAAGCCTCTTGCTGCTTGCGGTGTGGATTCATGGCTGCATGGGGCTGCACCACTGGCTGCGGCTCACCCGTTGGTGGCGCGCGCTGTTTCCCTGGATGACAGGCCTTGCCGTCTTCATCCCCGCCTTTGCTTTTGCCGGCCTCCTGACCGAAGGCCGCCGCATCTACGCCCTGTTTGCCGAAGGTACTGAACGGGCGGCACTGATGGAGGGTTTCAACTGGCCCAGCCAACAGGCATTTTCAGAGATGTTTGCCGCCGAGCGCATTGGTCTTGCCATTTTCGGCCTGCTGCTGAGCCTCGCCGCGGCAGCCTTTCTGCTGCGCAAGCTCCTCCTGCGCCGTCGCGCCGTCACCATCCGCTATGCCTACGGGCCGGAAATCCGCGCCGAACGCGGCATGACACTGCTGGAGATGTCGCGTTCTTTCGGCATTCAGCATACCTCACTTTGCGGCGGCAAGGGTCGCTGCACAACCTGCCGCGTAGTGGTGGAAAATGGCGGCGAACACCTGCCACCGCCGGACCCGTCTGAGGCCCGCAGCCTGGCCCGGGTTCAGGCCCCGGACAATATGCGGCTGGCCTGCCAGATCCGACCGCAGACGCCGATGACCGTCACCCGCATGTTCCGCCCCGACGGCCGCCCCGGCCGAGCCCATGCCAGCCAGGGCGAAGAGCAACAGCTGGCCGTGCTGTTCCTGGATATCCGCGGTTTTACCGCCCGCACCGCAGGCCAGCTGCCTTATGATGTGGTGTTCCTGCTGAACCGGTTCTTTGATGCCATCGTGCCCGCCATCACCCGCGCCGGTGGCACTGTCGACAAATACCTGGGCGACGGATTGCTGGCCTTGTTCGAGACCTCCACGCCGCAACGCTCTGCCCGCGCCGCGCTGCAGGCCGCGACCGCCATTGGTGAAGCCCTGCAAACCTTCAATGCAGAGCTGGCTGCCGATGGCGAGCCCGAGGTCCGCATCGGCATCGGCATCCATCTGGGCGAACTGGTCCTGGGCGAGATCGGCAGCGCCGCCCATGCCCCGCGCACGATCATCGGCGGCAGCGTCAACACCGCCAGCCGACTGGAAGCCAAAACCAAGGAACGGCGCGTGGAACTGCTGGTCTCTGCAGATGCGCTGGAGGCCGCAGGATATGAGTCGACCCATATGGCACTGGAAACTTTCCAGCTACGCGGCGTTGACCGACCTTTGGCCGCGCTGCCGGTCGAACACGCAGCTGCCCTGCCGCGCCTGCTCGCCGGAGAACAGCGTTAGCCCCGCAGCCCGCCGCGCAAAACACATGTTTCCCACACCGCACCCGCCACCGCCGCTCATCCGACGCAGCACGCCCAAGGAGAACAAGCGACCGCCCCACCCACAGCCGTTTCGCAAGAGCAACGCGGCAAAAAATCGCCGGCGGCGGCCATTTCTCCCTTTGCTTTCACGGCAAACCATGCAATGCGTTCACGCGTGAACATACTTTTAACCGGTTGACCGTACTGCTGCCCGCCATGAGCGACACCGCATCTATACCCAGCCCGAACAGCGAAGACCTGCTGTTCCGCCTCCTGCGCCAGCTTGACGCCGCGCCGGGCGCCTCTCAGCGCGCAACTGCCGCTGCCCTGGAAATCTCACTGGGGCGGCTCAATACCCTGTTGCGCACCGCCGCCGACAACGGGCTGATCACCATCAGCGACCGTCCGGGACCGGACAAACGCCAGCGGTATGCCTACTCGTTGACCACCCGGGGTGCTGCGGAAAAACTGCGCCTCACCGATCAATTCCTTGCCCGCAAATTTGCGGAATACAACGCGCTGCACGCGGAACTCACCGGCTCCGCCAGCGGCCTCCCCCCTCTCAAACACAGGACCAACCCGATGCAAAGCAATCTGGCTCCCATCCCTGAGCTTTATGTTTCCTACGAAAGCGCCCAGAAACTGAAGGTCGAAGCCGCCGACCTGGTCAGCTGGGATCTGACCCCGCGCCAGATCTGCGACCTGGAACTGCTGATGAACGGCGGCTTCAACCCGCTCAAGGGCTTTCTGTCCCAGGCCGACTACGACAGCGTTGTCGACACCATGCGCCTGACCGACGGCAGCCTGTGGCCGATGCCGATCACCCTGGACGTCTCCGAAGACTTCGCCGCATCCCTGGAATCCGGCCAGGACATTGCCCTGCGCGACCAGGAAGGCGTGATCCTCGCCACCATGACCGTCACCGACAACTGGGTGCCGAACAAGGCAAAAGAAGCCGAAAAAGTCTTTGGCGCCGATGACGACGCCCACCCCGCCGTGAACTACCTGCACAACACCGCAGGCAAGGTTTACCTGGGCGGTCCGGTCACCGGCATCCAGCAACCTGTCCACTATGACTTCCGCGGCCGCCGCGACACCCCGAACGAACTGCGCGCCTATTTCCGCAAGGTCGGCTGGAACAAGGTTGTGGCCTTCCAGACCCGCAACCCGCTGCACCGCGCCCACCAGGAGCTGACCTTCCGCGCCGCGCGCGAAGCCCAGGCCAACCTGCTGATCCACCCGGTGGTCGGCATGACCAAACCGGGCGATGTCGACCACTTCACCCGTGTGCGCTGCTACGAGGCGGTGCTGGACAAATACCCGGCCGCCACAACCTCGATGAGCCTGCTGAACTTGGCGATGCGCATGGCCGGCCCGCGCGAAGCCGTCTGGCACGGCCTGATCCGCAAAAACCACGGCTGCACCCATTTCATCGTCGGCCGCGACCACGCAGGCCCGGGCAAGAACTCCGCCGGCGAAGACTTCTATGGCCCCTATGACGCGCAGGAGCTGTTTCGCGAGCATCAGCCGGAAATGGGCATCGAAATGGTCGACTTCAAGCACATGGTCTATGTGCAGGAGCGCGCCCAATACGAGCCGAACGACGAAATCGAAGACCGCGATAACGTCACCATCCTGAACATCTCCGGCACCGAACTGCGCCGCCGCCTCGCCGAAGGCCTGGAAATCCCCGAGTGGTTCTCCTTCCCCGAGGTGGTGGCCGAGCTGCGCAAGACCAAACCGCCGCGCGCCGAGCAGGGCTTCACCGTGTTCTTCACCGGCTTCTCCGGCTCCGGCAAATCCACCATCGCCAACGCGCTGATGGTCAAGCTGATGGAGATGGGCGGCCGCCCCGTGACCCTGCTTGATGGTGACATCGTGCGTAAGAACCTGTCGAGCGAACTGGGTTTTTCAAAAGAGCACCGCGACCTCAACATCCGCCGCATCGGCTATGTTGCCTCCGAGATCACCAAGAACGGTGGCATCGCCATCTGCGCCCCGATCGCACCCTACGCCGCCACCCGGCGCGCCGTGCGCGAGGACGTAGAAGCCTTCGGCGCCTTTGTCGAAGTGCACGTTGCCACCTCGATTGAGGAATGCGAGCGCCGCGACCGCAAGGGCCTGTATAAACTGGCCCGCGAAGGCAAGATCAAAGAGTTCACCGGCATCTCCGACCCCTACGACGTGCCGCAGAACCCCGAGCTGTCGGTCGAGACCGAAGGCACCGACGTCGACAACTGCGCCCACCAGGTTCTCTTGAAGCTGGAAAGCATGGGTCTGATCAAGGCCTGAGCCTGACACCCGTAAAACAGGAACGGCCCGCCATTTGGCGGGCCGTTTTTCTGCCATCCTCAGGGCGTTGTTGCGCAACTCGTTTTGAGGACGAGCTTCCCCTTTCCGCGGCGGATTCATCCATCACACACGATCTCGGCGGTGCCGAGGGCCGAGAATCGGTTCATGAGAGCGATGCGGATGTGGATTTCGGCGGTTTGTCTGTCTGGGTCCCTCGCCATGATGCGTTCGCCGAATGCCTTGAGGCATAGCATTTTGGCCTCCACGCGACTTCGGATGTGATAACCACTCCATCGTTTCCACAGCGCCCTGCCGAAGCGTTGCGAAGCGCGCAGTATCTCG
>NZ_JBNAFX010000017.1:0-83983 GCF_049800895.1 Leisingera sp. S232 | reverse complement strand
CGAGATACTGCGCGCTTCGCAACGCTTCGGCAGGGCGCTGTGGAAACGATGGAGTGGTTATCACATCCGAAGTCGCGTGGAGGCCAAAATGCTATGCCTCAAGGCATTCGGCGAACGCATCATGGCGAGGGACCCAGACAGACAAACCGCCGAAATCCACATCCGCATCGCTCTCATGAACCGATTCTCGGCCCTCGGCACCGCCGAGATCGTGTGTGATGGATGAATCCGCCGCGGAAAGGGGAAGCTCGTCCTCAAAACGAGTTGCGCAACAACGCCCCTTGCAATTGCCCTTTCAAGGATCCGGGCTTTGGATCGTGACACAGATCATCACGAGCTTTCGGCTGATAACTTGTGGCTGGATCATTGGATGGTGTCGCGGCTGGATGACATGTCAGCTTCTGTACTGGGCATACCCGGAAAACTCTCAGGTGTAGTGTTCCATGCGGAAATGCGAGGATCCCTTGGGAGCGAGAGCTTTGCTCTGCAGTGGTGGTGGGAGCGTGAAAAGCGGCAAATTCGGCTCAATCGTACGGGTGCGATAGTAGAATCTGGCGGCGTTTTCATGCGATTGCCTGCGCAGATTTATGACGCAATCATCTTGTCTGAAGCCTTCGACAGCGGCAGACCTCTGCCAGAACATTGGCGCGCTCTTTCGGAATTTCGCGCGGCATTGGGTGATCTTGAAGATGACGGATTAACGCGGCCAGAACGTTATCTGGAAAAGGTGGAAATTGTCGCGTGTGACAAGGTGGGGTTGGCTGTCGATCCCGAGGATCCATTGGGATTTGCGCCGTTACCATTTGTATCTCAGCAAATCCGGCAAGGAGAAATGGCGTCCGAGGTTTCCGCCGCGCTCCAGGGCAATGAGCTTTTTGCGTTCAAAGACGATTCCAACCGCCGCGGCGCTCAACCAGCATATCGGGTAGGAGAGAACAGGTTCCTGATCCTGGACAAGTCTGTTGTGCCGGTTGTCGATGTGATTTCGCGCCATGCAAGAGGAACAGACCAGGAGAAGAGGAATTTCCTCGAAAATGCAGATCGCTTAGTTGCAGAAGCGATTGAGCAAGCTCTGATAGATGAGGGTCGGCTGAACGAACTGATGCCGTCTGCCGATCTGGTAGATGCGGTTGAAACAGAGTTCGAAAAAGCTTGGGCTGAAACGCGGGAGTGGACTGATCGCGTTATCGAGATCAGGAAGTGGACCAAGCCCGAGATCGAAATTCTTGAAGGATCTGGCACGTCTTGGCTGCCTGAAGACATTGACGCTGTCGTTGGTGAGATCCTGGGAACCATTCCAGAAGAGGATCTGGATACCGTGTTGAAGGCTCTCCTTGCTGCGCAGGAGAGCGGGGATCTGGAGGTCCTGCTTGAACAAGGAGTTCTTCCTGTCACGGAGTTGGTTATCCAGGCAGTGAGACGGCGTCTGGAACTGTATCACAATCGAACCAGCCAGGATCAGGCAGAAGAAGGCGAGGTCACGGCCATTTTGCCGGTGACGCATGACAATTTCTGGGAACTCGAATTCCGCGAAAGGTTGCGCGACAGGCCATCAGCAACGGAGCAAGGGTTGCCCAGTTCGCTAAAGACATCTTTGCACGTGCATCAGAGAAACGCCTTTGATTGGCAAGTATCTGCATGGGAGGCCGGTCTCCCTGGAATCCTGAATGCTGATGAACAAGGCCTTGGAAAGACCGTTCAAACGCTTTCTTTCCTGGCTTGGTTGAATGAGAGGATGACGAAAGGTGAGTTGCCCACCAAACCGTTTCTCATTGTCGCCCCCACATCCTTGCTTAGGAATTGGGAAGATGAAACCAGGAAGCACCTTCTGCCGGGTATTTTCGATGAGCCGGTTCGTCTCTATGGCCGCGAACTCAAGGCGTGGCGCGTTCAGGGTGAACGGGGCAGGGACATTCAGGATGGTCGCGCGAAACTTGACCTCTCCAGTCTTGTTGATTGCTCCGAGCCGCGACTCGTAATTACCACTTACCAAACTTTGGCAAATTACGCGGTGACCTTTGCCCAAACTCCTTTCGAAGTCGCCGTGTTTGATGAAATCCAGAATCTCAAGAACCCATCAACGTTGCGTTCGAATGCGGCGAAGGCTGTCAACGCTGACTTTCGAATTGGTTTGACTGGAACTCCCGTTGAGAATGCTACCCGCGACATTTGGGCTATCATGGATCAGCTGTTTCCCGGGGCTCTGGGTGCGCTCAACGATTTTCGTATCGCCTTTGACATTCCAAAGCAGGGTAACATGCAAGAGTTGCACCGTGCCGTGTTCTCATCGATCAACGGGTACCCGGCATTGGGCATTCGACGCACAAAAGAGAAAGCTGCATCGGATCTGCCACCCAAAGTGAGGGTGCTGCATCCACGCATCATGCCAGAGATCCAAGCGCTCAGATATGATGAGGCTCGTAAACCCGGGCAATCCCTGTTTGGCCTCCTGCACCACATCAGGAGAACATCCTTGCATCCGGGTTTGTTAGAAGGTGAAGCGCCTGAAACTTTTATCCACGCTTCAGCCCGTATTGAGGCTGCCATGGATGTCCTTCGAGCGATCCAGGCAAAGGGGGAAAAGGCGCTCGTGTTTGTCGAGAACAGGGATGTTCAAGCCTGGTTTGCTGAACTGATCAAAATCGAATTCGGCTTGCCACGCGTCGAAATCATCAATGGATCAACTCCTGTGTCGCATCGAAAGGAAATCACAGACCATTTTCAACGCCATATGCAGCATGATGAAGGTTTCGATGTCCTGGTATTGGGGCCGCGTGCGGCAGGTACGGGGTTGACCCTGACAGCGGCAAACCACGTGATCCATTTGACTCGCTGGTGGAATCCCGCGGTCGAAGAACAATGCAACGACCGAACTCACCGCATTGGACAGACCCGCCCGGTAACTGTGCATATCCCCTTGTCTATACACCCGCGCCTCCAGCGCGGTTCTTTTGATTGCCTGTTGCAGAACTTGATGAAGAATAAAAGATCCCTGGCAGACAGCGTTCTATGGCCTCCTGAAAGTGATGAAAGCGAGGTCCGCGCGCTTTACGACGCAATCGTTTCCGCTGAGGAGGAGGATGGTCTCGCCACAGATGAGGGGCTTGTACTCTCAGGCCGCCCGGACTTGGAAACGCAGGAGCTTGGCGAGAACATACTTCGGGTGTGCCTGAAGGGGGGAGGAGCCTCGGTCGTAGTAGCTCTGGATGGTGCAGACCTTCAGCGGGTTATCTTAAGGCCAGAGACGGATGCTGCGGCAATCGTCCTTTCTGACTTCCACAATCTTCCTGAAGGCACGAATGTTCCAACGTCAATTCTGGGTGGGGCAGCGCTCTGGCCAGATTTCGTATTGCCGGATTGATGATTTGAAGTCAGTTGCTTTCCTTCCGCTCGTCCTTTCGGATCAACACGTATTCTCGTTGATCCGAAAGGCAGGGCGACTCTGGACACTATCTCTTCAACTTGCGGCTTCGAATATTGGGTCTTCATCCTCGCCAAGCGGCAGTTGGAAGTTCAGTACGTTGGAGGACGTCGATGAAATATGCAAATCTGCCGACCGGTAGGCCTCAAGCACCCTGGCAAGACGCTTCTTATTTCTCCAGTTTTCCTGTGTGTCTTCGTGCTTCTTGTTTGCCATGTGCCGCGAGTGCAAACGATCTGCAATCGTTTCGTTCTCCTGATTGAACAATGGTTGGTTATTCGGTTTTTCGAGGCTTTCAAGCAGCTCCATGATTTCCTTGATCTGGGCCGAATTCAGGATCTGACGAGCTTTGGAACTTAGGTTTTTCTGGATTTCTCGAGCAGTTGGCTCTTTGCCGGTTCTTTCGCGGTGACGCTCCCGCCGCTCAGCTACAATGCGAACCGGGTCTGACCAACCGGTGTCGTATTCCCGGATCATCACCAATGCACATTCCATGTGGTACTCTGCATAGCGCGTAGCGATCCGTGCCGTTTCAACGTCGATTTCCTTCTGCGATCTTCCGAGCAGGAAGTGAATGACCACCAAATACGACAGGACGGAAAAACCAATCCGGCGAATGAAGGATCCTGGCAGGAGGCTGTTGCCCCAAGTAGGGCGAAGCTCCTGCCACCACGCTTCAATGAAAGGCAGTGTCTCTGGGGCCAGCGTATAGTCGCCGCAGGAGTTCTTCTGCGCACAAAGTGCATGCCACATTTCACGAAGGCCTTCCTGTTCTATCTTGTTCTTTTCTCCCTGGAAGAAAAGAAAATGATCGAACATATCGGTGTCGGTCCGATTTTCAGCTATGACATAGTTGAAACGCTGGCAAAGGCCGTCGAGCATGCTCGGGAGATCAATGTTCATCTTCCACGTTTCGCGTACTGTTAGGCCCAGAAATGTGAAGTGCGGGTCGGTAACAGTGAGTTTGTTTTCCTCGCTCTTTAGCCGGTTGGCGATTTCCTCATGAGAGTATGCGTCGAGAATCCATGGTTTGATCCGTGCATAATTTGAATGAGTTAGAACCAATTTGAAGAATTGGCCCACCTCGTCCTGGAACCAATAGGACCCGTTGTTCTCTTTCAGGTCGATAATCCATTGTGCGTCGCTGCTATATTTTGGGAACATCCGAACTGGGGTGGTCTGGTCCTCGCCAAACAGAGTGTCCTTAACCCGGTTTGTAGCGAGGGTTTTGGAACTTGCTGAAGAAGCCATGGCGATAGTCCAGAGGATCGGCCGATGTGGCTTCATTCCTGGGATCATCAACGAGGCACCACTTTGTGTCAGCCAGGAAGACGCGATCATGATCAACTGGAACAAGGGGAGGGCGTAGCTGGTGTCTGTGGCGTCGAAGTGCTTAAGCATGCGTTGGATGTAGGAGCCACGAGGCACGAGTGGCAGGATGTCCAGTGCCTCCGGGCGTTCCTTGACTGTGAGCATGGCGACAAGGTCGCTTTTCTCCTTCTCGGTCAACGCTCGCTTGCGCTTGCCATCGTTTACCCGAAGATCATTGAACAGGCTCGGCTTGGTCTTACGGCTTGTTGAGGTCTTGGATTTCTGTGCCATCTGCACGCCTTTCTACTTTTCTGCGTGCACGGGACGTGTTGTCATGAACCCTGATCAGGTAACTGGGTTTGATAGGGTGTCGAACTTCGGAAAATGCCAAGGGGTGCCGACAGCCGACAGTTTTTGTAAGTGATTGCTATTAAATTGAAAAACTTGCAATCGCATCGCCGACAAGCCGCCGACAAGCCGCCGACAAAATGCTGCTCAACGAGTTGCGGACAGGACGTTCCAACTTTTTTCTTTTCGATCCAGATCATTGAACCAACGACAAAAATCGGCCAAAACTCATCGCAAGGTTGTTCCGCCTTCAGGGCAGACCAGGAAGTATTTTCAAGGACAGATCATGAGCATCGAAAAGACGTTATTTGCCGCCGCTGACAAGATGCGCGGCTCCATGGATGCCGGCGAGTACAAACACATAGCCCTGGGTCTGCTGTTCCTGCGCCACGTCTCGATGTCCTTTGAGCGCCTGCACGATCAGCTCTCCAAGGAAGACTACTCCGACCCGGAGGATCCGGATGAATACCTGGCCGAGAGCATTTTTTGGGTGCCGGAAAAGGCGCGATGGTCGACGCTGGCTAAGCAATCCAAGGATCCCAAGATCGGGATCATGATCGACGATGCCATGCGGGCGATCGAGGCAGACAATGAAAGCCTCAAGGGCGCGCTGCCCAAGGTCTTCGGCAAGGAGAGCATCGACCGCACAATGCTCACCGGCCTGATCGACCTGTTCACCAACCTCAAGATGGAAGGTAGCAAAGCTGACTTTGACCTCATCGGTCGCATCTACGAATACTGCATCGGCGAATTCGCCAGTTCCGAAGGAAAGCGTGGTGGTGAGTTCTACACGCCCAAGTCGGTCGTCGACACGCTGATCGAGATGATCGAGCCAACCAAGGGCCGTGTCTATGACCCATGCTGCGGCACCGGGGGCTTCTTCGTTCAGTCCGAAAAATTCATCGACGCCCACTCCGGCCAGCGCAATGACATCGCCATTTACGGGCAGGAGCGTAACCACACCACCTTTGGCCTGGCGCGCATGAACCTTGCGATCCGGGGTATCTTTGGCGACATTCGCTGGAACTCCGAGGGTACCCTGGTCAAGGACGCCTTTGCGGACGAGCGGTTCGACTATGTATTGGCAAATCCGCCCTTCAACATTTCAGACTGGTCGGGTGAGCTGCTGCGCGAAGATGCGCGGTGGAAATATGGTGCGCCGCCCGTGGGCAATGCCAACTTTGCCTGGATCCAGCATATCCATCACCACCTTTCGGCATCCGGCATTGGCGGGGTGGTCATGGCCAACGGTTCCATGTCGTCCATGTCTGGGGGCGAGGGCGACATCCGCCGTGCGCTGGTTGAAGGCGACGCGGTGGATGCCATGGTGGCGCTGCCGGGGCAGCTGTTCTACGGCACGCAAATTCCGGCCTGCCTGTGGATCTTGGCCAAGGACAAATCCAACGGCATTGCCAAGGACGCCAAGCTGCGCGACCGGCGGGGTGAGGTGCTGTTCATCGATGCCCGCAAGATGGGTGCGTTGGTGCCGGGCAGCCGCAAGCAGAAAGAACTGTCCGAGGAAGAGATCGGTCGCATTGCCACCGCCTATCACGCCTGGCGGGGGGAGCCGGACGCAGGCGCCTATGAAGATGTGCCGGGTTTCTGCAAATCCGCAGACAAGGACGAGATTGCCAAACACAACTTCGTCCTGACCCCGGGCCGTTATGTGGGGGCAGGGGCCGCCGAGGAAGACGACGAACCCTTCGAAGAGAAGTTCACCCGCCTGATGGGAGAGCTGCGCAGCCAGTTTGCCGAGGGACGGCGGCTTGAAAAGGAAATCGAGGACCGGCTGGGAGCGTTGGGATGAACTCGATCTTCCCAAAGCGCAAAATAAGCGATGTTTGTGAGTTGATCGTCGACTGCGTCAACCGGACTGCACCTAAGGTGGAAGGACCAACGCCTTGGCGGATGTTGCGGACGCCCAATATTCGAAACGGCCGCATCGACACCAACAATTGCTTCTTTGTAAACGAAGAAACTTTTGAGAGGTGGACACGCCGGGCGACATTGAAGGTCGGAGATACAATTCTGACCCGTGAAGCCCCAGTTGGTGAAGTTGGACTTGTCAGAGAGGCGGAGGGTTTTTTTCTTGGGCAGCGCTTGATGCAATATCGTGCTGACCCTTCAGTAATGGACGCAGGCTTCTTTCACTATGCTATGCGCAGCCCGTATCTTTCCCAACAGTTCCACTCTCATGGAGGTTCAGGCTCTGTCGTCGATCACCTCAGGGTTCCGGATTGCAAAGAGTTTATGGTTCCCTGTCCGCCAATCTCGGAACAGCGCGAGATTGGCACGATCTTGGGGGCGTTGGATGATAAGATCGAGCTGAACCGCAAGACGGCGGCGACCTTGGAAGAAATGGCACGGGCGCTGTACCGGTCGTGGTTCGTCGATTTCGACCCCGTCCACGCCAAAGCCGCAGGCCGCGCCCCGGCCCACATGGACACCCAAACCGCCGACCTCTTCCCCAACAGCTTCGGCAAGGATGGCCTGCCGGAGGGGTGGGAACTTAAGCGCCTTGGTGATTTGATAAAGCTGAATTATGGCAAAGCCTTGAAGAAGGATCTTCGGATTCCGGGGGAGTTTCCAGTCTTCGGTTCAGGAGGCGTTGGCGGCACGCACAAGGAGGCGTTGGTTAAAGTGCCCACAATCATTGTCGGCCGAAAGGGAACAGTTGGGAGCCTACATTGGGCGCCAAATGGATCCTGGCCTATTGATACCGTCTTTTATGTGACAAGCGACTATCCATTGAGCCTCATCATGCGGTTGCTGGGTGAACTTCCTCTCAATGAGATGAACACCGACGCTGCCGTTCCGGGGCTCAACCGTGACAACGCATATCGGTTGGAGATTCCATTTCCAGGCGCGGCGATTGTCCAAGCGTATTCGGAGTTTTCCGATGTGTGGCAGCAGAAGATCGACAAACTTGAAGACGAAAACCAAACCCTCGCCACCCTCCGCGATACGCTCCTGCCGCGCCTGATGTCGGGCGAACTGCGCGTCGGAGCGGCGAAAGGGCAGGTGGAGGAGGTCGTCTGATGGATGATCTGCCCTTCGACAAGGTCTTTGCCGAACAAGATGGGCAAGCCGAGCGCTTTCCGGGTTTCCTATTGGCAGATCACGGAAAGCACACCCGTGCTGAGCCGAAAGTACTTGCTTGGGTCTATGCAGAAGCAACGCTTCGCTCCATCAATTTCGGATTGGAAAACCTGGATACGCCCGAAGCCGGTTATCCCGGGTTGTTCATGGCGCGTCATACGCTGGAGCTGTACCTCAAAGGGCTGGTTCCAGATTGGGAAACCCAAAGGCCCAAAGGTAAGAACCGGCACGCGATTGATTACTTGGAAGAAATCCTGTCAGAACAGTTGAAGCAAGACTACGATGAACGGGAGGTTCAGGCTCTGTCAAAGTTCCTGATCCAGTTTTCAATGCTCGATCCAAAGTCCATGGCTTTTAGGTATCAGGATGGTGCGGTTGTCAGCCTCAAGGATGATCCCTTGTCGGACCCTGAAATTTGGATTGATTTCCAGGCGCTAAAGCAATCACTCTCAATGATATTTGAAGCCCTTGATAAAATTTGGGGCAAGCAAAACTCCAAGGCTTAAGTCAAAAACATGTTCCAAGTAGACCTTTCCAAGAACCGTATTCAAAAGCTTGAAGAAAAGAGATTTTCAGACCTCAACCTGCGAGAGCGGGAGCATCTCCAGGAATGGCTGGCCGGGCAGCCGGATGCGCTTGGAGAGGAGCTCCTGATCATCCAAAAGGAGTTCGACGGTTTCGCCGACACGCGCGAACGGTTGGACCTGCTGGCGCTCGACAAGGACGGGCAGCTTGTGGTGATCGAAAACAAGCTCGATGACAGCGGCCGCGATGTGACCTGGCAGGCGCTGAAATACACCGCCTATGTTTCTGGGCTCACCAAAACGCAGATCATCGACATCTACCAGCAGTACCTGGACCGGTATTGCGGAGGCGGAAATGCTGCGGCGCAGATCTGCGAATTCCTGGATGTCGAAGAGCTTGGTGAGGTCATCCTTAATCCGGGTAATGACCAGCGTCTGATCTTCATCGCTGCCAACTTCAGGAAGGAAGTCACATCGACCGTCCTCTGGCTGCGTGAGCATCGCATTGATGCGCGGTGCTTCAAGGTCGTGCCGTATGTGTTTGGAGAAGAACTCTTTGTTGATATCCAGCCGGTGATCCCTACGTCTGAGGCGGCGGATTTCATGATTGGAATGGCCGAGAAAGAGACCGAGGCTAAGACTGTCCAGGGGGTTCAGCGGCGTAGCCACAAGCTGCGCCTTGAATTCTGGACCCAGGCGCTTGACGCCCTTCGGGCCCGAGGACTGAGCCGCTACAACAACATCAGCCCGACAAAGGATCATTGGTTGAGTTCAGGAACTGGTGTTTCCGGTGTCGTCTACAACCTGATCTATTCAAAAGACGAGGCACGGGTGGAGCTTAGTATCCAGAAGGCGGACAAGGCGGAGAACAAGTGGTTGTTTGACGAGTTGGAGGCGAAAAGGGATGAGATAGAAAATGAATTTGGGGCCGAGTTGAATTGGAAACGGATGGGCGAAAAAAAATCCAGCCGAATAGAGTACGCAAAACCTTTTGATGGATTTAACCGGGAAAACTGGCCGGAAATGATAGAATGGCTGGTGCAGTACATTGCCAAGCTTGACGGCGCCCTGGGAGATCAGCTGAAGCGCCTGAACCAGTCTCGCAAGTCAGGGGAGAATTTAGTCTGATGGCCTGGGCAAGCGAAGCGGACCTTGAAGCTGTCTTCATGGAAGACCTTGGGGCGCTGGGGTACTCCGTCCACCACGGTTCTGAAATTTCGCCTGAAATGCGCACACCGATGCGAACGAGCTTCCGGGAGACCTTTCTTCTGCCGGTATTTTTCGATGCGCTGAAACGACTGAACCCTGAGCTGCCGGTCACTGCGGTCCAGGAGGCTGCGACGAGGGTACATGATGTCGTGTACGCCACTGACGTTGTCCAGGAAAACCGGCGTCTGCATGACCTCCTCGTCAATGGTGTGGCTCTGACCTATTTCGCCGATGGTGAAGAACGCAATGCGCGTGTTCAGATTGTCGATTGGGAAAACAAGAAGAATGACTGGCGTGCCGTCAATCAGGTGGATGTAGTCGGAAAGAATCCTCGGATACCGGATGTGGTACTATTCCTGAACGGCCTGCCACTGGTCGTTGTTGAACTGAAGGGGACGGAAGGGGCCGGAATTGACGCCGCCTATCGGCAGATTGACACATACAAAGAAGATATCCCCGATCTGTTTCGCACATCGCTTCTTACCGTGATTTCAGATGGGCTGAATGCCCGCTATGGTTCGTTGTCGGCCGGACTGGATCGTTTCATGCGATGGCGTACCATCGACGGCGAAACTATAGTCGAAGAAAATACGTCTCTTGCCCTCCAAACTCTGACCCAAGGGCTTTTGGATCCACAAACGCTTCTGGACCTGCTGCGCTGGTTTGTAGTGTTCGAGGATGAGGGTAGAGGGCCGGTCAAGAAGATTGCCGGCTACCATCAATTCCATGCTGTACGGAAGGCCATCCAGACGATTCTGACGGCTCAGGGAGGCGATGGCAAAGGCGGTGTCATCTGGCACACACAGGGGTCTGGTAAATCTCTGCTGATGACCTTCCTTGCTGGACGCGTAATGCGGCATCCCGGCCTTGAAAACCCGACCCTGGTGGTTCTGACTGACCGTAATGATCTGGATAATCAGCTTTTTGCGACCTTCGGTCGGTGCAAGGATCTGTTTGGCGAAGATCCAGTCCAGGCCGACAGCATCAGTGATCTGAAAGATCTACTTAATCGTGAAGTGGGTGGCGTTGTCTTTTCCACGATTCAGAAATTCCGCCCGGAAACAGGTGAAGTTTTCCCGGAACTGACGGACCGGTCCAACGTAATCGTCATGGTCGATGAGGCGCATCGCACTCAATACGGGTTTGAAGCGAAGATGAAGAAGGAGACTGGGGAAGTCCGTCATGGCCTTGCATACCAACTTCGTCAGGCGCTCCCCAATGCTGTTTACATCGCCTTCACAGGAACTCCTGTTGAGTTGGTCGGAGCTAACACAAGGGGTGTATTTGGCGAATACATTGATGTGTATGACATCGCCCAAGCCGTCGAGGATGGAGCGACGGTTCCAATCTACTATGAAGCACGAGTTGCCAAGGTCGAGCTGGACGAGGAGTTTTCCAGGGAACTCGACGAGAAATTCGACGAAGCCACCGAAGTAATGGAAGAAAACGAGGCGGCAGCGATCGCTCGAAAATGGTCGCGTGTCGAAGCACTGGTTGGAGCCAACAAGCGCCTGGATACGGTGGTCGAAGACATCCTGGAGCATTTCGACGCGCGGCTTGAGGCGATGGACGGCAAGGCGATGATTGTCTGCATGAGCCGACGCATTTGCGTGGAAGTGTACAATAGGATCGTGGAACTGAGGCCTGAATGGCATGGGGACACGGACGAATCTGGTCAGGTCAAAGTCATCATGACCGGTAGCGCAACGGATCCAGCGGAATTCCGGCCCCATATTCGCTCGAAGTCCCGCCAGGAAGCCATCAGGAACCGAACAAAGGATCCTGCGGATCCGTTGAGGCTCGTCATCGTCCGTGACATGTGGTTGACCGGATTTGATGCACCCTGCATGCATACACTTTATGTCGACAAGCCGATGCGAGGGCATGGCCTCATGCAAGCTATCGCCCGGGTGAACCGTGTATTTCAGGACAAACCTGCAGGGCTGGTCGTTGATTACATTGGTATCGCTGCGGAATTGAAAAGTGCGCTTGCCCACTACAGTCAGTCCGACCAGCAACAGACAGGGATCAGTGAAGCCGAGGCCGTCGCGGCTTTCCTGGATGCGCTTGACGTGGCGCGCACCCAGTTCCATGGCTTTGACTATTCTCAGGCCCTGGGGGGGACACCTGCTGAGCGGCTTCGCGTACTACCGGGTGCACTCGATCACATTCTGCAAAAGGAAAGACTGGGCGAAGGCGGTGCTGTAAAACGTTTCAGCGATGCCACTGCCGCCCTGGTGAAGGCCTTCAAGCTTGCTTCAGGCAGTCCTCAGGCTACGGAGCACACGGAAGAAGTAGCCTTTTTTTCTGCCGTCAGATCAGGCCTGGAAAAGGTTGGGGCGGTGCAGGTCAGGCGGTCATCCAGGAATCCGGATTTTGCAATTCAGCAGCTTGTGAATCGTGCAGTTGCGTCAACAGAGGTTGTTGATATCCTTGAAGCTTGCGGCTTCGATCGTCCTGATATCAGCGTTCTGTCTGATGCCTTCATGATCGAAATCCAAAATATGAAGTACAAGAACCTGGCGGTGGAAGCTCTCAAGAAGCTTCTCAACGGTGAGATCTCTGCGAAGACCAGAACGAATATCGTCCAGAAAGAGGAGTTTTCCTCTCGTCTGGAGCAAGCGATTGCTAAATATCACAATAGAAGTGTCGACGCCCTTCAGATCCTTCAGGAACTGATCGAAATTGCGAAGGACCTTCGGGATCAACCTGACGACGGTTTGTCTGCGGAAGAACGCGCATTTTATGATGCCCTGTCGCAAAATGACAGCGCGGTTGAGATCATGGACAATGATAAGTTGCGTGTAATAGCCGCGGAACTGGTGAATACGGTACGAAAGAATTCAGGTACGGATTGGTGGCGCCGGGATAATGTGCGAGCGAGGATGCGCATTGCAGTGAAGAAAATTCTTCAGCGGCATGGATACCCACCTGATCTTGCATCTGAGGCTGTGAAGACCGTTCTTCGTCAAGCCGAAGCCCTGGCAGTCGAGTTACGTTGAGCGACACGTTGAACCAAGGAGATAGGCCCCACGGTCGTTTGGTGTCTCTTCAACTGTGTCAGTTTCTTCTGTCGAGCGGTGAGCACTCTGTAATCCCGGCCTACGCGTGCCGGTGCAAATCTCATTCCCCAGAGTTTTCCTGATGATATAGTTTGAGTGTTATTTTAATGGAAAGAGATGAGCCATGGATGATAGAGCGCTGATTTCCGAAATTAGCAGAATTTTGGACATGCATGGTCTTGAGCATGGCAAGCGAGACGCGGCGTTGGGTGTGCTTTGGATCGTATTGCATCCAAATTCCACGCCGACCTCAAAAAAGAATATTTGCGACGATGGAAGTATCCTCAATAGTCAGCGCTGGACTCTATTCAACAATCAACGTGAGACCGAAATGAAAGTCGAACTCCACTATAATACTGACATAAAGTAGGCTTGCTGTGATTGGACACCGCCCCTTTCTCAGCAAGCTGAAATTGGGACGGCGCATCTCATGACGGAGAAAGTGAGGATCCTTCAACCATTCGAAAATGGGGTTCGCATTGGCTGCATATCGCTGCGCCACCAGTGCCACTGAAATCCCCTGCGTCGTTGCCTACGCTCAACTCTCGTGCTCTTCTTCGTCCGATTAAAGCCCCTTCTTCCGCCCGCCCATAAATCACTCGTCAAGGCGCCGTCAGGTCAGGTTCAACGGGCGCTTGCGTCGAACGCGGCGTCTTCCCAGATAGAAGCGAATTTCTCCTGCGCAGCTGTGAACTGAACGTCAATCAGTCGAGCGAGATCCGTGAGCTGTATGAATTTCTGAGCCTTCTGGCTGTTGTTCTCTACTCCAGTGTATGGCAAGCGGATGTCGCCGCCGTCGATTTTTTGCTTCAGCGTATCCGGCTTGTAGTTCAAATACTGCGCTACGTGTTCCAGCGGGATAATCGGATTTCCGCCGAAATGGGCGAGCAGCATGTCGATGGTTTTCATCTTGGTCTCCTTTGCTTGTGGAGAGGAAATGCGTTTCTGCTTCAAAAGGCGGAAAACTGGTTTGATAGGAGTTTGATGGCCGATGCATGGAACCCGGCCATCGGGGTTATCAGTGAAGTGACTTGCATCTCTCCAGGATCAGTTGATGCCAGTCCCAGTTGGCGAATTTGTCGCCTTCTTCTTCAACGTGTTCGTAGCGGTACAGACATCCACCATTCTTGTGACCTGAGATTTTTCTGACGAATGAAGCAGACTTTCCCATCTCGAATTGCCGACTGATGGCTTCGTGCCGAAAGTCATGGAAGCGCAGATCGACGACTCCGACCTTGTCCCGGTGGCGGCGGTATGCTGTCCCAACCGAGCGCGGATTGTAAGGGAAGATGAACTCAGACGTCCTGGGCATTGCCAGGATAATCTCCAACGCTTCACTCGGAAGAGTGCACCAAACGTTGTTTCCCTTTTTTTGCCTGGGATGTTTCATGTCGCGCACGAGGATCGTGCCACTATTCACGCGCAGATCATCCCACCTCAGTCTGCAGATTTCGCTCAAACGACGCGCCGAATAGATTGCAAAGACCGCCAGGATGTCTGCAGGTATCTTCTGCCGAGGATTTTCCGAGATAGCAGTCAGGATTTTGTTCAGCTCACAGAGTTCCGGTCGGCGATCGCGCTCTTCGGATCGAGCCAGAACCTCATCTTCCCAAAGAGTTCGCATGGCCAGGCTGACCACTTCGATGGGGATCAAAGCTCCTCGGTCCTTGGCCCAGGAGAGTGTCCTCGCCAGGTGAGTCATGTATCCCGCGACAGTCTGCGGCATTCTTTCACCAGCCGACAATAGATCTGCATAGTCGTATAGCTGTTGCTGGGTCAGCGTTGATACCTTGGTCTTTCCGAACTCGTCGGCCTTGATGAACGTCAGCACTTGAAGGGCAGATCGGCCAAGGGTTTTTCCGCGCTTCAATCGATCGTCGATGACATCTGAGATTGTAGTTTCCGTCACGATTTGAATTGGAAACCCGTTTAGCTCGATGTTGCGGAGTTGGTTGTTTCGCCATTTTTTTGCGTTTGGCAGGTGCTTGAAGGTTTTCGTGAGGCTGTGCTGTTTTCCATCGACACGCTTTCGGATTTGTACCCGGTAGGAGAACTTTCCATTCTTGCCTTCAAACCGAGTGATGTTCTGTTCCTCGAATTTTTTCCCAGGGATCTCCTTGCGAGGTTTCTTTTCTTTCTGCTCGGCCGACGAGATCGGTATGGTGCTTTCTGAAACCCCGGCAGCAGTCACAGTGGTTGCTTGAGAAGGGGAGCGGTGGAAGAGGTTCTGGGCAGTAATCGCTGCGAGCACATCCGTTGTGCTTTTGTTGATAGTGGTCATGGAATTCGTCCCATCTTGATTTCGATGAAAGGGAATTCGGTTCGTCCACACGAAAAATGATTCCGGGGTTTGATAGCCAAATTCCGAGGGAAGAAGGGAAGATGGAACCGGTGGTGCCCGGGCCAGGAACCAGCTGCATTTGGGCCGCTGTTTGTAGGCTTTGGATGTGCTACACCGTAGCACGCTCGAATCGAGAACCTCCGAAAATCCCCGGAAATACGGTGAAATCAGGGGAAATCGTGCTACGCGAAGTTTGGGGCTGAATGGAGTTAACGCTTTGAAAAATAACGCACAAAAAGCAGCGCGTTTAAGCGTGGCACCCATGATGGACTGGACCGATCGCAACTGCCGCTATCTGCACCGGCTGCTGAGCCGGGAGACGCTGCTTTACACCGAGATGGTCACCGCGCCGGCCCTGGTGCGGGGCGGGGCGCTGCATCTTTTGGACTTCAGCGCCGAGGAACATCCGGTGGCCCTGCAGCTGGGCGGTTCCGATCCCGCAGAGCTGGCAGAGGCTGCGCGTCTAGGGGCGCAGGCAGGCTATGATGAGATCAACCTCAACTGCGGTTGCCCCAGCGATCGGGTGCAGTCGGGCGCCTTTGGTGCGGTGCTGATGCAGACGCCGGAGCTGGTGGCAGATTGCGTTGCGGCCATGCGCGAGGCGGTTGAGGTGGAGGTCACCGTCAAATGTCGCATCGGCGTGGATGAGCAGGAGCCAGAGGACGTGCTGCCGGATTTCCTCGAGAAAATCCGTGCGGCGGGCTGCCATCGCGTGACCATCCATGCCCGCAAAGCCTGGCTGCAGGGGCTGTCGCCCAAGGAGAACCGGGACATCCCGCCGCTGGACTATGATCTGGTGCACCGGATGAAGGCGGCGTTTCCGGACCTGCATGTCTCGATCAACGGCGGCATTGCCACGCTGGCAGAGGCCAGGGCGCAGCTGGACCGGGGCCTTGACGGGGTGATGGTGGGGCGTGCGGCCTATCACCAACCTGCGGATGTGCTCTGTGCGGCTGACCATGAGATTTACGGCACCGGTGCCGCCAGCGATCCGGCGGATGCAGTGCGGCAGATGCTGCCCTATATCGAGGCGCGGCTGACTGACGGCGCCAAGCTGAACCAGATTACCCGGCATATGCTGGGGCTATTTGCGGGCAGGCCCGGTGCGCGGCAATGGCGGCGGATGTTGTCCGAGGGCGCCTGCCGGGCGGGCGCGGGGCCTGATCTGGTGCTGGAGGCGCTGGCGCAGGTGGAAAACCGCGCCGCAGCGTGACCGGATGCCTCACAGGTGAATGCCTTGTGCTGGCTGTGCACGGCGGCTAACCCTTTGCCAAAGACGCAAAAGCCCGAGGTGTTTCGTATGACTGACCCTGCCTTGACATCCGCCCTATGGCCAGAGCCGGAATTGCTGATGCAGATGGCAGGGCTGCTGCTTGTGATCGGCGCCTTTGCCGGCGTGTTGGCGGGCCTTCTGGGCGTGGGCGGCGGCATCGTACTGGTGCCTGCCTTTTTCTACGCTTTCCAGACCCTGGGATATGGCGGCGATCAGCTGATGCAGATCTGTCTTGCGACCTCGCTGGCGACGATCATCGTGACCTCGCTGCGATCCGTTATGAGCCACAACAAAAAAGGCGCGGTGGATTGGCAGATCCTGCGCAGCTGGGGCATCGGTATTGCGCTGGGGGCTGTTGTTGGCGTGCTTGCGGCCTCGGTTTTGCGCTCATCCGTGCTGCAGGGAGTCTTTGGTGGGCTGGCGCTGGTGATTGGCCTGTACCTGGGGTTGGGCCGGTCCGAATGGCGCCTGGCGGAAGATATGCCAGAGGGGGGCAAACGGATGGCGCTGTCGCCGGCCGTGGGAGCGCTGTCAGTGCTGATGGGCATTGGCGGCGGCAGTTTTGGTGTGCCGCTGATGACCTTGCATGGGGTGGCGGTGCACCGGGCGGTGGCAACCGCTGCCGGGTTCGGCGTGATCATCGCGGTGCCGTCGGTTGCCGGTTTCCTGTTGTTGGACGTGGACCCGGCCACGCGCCCGCCTTTCACGATCGGGGCGGTCAATCTGGTGGCCTTTTTCATCGTGATTGCGATGACGCTGATCACCGCCCCCTGGGGCGTCAAGCTGGCCCATGCGATGGACCCCAAACCGCTGAAACGGGTGTTTGGGGCGTTTCTGGTGCTGGTGGCGCTCAATATGCTGCGCAAAGCGTTTGGGTACTGAGCCAATGGATCAGCAGGTCGAACAGTTTCAGGACAAGGGCTGGGTGCGCTTTGCCCATGATCCGCAAGTGGCAGAATGGGCTGCGACTGCGCATCAGCACGGGGTAACGGCGCTGGACGACCCGGCCTGCGCCGAGTGGTTCCAATGTGAGCGCACCTGGTTCATTGGTGTGGATGCCTTGCCCAACGATGCCAAGGGCCGCCTGCCGGACGGGCCGCCACTGGCTGGGGCGCCGGTGGCATTCATCAGAAACTTTTACGGCCCTATTCCGGACCTGCACCGGGCACAGGTGTCCTCTGTCTTTGCTGGCTATCCGCGCCCGCGTCCCGGCGAGGGGGAGGCTGCCTTCCGCTACCGTGTCAAACGCGACGCAGCGCATGTGGACGGGGTCAAGATGTATGGCGAGCACCGCCGCCGCAAGGTCGAGGAACCGCATGCCTGGGTGCTGGGCATCCCGCTGAATGAAAGCAGCCCCGATGCTTCGCCCTTGGTGATCTGGGAGGGCAGCCACAGGATCATGCGCCGCGCTTTTGCCGCTGCGTTCGCAGACGTGCCGCAGGCCGACTGGGCGGATGTGGATGTAACCGATGCCTATACGGCAGCCCGCGCCGAAGTGTTCGAGACCTGCCCGCGCATCACGGTGCACGCCAACCCCGGTGAAAGCTATCTGATGCACCGCCTGTGCCTGCACGGGGTTGCGCCCTGGGGCGAGGGGGCGAGCGCGCCGGAAGAGGGTAGGATGATTGCGTACTTCCGCCCGGAGCTGGCGGATTGGACCAAGGGGTGGCTGTTGGAAGGCGTATCTCGATGAAGGTCAGAAAATAAAATGGTCTGAAGTCAGTTCATCAAGCTCGACGTTTTTCAACACGAGCGATGCGCCATCATCCCGCACGATGACACTATTCCGCTTTTGCACAAAGGTCAGATCCTCCATCGTTTCGGCTGAGGTCGCGATTTGAAGGGCGTCTTCATCGGAGAAATCCCTGACAATGTCTCTGCCACCGCCAGTGTTGAGTACAAAAACATCACTTCCCGCTCCACCGATGAGTTTATCTGCATCAGCTCCGCCAGAAAGCACGTCGGCGCCGGCTCCACCTTTGAGTGTATCCTGTCCTTCACCGCCCAAGAGAAAGTCTTTTCCGCCCCTTCCAAGAAGAAGATCATTGCCCTGTAGCCCCTCAAAATGATCCTTTCGCTGACCTCCGTCAAAGCGTAAATCCAAAACGGCTTCCATTTGTTCGCCTTGAGAGAAGGAGAGCCCATCCACATTGACCGAAATAGAGTTTTCAGAAAAACCAACAAATTCTTCAGGAACTTCCAGCGTGTTATAGGTGTCCAATATGCGCGCGTCTCGGATTGAAACTTTACTATTTTCTCCCAGCGCATCGAAAGTCAGTACGTACCCATTAAAACCGTCAGAGGGAACATTCAAAAAAGCTCCTGACACCAGGACCTCGTAGTGCACAATGCTCCCCCGTATGTCGAACTGAGCAGGGACTACATTGAACGCGTCACCGTTAAGATCAAAAAAGGAAGCATCATTGAACTCGATTCCGAAGGTTGAAATCGTTGATTTGACAGGTTGCGTGATGGCGTTAGTGAGGTCAGGAGCAAAAACTTCAAGTTCTACATTTGTTCCGGATAGCATCATTGGTTACCTTTAAAAAATGCGCTTTAGGCTTAAAAAGCGCGATTGAGATTGTCGCAGATAGAAGGTTCTGTCGTTTATGTATTTCGCAACCGAAATTTGCAAAGCTAAAAAGTAGGGACAAGTGCGAATGCTCTCAGAGAGCCGCAGCGAATTCCTGCGTCCGGGGCGCTTCTGAAGGTAGGCTGCGATTTACAAAAGCTGAGGCGCAATTTTACAGGCAGACGCTCACCCACATAAAATAAGTCAGCACTATTGCCTAAATGTTTCGCGCGCGAAACATTTGGTCAGTGCTTATTCCGCATGATTGACAAGCGGTTACCCCGCAGCGCGCCGCGTTAGCTGCGCTTTAACCTTGCGCCGCGGCCGCCGCGGCGTTTGACCAGTTTGCTGGCGCGCTCTGGCAGGTCGTTCATGATGCCTGCGCGTTCGTCATTGGTCATCTTGGACCAGTCGCGGATCTCGTCGATTGTGCGATAGCAGCCGGTGCAGATGCGCGATTCAGGATGGACGACGCAGATCTTGATGCAGGGGGATTGGATTTCGTCCCGTTTCCAAACGTCGTCAGTCATCATTCACCCGTTCTTCAAATGCCGCATTCGGTCCAATGCGCCTTGGAGAATATAGGAAGCCGCGACGTGGTCGATAACCTCTGCGCGGCGTTTGCGTGTCGTATCTGCTTCAAGAAGCGCTTTTTCTGCTGCCACGGTGCTGAGACGCTCGTCCCAGAAGCCAATCGGCAGATTGCTGAGCTGGCCGAGGTTGCGGGCAAAGGCGCGGGTGGATTGGCAGCGCGGGCCTTCGGTGCCGTCCATGTTGCGCGGCAGGCCCAGCAGGATGCCGCTGATGTCGCGGGCCTGGATGATCTCCAGCAGGCGGGCAGCATCCACAGAGAACTTCTTGCGCTTGACGGTTTCCAGCGGCGTGGCCACGGCGCCGATGCGGTCAGAGACGGCAACGCCGATGGTCTTGGTGCCCAGGTCCAGCCCCATCAGTGCGTTCATCGGCGGCAGGGCGGCGGCGAAATCTTCGAAAACGTCGTGGATCATTCTGTAAGTCCTGCCTGTGCGGCGATTGTGTCCAGCAGCTCCAGCGCCTCGGGGGTGCCAGCAAAGGCGCTGCTGGCCTCGTCATAAACGGTGCGGGCGCGCTCGGTTTCGCCCAGTACCGACAGGGCGCCGATCAGGCGGGCCCATTCTTCGGCGCTGCCGCCCTCGGTGGCCAGACGGTCCGACAGGCGGGTAACCATGCCACGGATCATCTCTTGCTGTTCTTCGGCAGAGAGACTTGCGGCGCCTTGCATGTCCTCGGCGCTGGGGCCGGGCAGGGCGGGGGCGGTGCCACCGCCGGGTGCAATCGGGCGGTGTTCAACACCGGCGCGAAAGGCCATTTCCTCGATCTGGCCCTGAATGCCCTTGATCCACAAAGCATCTGCAGGTCCGTCACGCAAAGTTGCGACCCATTCGCGGTAGGCAAGATCCGGGCGGCCGATCTGCCCTAGCATCAGGCCCCAGTAGTAACGGGCCGGGCCATGGGTGGGATCAATCGCCCGGGCTTTTTGCAGATCCGTTTGCGCCTGGGGAGAGACATAGCCACCGGCCGCCATGATCTTCAGCTCGGCCAATTCGGTGAAATCGCGTGCGTTGACCTGGCCACCGGCCAGGCGGATGTAGTTTGTCTTGGCCTCATAGGCGGCCTTGAAGTTGCCGAGGTTGGCCTCGTGCTGGGCCAGCAGCGCCTGCCCCTGCGGGTCATCGGCGCGTTCGCCTGCGGTTTTGCGAAGCTGTTCAACCAGCCTGAGGTAGCCGTCCTCTGCCTCGGGGCGCTCAATCGCTGGAACATCGGCCTCTGCCTCAGCCTGAGAAGGGCGGTTTTCGGCGCGTTCGCCTGCCAGGCGGATACGGTCCTGGAGGCCAAGGTCGCCGTAGCCGGGCGCGCCCAGCTGCCAGTACAGGCCCAGGGTACCGCCAGAGATCAGCAGCGCAGTGGCAATAGCAAAGCCGAGCGACAACAAGCGGGGCTGGGCGGGGCCTGACGTGCGTTTCTGCACCTGTGCATCAGCTGCCAGAATGCGGCGCGAGATTTCGGTTCGGATGCGCTCTGCGTCGGCCTCAACGATGACGCCGCGGGCCAAGTCCTTGTCGACTTCACCCAGCTGCTGGCGATAAACCCGCAGATCATAGGCCGCAGCAGGTTCGCCTTGCTCGCGAGCGCGAATGATGATCATTGCCAGCAGCAGGGCTGCCGAAAGGGCGATAAGGGCGGTGACTGTCCAGAAAACCATGCCGTCTCCGTAGTTTGGTTTTGATCTATATGCGGGGACGGACGAGCGAAAGAGCCAATCTGCCGCGGGATGCTGCAATGCGTCATGATTGGATGTCGCAATATGGCAGAAACAGGGCGATAAACGGCACTGCTCAGCCATGCGTTTCGGGCATACCCGCTTTCAGATACGAACCATCGGATTCGCTCATGAAACGCTATTCAGTCTTTGCTGTTGCGCGGGAAGCCCTGCGCTATCACACCGGATGGGAGCGCGCCTGGCGCTCGCCGGAACCCAAACGTCACTACGATGTCGTCATCGTGGGTGCGGGTGGGCATGGCCTTGCCACTGCCTACTACCTGGGGAAAAACTTCGGCATTACCAATGTCGCAATTATCGAGAAGGGCTGGCTGGGTGGCGGCAATACGGGCCGTAACACCACCATCATCCGCTCGAACTACCTGCAGGATCCCTCGGCTGCGATCTATGAAAAGGCGCGCAGCCTCTATGAGACCATGTCGCAGGATCTGAACTACAATGTGATGTTCAGCCCGCGCGGCGTGATCATGCTGGCCCAGACCGAGCATGAGATCCGCGGTTATAAACGCACTGCCCATGCCAACCAGCAGCAGGGTGTGCAGACCGAGTGGATCAGCCCCGAGCGCGTCAAAGAGATCGTGCCGATCATCAACCTGGATGGTCCGCGTTACCCGGTGCTGGGCGGTCTTTATCAGGAACGCGGCGGCACTGCCCGTCACGATGCTGTGGCCTGGGGCTATGCGCGGGCTTGTTCCGACATGGGCATGGATATCATCCAGAAATGTGAAGTCACCGGCGTGCGCACCGAGAACGGCCGCACCGTGGGTGTCGACACCACCAAAGGCCCGATCGACTGCGACAAGATTGGCATGATCGTTGCGGGTAACGCCTCTGTCCTGTCGGAAATGGCGGGCTTCCGTCTGCCGATGGAATCCGTGGCCCTGCAGGCAATGGTATCTGAGCCGATCAAACCCTGCATGGATGTGGTTGTGATGGCCAATACCGTGCACGGCTATATGTCCCAGTCCGACAAGGGCGAGATGGTCATTGGCGGCGGCACTGACGGGTTCAACAACTACACCCAGCGCGGCAGCTTCCACCATATCGAGGAAACCGTGCGCGCCCTGGTCGAAACCTTCCCGATGGTCAGCCGCCTGAAGATGCTGCGCCAGTGGGGCGGTATTGTGGACGTGACCGGCGACCGTTCGCCGATCATCTCGAAAACACCGGTCCAGAACTGCTTTATCAACTGTGGCTGGGGCACCGGCGGCTTTAAGTCGATCCCCGGCTCGGGCTGGGCGATGGCAGAGCTGATGGCCACCGGCCATTCGCCGCTGACCGAGGAGTTCTCGATCAACCGCTTCAAAGAAGGCAAGTTCATCGACGAGAGCGTCGCCGCTGGCGTGGCGCACTAACGCTGCAAAATTCAATACTATGGAGCAAGCACCATGCTGATCCTTGAATGCCCCTATTGCGGCGTCAAAGCCGAAGAAACCGAACTGGCCGCGGGCGGCGAAGCGCATCTGAAGCGCTTTGGCCCCGGCTCCTCGGATGATGAGTTCCATGACTACCTGTTCATGCGCGAAAACCCCAAAGGCGTTCACTTTGAACGCTGGCGCCATGCCAATGGCTGCGGCAAGTGGTTCCACGCCGCGCGCTGCACCATGACGCTGGAGGTCTTTGGCACCTACACGGCGCAGACCTCAGTGCCGACGCAGGAGATCATCGACAAGATCGCTGCCAAGCGCCCGGGTTGGACCTGGCGCGAATTTGCGGACGAAAAGTAATGATCCTCCGCCTGACTGAAACACCCGCTTTTCTCTTGAAAGGTCTGAGCACATGAGCACGCGTCTCGCCAATCAGGGCCGGCTGATCGACCGCTCCAAACAGATCGACTTCACCTTCAACGGCAAGTCCATGAAGGGTTTTGCCGGCGATACGCTGGCATCCGCACTCTTGGCCAATGGCCAGGTGATGATGGGCCGGTCGTTCAAATACCACCGTCCGCGCGGCGTCGTGGCATCGGGTTCGGAAGAGCCCAATGCGCTGATGCAGCTGGGCGTGGGCGACCGTTACGAGCCGAACCAGCGCGCCACCACCACCGAGCTGTTCTCGGGGTTGTCGGCAAATTCGCAGAACCACTGGCCCAGCCTGGAGTTCGACGTTCTGTCGATCAACAACAAGCTGAGCCGTTTTCTGACCGCCGGTTTCTATTACAAGATGTTCATCCACCCGCGTCCGCTGTGGAAACACGTCTATGAGCCGATCATCCGCAAGTCCGCAGGTCTGGGCGCAGCCCCCGACAAGGAACTGAAGGACGCCGACACCTACGAGCACTTCTATTTCTTTGCGGATGTGCTGGTCATTGGCGGCGGCGTTGCCGGTCTGCAGGCAGCCAAGGCAGCTGCGGCATCCGGCGCCAAGGTTCTGGTGCTGGAGCAGAACAATTTCTGGGGCGGCCGCGCGCCGGTCGACGGCGGCACCATCGACGGTGACAGCCCTGACGCCTGGGTCGCCAAGACCCTGGCTGAGCTGCGCGATATGGACAACGTCACCCTGCGCGACCGCTGCATGGGGTCTGGTGTTTATGACCACGGCTATGCCCTGGGTTATGAACGCCTGACCGACCACGCACCGGGTCAGGGTGGCCCGCGCCACCGTCTGTGGCGGATCCGCGCCAGCCAAATCGTCACCGCAACCGGTGCGATTGAACGTCCGCTGTCCTTTGCCGGCAACGATGTTCCTGGTGTGATGCTGGCGGCCTCGATGCGCGATTATGTGGTGAACTGGGGTATCAACCCGGGCCAGAAGGTTGTGGTTGCAACCAACAACGACGACGCCTACCGCACCGCACTGGTGCTGCATGACGCAGGCGTCGAAGTGGTCCGCGTGATCGACACTCGCGAAACCGGCGGCGGCGCGCTGATGGAAGCGGTCCGCGAAAAAGGTATCCGGGTTGAGCTGGGCCGTGCCATCGCCAAGGTGAAGGACGGCAAATGCGTGACCGAAGTCGCCATCTGCGCCCAGAACGGCGAAGGCGGTGCGCGTGAAACCGTGCAGGCCGATGCAGTTGCGATGTCCGGCGGCTGGTCGCCGGTGGTGCACCTGTGGTCCCACTGCGGCGGCAAGCTGATCTGGGATGAGGCGAACGCCAACTTCCGTCCCGATGCCTCCCGTCCGCCGCTGGGCCATGACGGCAATGGTTTTGTTGTGCCTGCGGGCGCTGCAAACGGCGAATTTGGTCTGGCTGCGCTGCTGGAAGACGCAGCAGCGGCTGGTGCCAAGGCGGCCGAAGCGGCTGGCTTCCCGGCGAAATCCGTGGCGGCTGCCAAGGGTGAATCCGCAGCAGAAGTGCAGATGGAAGCGGTCTGGCTGATGCCTGCCAAGGCGGACATCAAGCTGCGCATGAAGTCTTGGCTGGACTATCAGAACGACGTGAAAGTGTCGGACGTTCAGCTGGCGGCCCGCGAAGGCTATGAAAGCGTCGAGCACACCAAGCGGTATACCACGCTGGGCATGGCGACCGACCAGGGCAAGCTGTCGAACATCAACGGCCTGGCCATTCTGGCCGACAGCCTGAACTCGGAAATTCCGCAGGTGGGTACCACCACTTTCCGTCCGCCCTACCATCCGATCTCGCTGGGCGCGATCGCCGGTGAGGCACGGGCCGAGATCTTCCAGCCGGTGCGCAAGACACCGATTGCTGACTGGATGGATCAGAACGGCGCGGATTGGGAACCGGTTGGCCAGTGGCGCCGTCCGTTCTCCATCAACAAGCCCGGTGAGGACCGTCATGCCGCGGTGAACCGCGAGGTTAAGAACACCCGCGAGAACCTCGGCCTGCTGGACGCCTCGACCCTGGGCAAGCTGGTGGTCAAAGGCCCCGACGCAGGCAAGTTCCTGGACATGATGTACACCAACATGATGTCGACGCTGAAGATCGGCAAATGCCGCTATGGCCTGATGTGCACCGAGAACGGCTTCCTGATGGACGACGGTGTGGTTGCCCGCATCGACGAGGACACCTGGCTGTGCCACACCACCACCGGCGGAGCCGAGCGCATCCACGGCTGGATGGAAGAATGGCTGCAGACCGAATGGTGGGACTGGAAAGTCTATGTGGCCAATGTGACCGAGCAATACGCGCAGATCGCTGTGGTTGGCCCCAACGCCCGCAAGGTGCTGGAGAAGCTGAACGCGGCAGCGGGCGGCGGCATGGATGTCAGCAAAGAGGCGCTGCCCTTCATGGAATGGCGCGACGGCAAGATCGGTGAATTCGACGCCCGGGCTTACCGGATCTCCTTCTCGGGCGAGCTGTCCTATGAGATCGCGGTTGCGGCCTCTGAGGGCCAGGCGTTCTGGGATGCGCTGATGGAGGCAGGCAAGGAATTCGGCGTCATGCCTTATGGCACGGAGACCCTGCACATCCTGCGGGCCGAAAAAGGTTTCATCATGATCGGCGACGAGACCGATGGCACCGTGATCCCGCAGGATCTGGGTCTGCATTGGGCGCTGTCCAAGAAGAAAGAAGACTATCTGGGCAAACGCGCGCAGGCGCGCTCTCATATGGTCGATCCGGAACGCTGGCAGCTGGTTGGTCTGGAAACCGTCGATGGTTCGGTGCTGCCTGACGGCGCCTATGCGGTGGGTGAAGGCGTTAACGCCAACGGCCAGCGCAACATGATCGGCCGGGTGACCTCGACCTATTTCTCCGCCACCCTGAATAAGGGCATCGCCATGGGCCTGGTCAAACACGGTCCCAAGCGGATGGGTGAAGTGATCGAATTCCCGGGCACCGACGGTGTGACCTACAAAGCCAAGATCGTTGACCCGGTCTTCTACGACAAGGAAGGGGAAAAGCAGAATGTCTAAGGCTGTTTCCGTACTGAACGGCGCCCAGTATACCGGGCTGGCCAAGGTCGAGGACGCGGGGCTGCAGGGCATGATCACCCTGCGCGGCGATCTGGGTTCATCGGCGCTGAAGGCGGCTGTCAAAGCCGCCACCGGCGCCGAGGTTCCGGGTCAGGGGTCTGTCAATGTTGCCGAAAACGGCGCCGTTGCCTGGATGTCCACCGACGAGCTGCTGCTCTTGGTGCCATATGAGGACGCGGTTGCCAAAACCGCCGAAGTGGCTGAGGCGCTGAAAGGCGAGCACGCGCTGGCTGTGAACGTCTCGGATGCCCGTGCCTTCTTCCGTCTGTCGGGCGAGGGCGCGCGCGAGGTGCTGGGTAAAGTGAGCCCGGTGGACTTTGACGAGGCTGCCTTCAAGGCGGGTCAGTTCCGCCGTTCGCGCCTGGCGCAGGTGGCTGGCGCATTCTGGCTGAACGAGGACGGCAGCTTTTATATCGTCTGCTTCCGCTCAGTTGGCGAATATGTGTTCAAATTGCTGAGCACCGCGGCGCATCCACAAAGTAAGGTGGGCGTTTATTAAAATTTTCGCTCGCTTTTTTCTTGTGACGCCATTGCGCGTCATTTACGGTGCTCTGGAAATCTCCAGGGCACCGTTTTTGTTTGCGCAAAGAACTGGAGAACAGGCTTTACAGATTATGTAGGCGTTTGATTCTAAACCCGTTCCCTGCTGTCGGGGCGGTTGTCTGAACTGTTTCGGGAGCAGCTGATGAATCTGCAGAGATGCGGAATTGCGGCATTGTTTTTTACGATAGCCAGTGGTGTTTCCCAAGCAGGGCCGAGCATGACCTGCGATCTGAAGCCGCTGTCTGGGCAGGCTTGGGTCCCCAGCCGGATTGACGTTCATTTTTCACCAGATTTTGGATCGGCGACAGTGACGGATGTTGCCTTTTCGGTGTCGGTTCCTGCTCTGGTGGTTCAGAAAAGCGAAAACTCATTTGTTCTGACATGGAAGCTGCCGGAATTGGCCGTGATGCCGAACGGCTGGCGGCAGGAGCCGGAATACAGAGCGGTACTGAATAAAGCCAATCAAAAGATGAGCATCCAGGCCTCCGCCCGCGGAGGACGTGCCAAACCAGTTCGCGGCGCAGGACGCTGCCAGCAGGAGGGCAGTCTGCCGATGGTGGCAGATGGCTTGCCCGGCTGAACACGGCAGCTTGTCCTCATTTTGCTCCGCTTGGCGCCTTGGGGGCTGGACCTGCCGCTGCTGCGCTGCTGTCCTATAGAGGAAGCTGCGGAAAGCTGTAGAAAACTGCACATAGTCCCTGCATGGATTTCATGCCTAAGGACTTGACCTGATAGCGCCCGCACAGCATGTATCTGCGCAGGAATGCAAACTTATTTCACAGGGGGCCCAAATGGCTTTTGAACTTCCCGATCTTCCGTACGCACATGACGCTCTGGCTGCCAAGGGCATGTCGGCGGAAACCCTGGAATACCACCATGACCTGCACCACAAGGCCTATGTCGACAACGGCAACAAGCTGATTGCCGGCACCGAGTGGGACGGCAAGTCGATGGAAGAGATCATCAAGGGTACCTATGACGCGAACGCGGTTGCCCAGAACGGTATCTTCAACAACATTTCTCAGCTGTGGAACCACAACCAGTTCTGGGAAATGATGGGCCCGGGCGAAAGCAAAATGCCGGGTGATCTGGAGAAGGCGCTGGTGGACTCCTTTGGCTCAGTGGATGAGTTCAAGTCGCAGTTCTCCGCCGCAGGCGCTGGCCAGTTCGGCTCCGGCTGGGCGTGGCTGGTCAAGAATGCAGACGGTTCGCTGGCTGTGACCAAGACTGAAAACGGCGTCAACCCGCTGTGCTTCAACCAGACCGCGCTGTTGGGTTGCGACGTGTGGGAGCACTCCTACTACATCGACTTCCGCAACAAGCGTCCCGCCTACCTGACCAACTTCCTGGACAATCTGGTGAACTGGGAAAACGTCGCCTCGCGGATGTAAGCCCGCAACAGCACGGAATTTCTGCAACGCCCGGTCGGCTGACCGGGCGTTTCTTGTTTGCATCGGTAACTGTCGCCTATGGCGCCCGCAGAATGTGGCCGGTCATAGCTGGCGTGCCGCAGTCTCTGGACCCGGCATTGCCATTCCTTGTCGCGGTTCTGGTTTTTGCGGCGTCATTCACCGCCGCCATTGTGCCGATCCAGGGTGCCGATCCAGCGCGCGGCTACCGGTGGTTTCCTGTGCGGCGCTGCGTCAGCAGTCGGTTTCGCGCAGGGCCGCGATCGCGGCGGCCGGCGTCTCGACCCAGATCAAGCAGTCTGCAGTGTCCTGTCCGGCAAACCCCTGGGCCACAACCTGATCCAGGAGAACGCGCAGTGTGTCCCAATAGCCTTCGGTGTTCAGAATCACGATGGGTTTGGCATGCAGGCCAAGCTGGCGCCAGGTGAGAGCTTCGAACAGCTCATCCAGAGAGCCTGCGCCGCCTGGCAGGACCACAATTGCATCGGCGTTCCACAGCATGACTTTTTTGCGCTCATGCATGGTTTCGGTGACTACATAGGTGGTGAGGTCTGATTTCCCAACCTCGCGTTGTTCCAGATGGCCGGGGATCACGCCAAAGGTTTCGCCGCCAGCCGCCTGCGCGGCGCGGGCGACCTCGCCCATCAGGCCGACATCGCCGGCGCCATAGACCAGCCGCATCCCGTTTTCCGCCAGCGCGGCGCCGAATGCGCGGGCTGCTTTTGCATAGGCGGGCAGGGCGCCAGCGCGGGCACCGCAGTAGACACAGACGGATTTTATGCACATCGGCCAGCCTTTCTGTGGAATATCAAGGTGAAAACCAATTGGTGTTTTGACCCCTGATAGCGGGGTTGTTAGATTCCCTCAACTAAGCGGAAGGACACATTCCGCATTTGCCGAAGGGAAAGACATGGCGGAAGCATCTGGAAGCGGGGGTCTGGGGGCCCTCACATTTGGCGGAATAACCGGCGCGATTGTGGTCGTGGGCGGAGTCGTCCTCTACCAGCTTGGGGTGTTTGGCACTGCCGGGCCCGAAGGCACTGCTGTTTCCGAGGGGGCAGCGGGGCAGTCGGCGAACGGCAATACCGAATTTTCCGGCGATGGCGAGGAATCCGGTCAGCCGCTGAAAAACCGGGCAGCGGAGCAAGCTGCGCGCAATCAGGTTGCAGCTGTGGAACCGGCAGAAGCTACTCAGGACCCCGTGACCGGCACGTCAGAGGAAGCGGGCGAGGCAGAGCCAAAGGCTTTGGAACAGGCGGAAACTTCATCCGAGGAAGCTGAGCCGGAGGCCGCTGTTGTGGACAGCACTGTGGCTGAGAATGGATCAGGCAGTGCCGGAGACAATGCCGTCGAAGAGGGAGCCGCAGAGGAAAGTGCCGCCGAAGAAGGGACCGCCGAAGTGGAGGCTGCCGGAGACAGTTTTGGGGATCAAGGCAGTGAACCGGCGGGCTTGACCGAAACTGCAAACACCGGGGAGGCAGCGCAGGGCGAAGCGGAACCGGCTGCTGCCGCAGAAGAAATCTTTGTGTTGCAGGCACCTGAACTCGATCTGGTGCGCGTAGACAGTGAAGGCGCTGCGGTGATTGCCGGGCGGGCGCAGGAGGGCGTACAGGTTTCGGTGCTTCTTGATGGTGAAGTGCTGGAACAGCTGCAGGTGCCGTCAGGCGGTGAATTTGTTTCGCTGACGTCCATTGCGCCCAGTTCGCAACCTCAAGTCGTGTCGCTGCTGGCAGAACATGACGGTTCTCAGACCGCTTCTGGTGCGTCGTTCATTCTGGCTCCGGTCAGCCCGGCGTCGGTGGTTTCAGAAACAACAACAGAGGAGCCGCTGCATGAACAGTTTGCAGCACTGGCAGAAGAACCCTCTGCTGAAACGCCGGTTGTGGAAGCCCCTGTAACGCAGGACACCAGCGGAGCCGCGTCAGATCCTGTTTCCGAAGCGGCCTCTGTGCCGACGGAAACCGCGCAGGAAGTGCCGGGCGAGGTGGTTGCGACGGCAACTGCCGCAGAGGGGCAGAGTGCGGAAAAGACCGCCGCAGAGGCGTCGGCTGTGGCTGTATCGCAGCCAGCAGCAGAGCCGGAGGAACCGCAGCCCCAAGGGCAGGCCGTGGCTGTTCTGCGCGCGGATGAGACCGGGATTGAAGTTGTGCAGCCCGCAGTGTCCGCCGATCCGGACCTGAACACGGAAGTGGCGCTTGATGCGATCAGTTACAACGACACCGGCGGGGTTGAGCTTACGGGCCGCGCGCGTCCTCAGTCGCAGGTGCGTGTCTATGTGGACAACCTGCCGGTGGCAGAGCTGGATGCTGCGCAGGACGGACGCTGGAGCGGACGGCTGGAGGATGTGGCTCCGGGGGTTTACACTCTACGGCTGGATGAGATTGAAACTGCGTCCGGCAAGGTGCTGAGCCGCTTGGAAACCCCGTTTAAGCGGGAAACGCCGGATGTGCTGGCACAGCCAGAACGCGAGGCGGACCCGGATCAGCCGGCGCCGTTGATCAGGGCAATCACCGTGCAGAAAGGCGATACCCTCTGGGCGATATCCCAAGAGAGATACGGCAGCGGATTTCTGTATGTCAGGCTTTTTGAAGCCAACAAGGGCGACATCCGCAATCCGGATCTGATTTACCCAGGACAGGTTTTTACAATTCCGGAGTGACCTCGCACCGGCATAATTCCAGGAAAACGCGCCCCTGTGGCGCGTTTTTTGTTCCTGCCCCTCGCAAATCCGTGAACAGGTGGATATCTGAAAGTGTCTAGCCAGGAATAGCCATGACCCAAAATGATCAGACCGCTGTGCCGGCGCAAGAAGACATTGCCCAGGATGAACGCCGATCCGGGCTGCGCACGCTGCGCAAGGTGGGACCGTATCTTTGGCCTGAAGGCAATTCCTCGGTGAAGGTCCGTGTGATGCTGGCGCTGGCAGTGCTGGTGATTGCCAAGCTGATCGCGGTCTATACGCCGATGCTGTACAAGGGCGCGGTGGACAGCCTGGCAGGCGAAGGTGTGCCGCCCTTGGCGCTGGGAGCCGTTGGCCTGACGGTTGCCTATGGCATGGCCCGAATCCTGACCACCGGTTTCCAGCAACTGCGGGATGCGGTTTTTGCCCCGGTGGGCCAACGGGCACTGCGCCGGCTGGCGCTGGAGACTTTTACCCATATCCACCGGCTGTCGATGCGCTATCACATCACCCGCAAGACCGGCGGGCTGAGCCGGATCATCGAGCGCGGGGTGAAAGGCGTCGAATTCCTGCTGCGGTTCATGCTGTTCTCGATCGGGCCGCTGATCCTGGAACTGACACTGGTGGCCATTATTCTGACAGTGCTGTTTGATGCCTGGTATCTGGCGGCTGTGGCCGGGACCATCACGCTTTATGTGTGGTTCACTTTTGCGGTGACCGAATGGCGGGTGAAGCTGCGCCGCGAGATGAACAAACAGGATACCGACGCCAATCAAAAGGCGATCGACAGCCTGCTGAACTTTGAAACCGTCAAGTATTTCGTCGCCGAAGAGCGCGAGGCGGCACGCTATGACGGGGCCATGCGGGGCTACGCGCAGGCGGCGTTGAAAACCGCCTATTCTCTGGCGGCGCTGAACTTTGGCCAGAGTGTGATTATCACCGCAGGCCTCATCGGTGTCATGGTGATGGCTGCGATGGGGGTGGAACGGGGCGCGCTGACGGTTGGTGATTTTGTCATGGTCAACGCCTATATGATCCAGATCACCGTGCCGCTGAACTTCCTGGGGACTGTTTACCGCGAAATCCGTCAGAGCCTGGTCGACATGGGGGAAATGTTCGATCTGCTGGAGCAGCCCGCGGATGTGAGCGACCGTCCAGACGCAGCCGAGCTGCAGGTGACCGGCGGGCGCATCACGCTGGAGAACGTCCGGTTTTCCTACGATGCGGGCCGGGAAATCCTGAAGGGCATCTCGCTGGAGGCTGAACCGGGGCAGACGGTGGCGATTGTCGGGTCTACGGGATCGGGAAAATCGACCATCGGGCGGCTGCTGTTCCGGTTTTATGACGTCTCCGGTGGTGCGCTGAAAATCGACGGGCAGGATGTGCGGGAGGTGAGCCAGCGCAGCCTGCATCAGGCCATCGGCGTGGTGCCGCAGGACACGGTGCTGTTCAATGACACGATCCGATACAACATCGCTTATGGCCGTGACGGCGCCACCCAGCAAGACGTCGAGCAGGCGGCGCGGGATGCCCAGATCCATGATTTCATCATGGCGCTGCCGGGGGGCTATGACACCCAGGTGGGCGAGCGCGGATTGAAGCTGTCGGGCGGCGAGAAGCAGCGGGTGGGGATTGCCCGGACGCTGCTGAAAAACCCGCCGGTGCTGCTGCTGGACGAGGCAACATCAGCGCTGGACACCGATACCGAACAGGAGATCAAGGAGGCCCTGGCGCGGGCCGGGCAGGGGCGCACGGTGATCACCATTGCACATCGGCTGTCGACCATTGCCGAGGCGGACCGGATTGTGGTTCTGGAACAGGGCGAGATAGCCGAAACCGGAACCCATGAGGATCTTCTGGCCAGCCAGGGCCGCTATGCCCGGCTGTGGCAGCGCCAGCAGGCGGATCAGGACGCCGCCTGACTGTTTCTGGCGGGCTGCTAAAGTGGGAAACCATCACCGGCTTTCCCATTACCTTACCCGGTCCCGGTCCTAAAGTGGCGCCATGACAGGAAATCCGCAGCATCCACGCTGGCTGATCCGTGCAAAAGGAATACTGGATGAAGACCCTTCTGACTGCCGCTGCCTCTGCAGCTGTGCTTCTTGCGTCTCAGGCGCCGGCCTTTGCCGAGGACCTCGAATTCCTGCTGGTCAACGACAGCAGTGCCGATCTGGTTGAATTCAATGTGTCGCCGGCGTCTTCCGACAGATGGGAAGACAATCTGATTGACGGCGGCTATCTGGCGCCCGGCTATGAGATCGGCGTGCTGATTGCAGACGGTGCAACGACCTGCGTGTATGACATCCGCGGCAGCTTTGCAGACAGGTCGGAGGAAGAGGACTTTGGCCTCGATCTGTGTGATCTGGGTGAATACGTCTTTACCGACTGAAGCTGCCCCAGCAGGAATTGCCAACTCCAATAGAAAAGCCCCGACTGAGCGGGGCTTTTTGTTGTCTATTCGGCAGCCTGCAAGCGGTTGCTTGGGGCAGGTGGCTGCGGATTGTCGTCTTCTTCTTCGGCCTGGGCTTTGTCCGCCTTAGGCGGTGAGTCCTCGACCCATTGGATTTCCGTAGTCGGCAGCTGGCGCGCCTTTTTGAACAGCTTGGTGTCCCGTGCAATGCGGCTGGAGCGGCCGCGGGTGATCCGTGACAGCAGCCGGCCCAAGGCAAGCATATAGGTAGAAAACCACACCCGGATTGCCAGCAGCGAGGGCGTGACGACAAGGGTCAGCACAGTGGCAACACCAAGGCCAAAGACCACAGCGGTGGCCAGCTGCTTCCACCACAGCGCCGTAGGGCTGTCGATTGAGTAGCCGCCGTTGATGAAGTCGAGGCTGAGGCCGAACATCATCGGGGTGAGACCGGCCATCGTGGTGATGGTGGTCAGCAGCACCGGGCGGATGCGGGCCTCAGCGGTGCGGATGATTGCCTCGATCCGGGGCATGTGCTTGGAATATTCCTGATAGGTATCAATCAGAACAATGTTGTTGTTCACAACGATACCAGCCAGCGCGACAATGCCGGTGCCGGTCATGATGATCGAGAAGGATTGATCCATGACCAGCATGCCGATCAGCACCCCGGTGGTGGAGAGAACCACGGCCAGAAGCACAAGAACCGAATTGTAGAAGCTGTTGAACTGGGCCAGCAGGATCACGAACATCAGCCCCAATGCACCGGCAAAAGCGTTCATCAGGAAGGCGCCGGATTCGGCCTGTTCTTCCTGATCACCGGTCCATTCCCAAGATATGCCTGCAGGCAGCGGGTTGGTTTCCAGCCATTCAGTCAGATACAAAATGCGTTCGTTGGGATTGACCGGAGAAGTCTTGGCGCCATTGTCCAATGCAGTTTGCAGGTCTTCAGCAGACACACCGTCGGACAGCTGGACCACCTCCATCTGGGCACCGGCAGCTGTCGTGACAACGGCCCCCTTAGGCGCAGCACCTGCTGCCACTTCTTTGATCAGGGCCAGGTCGCTGAGCTCTCCGGTCTCCGGGTCTTCAGTCTGCGCTTTGCTCAGCCCTGGAACCACATCAGCCTTCACATCATAGAACCGCTCCTGATCGACCCGGTTGATCATGGCGAGTTTCGGAACAGGTGTGCGGGTGATGAAGTTTGACAGCGGAACCAGACCTTCGCCAGTGCGGACTTTGAGAGTGTCCAAAGTGGACAGTACCCTGTCTTCTTCGGGCAGACGGACGCGGATATCGATTTCCTCGTCGCTGGCCTCTGGGCGCATGTCCCCCAACAGGACGCCGCGGGTGACCAGCTGCACCATCGCGCCCACAGTCGCCACATCAGCGCCATAGCGTCCGGCCTTGGCCACATCCACGTCAATTTGCCAGTCGATGCCGGGCAGGGGCAGGCTGTCTTCGATCAGCGTCAGACCGGGGGTGGCGTCGAACTGGGCACGGGCGGTTTCGGCTGCGGCAGTCAAATCCGCCCAATTGTCGCCGCGCACACGCAGATGCACAGGCTTGCCTTGCCCCGGGCCTTGCTCCAGCGGTTTGACCTCGACCTCATACCCCGGAAGCTTGGACAATTCCGCATTGAGTTCGTCCAGCACCGTGTTGCCGTCGAATTCTGTCGCAGTGACTTCGCGGGTCAGCAGGCCGTAGAACCAGGTTTCGGTCTGCGTCGGCCGGTTCTCCCAGGGGATGATTTCAAACTGGATCTGACCGATCGAGTCGCTGGGGCCGTCGCCGCCGCCGGGGCCGCCGGTGTTCAGCCCGCCTTCGCCGGCAAAGGAAAAGACGTTCACCACCGCCGGATGCGCCATGATGATGTCTTCGGCCTGGCGCACCATCTGGTCTTTTTCATGCAGCGAAATATTGCCGCGAGCGCGCACATGGGCCGTGGCCTGTTCCGGCTCTGTATCCACAAAGAATTCAACGCCGTTGTTGTTCTCTCCGAAGTAGCCGAACACGGAGCTGATGGAGAATGCCACTGCAACAATGGTCACAACAGGCATCACCGGATTTCCAGTGATGAACTTGATAAAGTGACCAAATGCAGAATGCCGATAACCGGGAGCCACTTCTTTTTCGGCACGCTGGATCTTGGCAGCGCCCAGGGTGATCGAGGCCGCAAAACCCGACGCAATAAACAGAGTTGCCCCGATCAGAAGCGCGCCAAAGCCTTCTGAGCCTGCGGGCAGGATATATTCGGGGTTCAGCATCTGCATGGCGCCGACAAACATGCCGAACATCGGTACGGGCACGATCAGGGCGCGCAGCCACCAGGGCAGGATCATCCGCAGCACTTGCGAAGCGCCTTCAAACACCCGGCTCAACCTGCCGGAAACGCCGCCGACAACCGGCAGATAGACCAGTGCCACCAGCAGCGAAGCCGACAGAACAAAGATCATTGTGACAGGCAGCATGCCCATGAATTCACCCGGTACACCGGGCCAGAACAGCATCGGCAAAAAGGCGCAAAGCGTGGTCGCCGTGGAGGAGACCACAGGCCAGAACATCCGCTGCGCCGCCTCGACATAGGCGTGCATCGGGCCGGTGCCTTCCTTGATCCGCTTGTCCGCGTATTCAACCACCACGATGGCGCCGTCCACCAGCATGCCCACGGCCAGGATCAGGCCGAACATCACCATGTTGGAAATGGTGATACCCATCACCGCGAGGAATGCAAAGCACAGCAGGAAGGATGTCGGGATGGCAAAGCCGACCAGCATTGCGGCCCGGCTGCCAAGCGCCGACAGGATGACGATCATCACCAGTGCGACGGCAGTCAGCACCGAGCCTTCCAGCTGGCGCACCATCGAGCCGACAACGCGGCTTTGGTCATTGGAGGTGCCGACAGTGACCGCTGCCTGCAGCTCTTCTGGCCAATTTTCCTGCGCGTCGGCAAGGATGGCCTTCACCTGATCAACAGTGTCGATCAGGTTGAACCCCTTGCGCTTGACTACTTGCAGTGCCAGCGTGCTTTCGCCGTCAAAACGGGCGGTGCCTTTGCGGTCCTCAAAGGTGTAATTGATCTGGGCCAGTTCACCCAGCGTGACCACACGGTCGCCGTTGGTCTTGATCGGCAGCGCGTAGATATCCTGAACGTCATCAAAGGAAGAGGGGATCTTGACCGAGAACGTTCCCTGGCTTGTTTCCACCTCGCCCGCCGCGATCAGCTGGTTGTTGTTCTGCACAACATTGATCAGCTCCAGTGCGGTGACATTGTAGGCCTCCAGGCGCAGCGGGTCGATAACCACTTCGACCATTTCATCGCGGTTGCCGGCAATGCCGGCCTCCAGCACCGAATCCAGTGCTTCAAATTCGTCCTGAAGATCCTTGGCCAGGCGGGCCATGGTGCGTTCGGGGACGGCGCCGGTCAGGTTGACGATGACGATGGGGAATTCCGAGAAGTTGATCTCGGTGATGGTGTATTGCTCAGCACCGCTGGGGAAGTCGGCCTGTGCGGTGTTCATCGCATCGCGCACATCGGCGATGGTGGCGCTTTTGTCCCAGCCGAAATCGAATTCCAGCAGCAGGCCGGCATAGTTTTCGGCCGCAGTTGCGGTCATCTTGTCCAGCCCGTCGAGATCCGCCATCTCGGTCTCCATGGGCTTGATCAGAAGGCTTTCGCTGTCGGTTGCCGAAATGCCGGGGAACTCGACCGACACATGCAGCATCGGGATGTCGATGTCCGGCTCGCCCTCTTTGGGCAGCATGGAATAGGCAAAGCCGCCGACAAGCAGCGAAATTGCGATGAATGCCAGGACCATCCGGGCGCGGTCGGCGGCCCAATCGACGATGCCAATCACTGTTCAGTCTCCCGGTAGGTGGCCGCAACGGCGACGCCTTCGGTCACGAAATCCTGTCCCACCACGATCACATCCGCGGTTTCAGGCAGCCCGTCCAGCCAGACGCCATCCGCCTCATCCCGCAGAAGCTTCACAGGGTAGAATACCACGGTGCTGTCGGATCCGACAACACGCACACCCAGTTGACCCTGGTTGTTCAGTGTCAGCGCCGATTGCGGCAGCTTGTGCGCCAGCGAGCCGGCCGATGAAATGGCGATATCGGCAGTCTGACCGTCACGGATGCTCAGGTCTGGATTGGGAACGGTGATCTCAACCTCAAAGGTGCGGGTGGCGGGGTCGGCAGACCGGCTGAGGAAAGTGACCTTGCCCTGAACCTCCTGGCCGTTGGACAACTGGGCGCCTGCACTGGCACCCAGCGTTACTTTGTTGACTTCCGCTTCCGGCACGTAGCCGACCAGCTTGATGGTATCCAGCTGAATCACCGTGCTGCACAGGCTGCCGGGTTGCAGCAGGCTGCCAAGCTCGGCGGTGTCGCTTTCCAGCAAGCCGTCAAAAGGCGCGGTGATTGTCAGATGGCTGATTTCACGTTCGGCGGTTGCGACCGCAGCCTGGGCCGATCGCTCAGCCGCCTCTGCAGAGGCCAGCCGGGTTTCAGAGGCATAGCCGCCCTTGGACAGTTTAGACGCGGCGGTCAGGTTGATCTTGGCCTCTTTCAGCTGCGCCTGGGCCTGGAGCAGCATCGACGGACGGGTCCCGGGATCAAGCTCGCACAGCAGATCGCCCTTTTGGACATGAGACCCCTTGCGCAGAGGATCGGAGATCACGGTGGAGGTGGTTTCGGCCCGCACTTCAACCTGGCGGATGGCCTGGGTCTGGCCGCGCAGAATGACCGCGTTGCCGATGCTGCGGGCCTTGCTGTGCACGGCCACGACGCCGACGCGCGATTCTGCTGCATCTGCCAGTTGCGGCCCATTGGCGGTTGCAGGGGTGGCCTGCTCAGCTTCTGGTGCATCCTCGCCGCGGGCGAAGGCCATCAGGTCATCACGCTCAATAACCACCATGTACAGGCTGGCAGTTACCGCCACTGCGGTCAGTATCGGTACAATGCGCATCTTGGGCTTTCCTGTTCTCTGTCTTTATCCCTGTGCGGACTGGCTCATTGGGGGTGCGGATGGCCTGTTCACAGCGGGAGTCGCGGGTATGTGATAAGGTTGATATACGAGATGTCCAATCTAAACTAAGTGGTTTAGTTCACATTTCTTGCTTTTCTGATCGAATTGGCAAAGTTTCTGGTGCAAACGGGCCACTTGGCTTGGCCTTTGAGCCGGGGTAAGAGGGGCGCAACGCATTCAAAACCGGTTCGGGCCTTGCCCGGGCTGCGCATATCAGGGGCTTTCATGAGCGATACCGACAGTTTTATCGACGAGGTGACCGAAGAGGTTCGCCGTGACAGGCTTTACGTGATGCTGAAACGCTATGGCTGGATTGGCGGGCTTGCGGTGGCGCTGATCGTCGGCGGTGCTGCGTTTCGCGAATACACCAAGGCCAAAGATCTGGCTGCCGCCGAAAAGCTTGGCGATGAAATTACGGCAGCGCTGGAAATCGACGGCAGCGAAGCACAGGCCACGGCGCTGGCGGCTGTCTCGGCAGAGAGCGCCGGCGGTGCGGCTGTTTTGAACATGCTGGAAGCGGGCGCTTTGGCGGAGGCTGGCAAGACGGCAGAAGCGGTTGCCCGGCTTGAGGCAGTTGCAGTCGATGGCGATCTGCCGTTGATCTACAGGAGCATTGCCAGCTTCAAGGCGCTGGCCCTGCAGGCTGACAGTCTGAGCGCCGCTGACCGTCGTGTCCAATATGAGGCGCTGGCCCAGCCGGGTGCGCCGCTGGCGCTGCTGGCGGCGGAACAATTGGCGCTGCTGGATGTCGAAGAAGGCAATACGGAAGCAGCAGTAAACCGGCTCCGGGACATCGTCGCGGATGCAACCGTCAGCGCAGACTTGAAAGAACGCGCGTCTCAGGTGATTGTGGCGCTTGGCGGCTCGGTCAACGGGGACGCTGCGCCGGAGGGGTAAGGGCGCGCCGCAGATGGGATCTTGCGGTACAAGAACGGCAGACAGGGCAGGGCAATGACATTATTCAAATCTTTCACCCGGGCACGGGTTCTTCTTTGCACCACCGCAGCTGTGGCCGTTCTGGCTGCCTGTACGGAAGAGGAACCGATTCTGCGCGGCGAGCGCGAGGACATCCGGCCGGACCTGGCGGTGGAGACCGTCAATCAATCCCGCGCCATTTCCCTGCCCAAGCAGGTTGCCAATTCCAGTTGGGAACAGGGGCATGGGGCCGAGGCCGGGCGCACGTCGCACCCGGCACTGGCCGCCGCGCCGCAGCGCATTTGGTCGGCTGCCATCGGGTCCGGCGACAGCCGTCGCCAGCGCATCACGGCGACCCCGGTTGTCGGGGGCGGGCGCATCTATACGCTGGACAGCGCGGCCAGGGTTTCAGCGGTTTCGCCACAGGGCCAGGTTCTGTGGCAAAGTGAACTGCTCCCGTCGACTGATGGCGAAGGTCAGGCGACCGGCGGCGGTTTGGCTTACCATGATGGTGTTCTTTACATCTCCTCGGGTTTCGGGGTGCTGACTGCGCTGAACGCGTCGGACGGCAATCTGGTCTGGCGGCAGGAACTGGAGGCGACGGGCTCTGGCCAGCCGCGCGTCAGCGGTGGTCTGGTTTATCTGGTCGCAGGTGATGATACCGGCTGGGCGGTGAATGCCAAGGATGGCCGCATCGCCTGGCAGATCAATGCATCGCCGTCACCGGCCAACGTGCTGGGGGCACCGGCGCCGGTTGTGACCAGCGACCTGGCCGTCTTTGCCTTTGGGTCCGGCGATCTGATTGCCACGTTCCGCCGCGGCGGCCTGCGCCGCTGGAGCGCCTCGGTTTCCGGGCAGCGCACCGGGCAGACTTTGTCGCGGATCAGTGATGTGACGGGCGCGCCGGTTGTGTCCGGCAACCGGCTTTATGCTGGTAACAACTCTGGCCGCACCGTTGCAATCGACATGGAAACCGGCGACCGGCTGTGGACGGCGCGCGAAGGCGCATCAGGCACGGCCTGGCCTGCGGGAGGCAGCCTGTTTCAGGTCAGCGACCTGAACCAGCTGCTGCGGCTGGATGCCAGCACCGGCGAGGTGATCTGGGCTGTCGACCTGCCGGGCTATGTGAAAGACAAGCCTCGCAAGCGCGGCCAGATCCATGTGCATCACGGCCCCGTCGTTGCTGGCGGGCAGGTGGTTGTCGCTTCCAATGATGGGCTGTTGCGCTTCTTCAATCCGCAGGATGGCAGCCTGACCCGCACCGCCGAAGTGCCGGGCGGCGCCACAACCGCGCCTGTCATTGCCGGCACTACGCTGTATGTGGTTTCCACCAAGGGCGATTTGCTGGCATATAGGTGACCGGTGTTTCCGGGTGGCGGTTGCCGCCCGGATGCGTTATGAGCCGCGTCTGAATCGCAGAAAGCTGGTCTGATGTCTTTTACCCTCGCCATCGTGGGCCGCCCCAATGTGGGCAAGTCCACCCTGTTCAACCGCCTCGTGGGCAAGAAACTGGCTTTGGTCGATGACCAGCCGGGTGTGACACGCGACCTGCGCGAAGGCGCGGCGCGGCTGGGGGATCTGCGATTTACGGTGATCGATACCGCAGGTCTGGAGGACGCCACCGACAATTCGCTGGAAGGGCGCATGCGACGCCTGACCGAGCGGGCGGTGGATATGGCCGACATCTGCCTGTTCATGATCGACGCGCGCACCGGTGTCACGCCGACGGATGAAGTCTTTGCTGATATTCTGCGCCGCAAGTCCGCCCATGTGATCCTGGCCGCCAACAAGGCCGAGGGCAACGCAGCCGAGGCAGGTGTGCTGGAAGCCTATGGGCTGGGACTGGGCGAGCCGCTGCGACTGTCGGGCGAACACGGCGAGGGGATGCCGGATCTCTATGGCATCCTGCAGCCGCTGGCGGAAAAATTCGAGGCTGAAGCCGTCGATCACGCGCCGGTCACGGATGTCGAGGTCTATGAGGAAATCGGCGAGGATGAGGAAGAGGTTGTTCCTGTTCCCACCGACGCCAAACCGCTGCAGGTGGCTGTTGTTGGCCGCCCGAATGCAGGCAAATCCACTCTGATCAACAGGATTCTGGGCGAGGAGCGTCTGCTGACCGGACCAGAAGCCGGGATCACCCGCGATGCGATCTCGCTGAAGATCAACTGGAAAGACACGCCCATGCGCGTGTTTGACACAGCAGGCATGCGCAAAAAGGCCAAGGTGCAGGAAAAACTGGAAAAGCTTTCCGTTTCCGATGGTCTGCGCGCGGTCAAATTCGCCGAAGTTGTGGTGGTGCTGTTGGATGCCAGCATCCCGTTCGAACAGCAAGATCTGCGGATTGCCGATCTGGCAGAACGGGAAGGCCGCGCGGTGGTGGTGGCGGTCAACAAATGGGATTCCGAAGAGCACAAGCAGGAAAAGCTGCGCGATCTCAAGGAAGCCTTCGGCCGCCTGCTGCCGCAATTGCGCGGCGCGCCGCTGGTGACTGTGTCCGCCAAGACCGGCAAGGGGCTGGACCGGCTGCATGAAGCCATTATGCGGGCCTATACTGTCTGGAACCGCCGGGTGCCGACAGCTGCGCTGAACCGCTGGCTGGTTGGCATGCTGGAACAGCACCCGCCGCCAGCACCGCAGGGCAAGCGGATCAAATTGCGCTACATGACACAGGCCAAGAGCCGCCCGCCTGGGTTCGTGGTCATGTGTTCACATCCGGACAAGCTGCCGGACAGCTATAACCGGTATCTGGTCAACGGGCTGCGCGAAGATTTTGACATGCCCGGCACGCCGATCCGGCTGTTCATGCGCGGGCAGGGGGATAAGAACCCCTATAAGGGCAAGCGGGCCAAAAACGCGGGCGCGCTGGAAAAGCACCTGAAGAAGCGCGGCAGCTGAGCAGCTCGGGGAGGCTCGGGGCGCATGCTCCCGCCCGGCCTGCAGCATTCACAGAATACTTTGGCCCGTTGGGCCCGGCGCCGCTCCAAGGAGCGGCGCCTTTGCGTTGCACGCCATTTTCTTCTGTGGTTTCGGCGGGCTTTCGCCGGGCGGCGGCCACTGTAGGGCGTTTGTTCCATCGGTCGTGTCCAGATGATAACCCTAGGGTTGAGGATCTGGTCCTCTGCCGCCTTGCCTTTGGCCAAGTCGGATATATCTGAGAATGACATTGGATGGGCTGCGTCTTGTTCGCCTGTCGCTCAAATCGTGCATTGACGGAAGAATTCATGGATCTGAGGGCACACACGCGCAAATACACAGTGAAGGACAACCGGCTGGCATCGCTGAGCTATTTTGGCACGTTTGCAGTCTATTTCCAGTCGCTGTATCTGGCCATCATCCACATCGACCGCTGGTATGTGATGCTGCCGGCGGGGGGTGTCTTTGCTTTTGCTGCTGTGCGGCTTTATGTGCTGCAACACGACACTGGCCATCATTCGCTGTTCGAAACCCGGTTTCAAAATGAGATCGCGGGTCACGTCCTGTCCCCTTTTACCTTTGCGCCCTTTGAGGTGATGAAGCAGAACCACAATCTGCATCATTCAAACATCGGCAATCTGGAGCACCGTGAAACTGGTGAGATCCACACGATGACGTTGCGGGAGTGGCACGCCGCCGGGGCCTGGGAAAGGCTGGGCTACCGGCTTTATCGCAACCCGTTTGTGCTGGTGCCGCTGGGCTCTGCCTTTACCTATTTTATTCGCTACCGCTGGCCCAAGAACACGGTGCATTTCGGCATCTGGGGTGTGGTCCTGCACAATCTGGTAATCGCGGCCCTGTTGATGCTGCTGTACTGGATGGCGGGAATGACGGGGATCTGGGTGTGGCTGGCGTTTTCTTTTTTGGGCGGCATGATCGGTGTGTTTCTGGTCTATCTGCAGCATAATTTTGAGGACACCTACTGGGATCGCCGCCCCGAGCTCAATCCACAGGTGGCGGCGCTGCAGGGGTCGTCCTGTTTGGATTTCGGCTGGTTGTTTGACATGGCCGTCGCCAATATCACCCTGCATGACATTCACCATTACAACGCTCGTATCCCGTCCTACCGGCTGCGTCAGTGCCATTACAGCCTGCCACCGGAACTGGGGCTGCGGCGGATCAAGTTTTCAGAAGCGCTGCGGGCGCTGACCCTGAAGCTTTGGGATGAAGAGAAGAAATGCCTGGTGCCCTTTCCAGCATAGATGTTTCCTGCAAGGATTGCCGGGCAAACAGACGGGCAAGCAAAGGAGTCTGATAGCGGCATGACAGCGATTTCAAAATTGCGGGGCGTGGGGCCGGCATTGTCCCGGATCCTTGAGGAAAACGGTGTGCATTCCGTTGAGGCGCTTGCCGGGATGGAGGAGCTGCAGCTGCGCAGCATTCCCGGGATTGGCGCTGGCCGGGCCGGTCTGCTGCTGGATGCAGCACGGGCCTACAACGGGTCCGCAGTGCCTGAGTGCAACGATCTGAATGCCCGGCTTGCAGCGGCGGAAGCCGCGCTTCAGGCGGCTGAAGAAAGGGCTGCCAAGGCACAGAATAAGGCCAGAAAAGCCAAACGTCAGGCCGCGCAGCTGATGGAGGAGTTCGCGGAGGCCAAGGTCAAGGCCAGGAAAAAGGCCAAGAAGGTCAAAGCCAAAGCCAGGAAAGCCATAGAAAAGGAAAAGGCGAAGGCAAAGGCAATCTTGGCAGGCGAAGGCGCTGAAAAGAAGAAGAAGCCGAAAAAGCGGGCATAGCTTGCTGTCTTAGGCATGAAAACCGGCGGCAGTCTGCGCCGGTTTTCTGTTTTCTGGCCCGTAGTCTGGATCAGGCCCGTAGTCTGGATCAGGTCCGCACTTTGGATCAGGCCAGATTGCCGTCAGCGGTCAGAGTCAGTTTGCCGCCCAGATAGGGGGCCAGTACCTCTGGCAGCTGGACAGAGCCATCCGCCTGCTGGCCGTTTTCCAGCACTGCGATCAGGCAGCGGCCCACAGCCAGACCGGAGCCGTTCAGCGTGTGCACAAATTGCGGCTTGCCGCCATCAGCGGGCTTGAAGCGGGCATTCATCCGGCGGGCCTGAAAATCACCGCAGACCGAGACCGAAGAAATCTCGCGGTAGGTCTTCTGGCCGGGGACCCAGACCTCGATGTCGTGGGTCTTGCGGGCGCCAAAGCCCATGTCGCCGGTGCAGAGCACAATGGTCCGGTAGGGCAGGCCCAGCCGTTCCAGGATGTTTTCGGCGCAACGGGTCATGCGCTCATGCTCCTCGATGCTTTTGTCCGGATGCGTGACGGAGACCATCTCGACTTTCTCGAACTGGTGCTGACGCAGCATGCCGGCGGTGTCCTTGCCCGCGCTGCCAGCCTCAGAGCGGAAGCATTGGGTATGCGCCACATAGCGGCGCGGCAGATAGCTTTCCTCGACAGTCAAACCATTGACGATATTGGTCAGCGTCACCTCAGCCGTTGGTACCAACCACCAGCCATTGGTGGTCTTGTAGCTGTCTTCGCCGAATTTGGGCAGCTGGCCGGTGCCGTACATCATCTCTTCACGCACCAGTACAGGAGACCATGTTTCCGTCAGGCCGTTTTCGTCCACATGGGTGTTGACCATGAACTGTGCGAGCGCGCGATGGATGCGGGCAACCGCACCGGACAGCACCACAAAACGGCTGCCCGAGAGCTTGGCTGCGGTTTCAAAATCCATGCCCGGCTTTACGCCTTCGATCTCGAAATGCTCCTTGGCCTCGAACTCCAGTTCCTTTGGATCGCCCCAGGTGCGGATTTCGACGTTGTCGTCTTCATCATCGCCCAGCGGCACATCGTCAAACGGCAGGTTCGCAATGGTCAACAGCATATCGTTCAGCTGCTGGTCCAGTTCCTTGGCCTCGGCGTTCATCGCTGCCACTTCGGCCTTCTTCTCGGCCACCAATGCGCGCAGGCGCTCAAACTCGGCTTCGTCGCCGCGGCTCTTGGCCGCGCCAACTTCCTTGGAGGCCTTGTTCTGTTCGGCCTGCGCGGTTTCAGCGGCCAGAATCTTGGCGCGCCGCGCCTCGTCCAGCGCGAGAATCCCGGATGACACGCCCGCATCCCCGCGCCGCGCCACAGCGGCGTCGAAAGCGGCAGGATTTTCGCGGATTGCGCGGATGTCATGCATGAGAGTCTCTCCTAGCGTTGAATGGTATTTGAATCAGTAGGCCTATCCTATGACGCAAGGGTGAAGAAAGGGAAAGAGGGGGAGGCCAGTGGACGCTGACTGTTCCTGACCTGCAGCTTGCCGCGAGGCCGTGCGCAGCAGCGCGTTTCTGGAAAATCGCGCGGCGGGCAGATGGGGAGCCCGGATCTCCGGTTGGTATGGAAAGATGCCGCGCTCCGGCCTGTAAAGCCCACGCCAAAGTGATCGATCTGAACTTGCGCTGTCAGCAACTGCATCCCAAACCTGCCGGAAACAAGGGGGAGTGTTCAAATGCCCAAGGCCGTACTTTATCGCATGGATTTGCCCAACTACACCTGTGGCTACGGTACCGCCGCGCGTGATCTGCTGCACCGCGAGAAGTTCGAAGTTGAGGAGCATATACTTCGGACGCGCCGTGAAACTGATGCTTTCAAAGACAAGCACCACATCACGACGACGCCTTTGATCTTCATCGATGGTGTCAAAATCGGCGGGTTCACTGACCTGAAGAAACACCTCAAGGCACAAAAGCCCCGGCCAAAGCGGTTCTGGAAGCGCTGATTTGAGCTGTCTTGGACGCGGTTTTCAGGCTGACGGTTCGGGTTTGTGGAACGCGGGCTGCTGTCTTGGTGCCGAGGTTTCCGGGATGCGGGAATGACCCGACGGACCTGCACCGGACAGGCAGGGCGGCTTCTTATTGCGGAACAACAGTGTCAGGCGGCCGTTTGGCCCATTTGGGGCGGCGCTGAGCCTTGCAACCCTTTCCCCTAGCGCATAGGTTCCGCTGCAAAATTCCGGCATGACACCACATGCCGCATAGACAGAAGGAATATCCCATGGACGGTGGCGCAGTCGCCCAATTTCTCCCGCTTATCCTGATCTTCGCGATCATGTACTTCCTGCTGATCCGCCCGCAGCAAAAGAAGATGAAGCAGCATCAGGCGATGGTTGACGGCCTGCGCCGCGGCGACCAGGTGGTCACCCAGGGCGGTGTCATCGGCAAGGTGGCCAAAGTAAAAGAAGACGGCGAGATCGAAGTGGAAATCGCAGAAGGCGTCAAAGTGCGCGTGGTCAAGGCGACCATCGCACAGGTTCTGAACAAGACAGAGCCCGCGTCCTGAGCGTTTCCCGCAACGATCTGAAAAGGCAGGGCAATGCTGCAAATTGATCTCTGGAAGAGGGTGTTGATCTGGCTGGTATGTGCAGCTGGTATCATGCTTGCCCTGCCAAACGGGTTTTACACCCGCGTCGAACAGGCCAATGACGCGGCCGCCGACATCATCGCCAAGGGCGAGACGCCGGAGCGGCTGGAAGTTGCGGGCCAATGGCCGGATTATCTGCCGTCTGGCCTGGTGAACCTGGGCCTTGACCTGCGGGGTGGTGCGCATCTGCTGGCCGAAGTGCAGGTCGGCGATGTGTATGAAGCGCGGATGGACGCGCTGTGGCCGGAAGTGCGCGATGCGCTGCGGCCTGAGCGCGCAACTGTCGGCACATTCCGCCGTCAGCCGGGCGCATCGGATCAGATTCGTCTGAGACTTTCCAAGCCTGACGGTATGGCCCGCGCGCTGGAAGTGGTGCGCGGACTGGCCAATCCCATCACCACGCTGACCGGCGTCGGTGCCAATGATATCGAGGTTTCCGCCGAGGGTGACATCCTGGTGGTGCAGCTGAGCGAAGCGGAAAAGATCGCCTCGGATGACCGCACGGTGCGCCAGTCACTGGAGATTGTACGCCGCCGGATTGATGAGGTCGGCACCCGCGAGCCGACAATTCAGCGCCAAGGCGCAGACCGGATCCTGATCCAAGTGCCGGGCATCGGCTCTGCGTCGGAACTGAAGGCCATCATCGGCACCACCGCACAGCTCACGTTCAACCCGGTTGTGGGGCGCGGCAGTGATCCCGATGCAGCGCCGGGCATTGGCAATGAAGTTATCCCGTCACTGGACGAGGAAGGTTTCTACTACACCATTGAATCCGCCGCCGTTGTCACCGGTGAAGATCTGGTGGATGCGCAGCCGTCGTTCGACCAGAACGGCCAGCCTGCGGTGACCTTCCGTTTCAACACCTCTGGCGCGCGCCGGTTCGGGGATTACACGGCTGAAAACATCGGTTCCCCCTTTGCCATCGTGCTGGACGATGAGGTGGTTTCAGCGCCAGTGATCCAGTCGCATATCCCGGGCGGCTCCGGCATCATCACTGGCAACTTCACCATTGAGGAAAGCACCAACCTGGCGGTGCTGCTGCGCGCAGGCGCGCTGCCGGCGGAACTGGTGTTCCTGGAAGAGCGCACCATCGGTCCCGAACTGGGCCAGGACAGCATTGACGCGGGCAAGATCGCCACCATCGTGGCCTTTGTCGCGGTGCTGGTGTTCATGGGGCTCAGCTATGGCCTGTTCGGTCTCTTTGCCAATGTGGCGCTGATCCTGAACATCGCGCTGATCTTCGGCATGCTGAGCCTGATTGGCGGCACGCTGACCCTGCCGGGTATTGCCGGTATCGTTTTGACCGTGGGTATGGCGGTGGACGCCAATGTGCTGATCTTTGAACGCATCCGCGAAGAGCTGAAGGCAGGCCGCGGCCCGGCCAAGGCGATTGACGAAGGCTACTCCAAGGCGCTGAGCGCCATTCTGGACGCCAATATCACCACATTCATCACCGCGGTGATCCTGTTTGCCATGGGCTCTGGTCCTGTGCGCGGCTTTGCGATCACGTTGGGGCTGGGCATCATGACGTCGGTCTTCACCGCGATCTTTGTGACCCGTCTGATGATTGTCATGTGGTTTGAACGGCGCCGTCCGAAAACGATTGAGGTGTGATATGCGGCTGAGACTGGTTCCCCAGGAGACCTCTTTCGATTTCTTCAAACGCGCCAAGCTGTGGCTGGGCATTTCGGCTCTGATGATGGTGGTGGGCTTTGCGTCCTTCCTGTTTCAGGGGCTGAACTTTGGCATCGACTTCCGCGGCGGCACCACAATCCGCACCGAGTCATCGGAAACGGTGGACGTCGGCGCCTACCGCGATGCACTGGCGGTGCACGGTTTGGGTGATGTGTCGATTACCGAGGTATTCGATCCGGCCTTCGAGGAAGATCAGCACGTCGCCATGATCCGTATTCAGGCACAGGACGACGGCGAGGCGATCTCCGGCGAGATTATCGAAACGCTGAAGGCCTCGCTTGACGCTGTCGCGCCGGGTATCAAATTCGTGTCCGTCGAATCCGTTGGCCCCAAGGTCTCGGGCGAACTGATCACCACCGCGATCATCGCGGTCGCCTTGGCCATTGCTGCAGTGCTTGTCTATATCTGGCTGCGGTTTGAGTGGCAGTTCGCACTCGGCGCGGTGGCGGCGTTGGTGCATGACGTGGTGCTGACCATCGGCGTGTTCTCGGAGCTGCAGATCAAGTTTGACCTGGCAATCATCGCGGCGCTGCTGACCATCGTTGGCTATTCGCTGAACGATACTGTGGTTGTATTCGACCGGGTGCGCGAAAACCTGCGCCGTTACAAGAAGAAGGATCTGGCAGAGGTTTTGAACCTGTCGATCAACGAGACCCTCAGCCGGACGGTGATGACCTCGGTGACCACGCTGCTGGCCCTGATATCGCTCTATGTGCTGGGCGGTGACGTGATCCGCGGGTTTGTCTTTGCGATGATCTGGGGTGTGATCGTCGGCACCTATTCGTCGGTCTTTGTCGCCTCCACCATCCTGTTGAAGCTGGGGGTAAAGCGGGACTGGACGAAACAGGCCAACACCACCGGCAACCAGTTCGGAAACATCGATGCTTGAAGCGTTCGACGCAGCCCTGGCCACGCCGGGGCTGTTCTGGTTGCTTGTCACCATGGGAGCCGCGGGTCTTGTCCGCGGCTTCACTGGTTTTGGCACCGCGATGATCTTTGTGCCCGTTGGTGCGCAGTTCCTGCCTGCGGCAGATGTGGTGTTCCTGATGGTGCTGATGGGGGTGTTTTCCACCATCACCCTGTTCCCGCAGGCCTGGAGCAATGCAGACAGGGCGGAGGTTGGCGCCTTATCCATGGCGGCTGCAGTGACTGTGCCTGTAGGCCTGTGGCTGATGGGGCAGATGGACGCGCTCACCGTGCGCTGGCTGGCCGCTGGTGTCATCGGGTTGACCCTGGCCGCTGTGGTGTCCGGCTGGCGCTGGCAGGGCACGCTGGGCTGGCCGGGGCGTTTTGCCATTGGCGGTGCAGCGGGTGTGGTCGGTGGCATGACCGGACTGACCGGCCCTGTAGTGATTGTTTTCTACCTGGCCAATGTGCGCGACGTGGCACGGGTGCGGGCAAACACCATTGTCTTCCTGGCTGCACTGGATGTGGTGATTGCGGTCAACCTGATCTTTGGCGGGCGGGCCAGCCTGCAGGCCTTCATTCTGGCAGGCTTCCTGGGCATTCCATATCTGATCACCACTCTCACCGGCAAAGCACTGTTTGATCCCAAGCTGGAGCAGCTCTATCGCTTTGCCTCCTATTCCGTGATTGCGCTGGCCGTGTTAACCAGCCTTCCGGTGTTTGACTGAAAGGACCAGCGCATGCGCCTGAATGAAGTAAGCTATTCCGACGCGCAACCGGTTGACGGCTACGGTGCCGGGTTCTTCCGTATCGGCGGCCAGGTGCATCAGGGCGCTGTGCTGACCTCTGCTGCCGGCACAGCCTCCTGGGGCGGTATGCGCGACGCGGAACCGCTGCTGGCGCTGGCTGGCGAGATTGATGTGCTGTTCATCGGCACCGGGCCGGAGATCGCCCATATCCCGGCTGACTTGCGCAATGCCCTGGAACAGGCCGGACTGGGCGTCGAGGCCATGAATTCTCCGGCGGCCTGCCGCACCTACAATGTGCTCTTGTCTGAAGGGCGCCGTATAGCCCTGGCTGTTTTGCCGGTTTGAAGATGAATTTCCGATGTATTTGACCTGCCGCAAGGCGGGCCGCTGCGGAATGTTCTTTTCAGGCGGCGGTGCAATGGGATAAGCGAAATTCATGACCTTGATTGTGACGGACCTGAGCGTGGCCCGCGGCGGCATCCCGGTGCTGGAGGGCGTGAGCTTTGCGCTGGAGCCGGGCAGGGCGCTGATTCTGCGCGGCCCCAACGGTATCGGCAAGACCACGCTCTTGCGCACCGTCGCCGGACTGCAGCCGCCGTTGAAAGGCCGGATTGCGGGCGCCGAAGACCAGATTGCCTATGCGGCCCATTCCGACGGGCTGAAGCCGACGCTGACCGTGGCAGAGAACCTGACCTTCTGGGCCAGCGTTTTCGGGCGCAGCGGTATTGAACAGGCGCTGGACAGCTTTGATCTGCAATCTCTGCGCGACCGGCATGCCGGCGCCCTGTCGGCAGGTCAAAAGCGCCGCCTTGGTCTCAGCCGGATGCTGGTGACCGGTCGGCCTGTCTGGATCATGGATGAACCAACGGTGAGCCTTGACGCAAACTCGGTGGCGATGTTTGCCGAAGCGATACGAACGCATCTGGAGCAGGGCGGATCTGCCCTGATTGCCACCCATATCGATCTGGGGCTGGAGGCAGAGGTGCTGGACACCGGCCCCCACAAGGCCAAACCGCCCGAGATCGACGATTTTGACGGAGGCTTCCTGTGATTGCGCTTTTGCTGCGGGATCTGAAACTGGCCTTGCGCGCGGGCGGCGGTTTTGGTCTGGGGCTGGCCTTTTTCCTGATCGTGACCGTGATGGTGCCGTTCTCAGTCGGCCCGCAATCCGAGCTGCTGTCCCGCATCGCCCCTGGCGTGCTGTGGCTGGGTGCGCTTCTGGCCTGCCTGTTGTCGCTCGACCGCCTGCTGGCACTGGACTGGGAGGACGGCTCGCTCGACCTGCTGGCCACCGCGCCGCTGCCGCTGGAAAGCATTGTCACCATCAAGGCGCTGGCGCATTGGATCACCACCGGCCTGCCGCTGGTGCTGGCGGCCCCGGTGCTGGGAGTGCTTTTGAACCTGCCGACGCCGGGCTTTCTGTGGCTGGTAATCTCGCTCTTGCTGGGCACGCCTGCGCTGTCCGTCATCGGCACTTTTGGCGCCGCATTGACCGTTGGGCTGAAACGCGGTGGCCTGTTGATGTCATTGCTGGTGATGCCGCTGTATGTGCCGACGCTGATCTTCGGGTCTGAGGTCGCCCGCCGCGGCGCCGAGGGCATGGCAGTGCAGACGCCGCTGCTGCTGCTGGCCGGGATCTCCGCCGCCTCCATCGCCTTGCTGCCTTTTGCCAGCGCCGCCGTCCTGCGCGTCAATTTGCGCTGACCGCATGCCGACCCCGTGAATTGAGAAACCCGAGAACAAGAGCTAAATAGCCATCATGTCGATCTGGGAATACGCCAACCCGAAGAAATTCCTGACCACCTCTGAGAAGGTGATGCCGGCCTTGTGGGTCAGCTCTGCGGTGCTGATTTCCGCTGGCCTGATCTGGGGGTTCTTCTTTACGCCTGACGATTACCGGCAGGGGTCTACTGTCAAGATCATCTTCCTGCATGTGCCGTCCGCCCTGATGGCGATCAATGCCTGGTTCATGATGCTGATTGCCTCGCTGGTCTGGGTGATCCGCCGCCATCATGTCAGCGCATTGGCCGCCCGTGCCGCAGCGCCCATTGGTGTGGTGATGACCGTGATTGCGCTGATTACCGGTGCGTTCTGGGGCCAGCCGATGTGGGGCACCTGGTGGGCCTGGGACCCGCGGCTGACGTCCTTTCTGGTGCTGTTCCTGTTCTATCTCGGCTATATCGCCCTGTGGGAGGCCATCGACAACCCGGACACTGCTGCAGACCTGACGTCGATCCTCTGCCTGGTGGGTTCGGTCTTTGCCGTGCTCAGCCGCTATGCCGTGAACTTCTGGAACCAAGGGCTGCATCAGGGGGCGTCGCTGTCGCTGGATGAGAAAGAGAATGTGCACGATGCCTTCTCTTCGCCGCTGTATGTCTGCATGGCGGGGTTTGCCCTGCTGTTCCTTGCGCTGGTGCTCTATCGCACCGGAACTGAAATCCGCGCCCGCCGCATCAAGGCATTGATGGCGCGCGAACGGCTGGAGGCCTGATGCCCGATCTTGGAAAATATGCCGATACGGTGCTGTCGGCCTATGGCGCCTCGCTGCTGCTGCTTGCGGCTTTGGTGGTGTTGACCATCTGGCGCGGTCGCAAAGTGCGCCGGGAGATGGAAACTCTGGAAACACGGATGAAACGCAATGGCTAAAATCTCGCCTCTGATGGCGGTTCCCGGTGTTGTGTTTGCAAGCTTTGTTGGTTTGGCGCTTGTTGGCATGTTCCGCGAAGACCCCAATAGCCTGCCGTCTGCCCGGGAAGGCCAGCCCGCGCCGCCGGTGGTGCTGGACGAATTCCCCGGCAAAGAGTTGTTCAGCGACGCGACCCTGCGGGACGGCAGCGTGAAGCTGGTGAACTACTGGGCCAGCTGGTGCGCGCCCTGCCGGGCGGAGCATCCCAACCTTGAGGCGCTGTCAGCGGAAGGCATTCCGGTCTACGGTGTCAACTACAAGGATCAGGAAGAGAAAGCGGTTAACTTTCTAAAAGAGCTTGGAGACCCATATTCAGCTGTTGGCGCTGATCCAAAGGGCAGGATGTTCATTGATTGGGGTTCTTATGGGGTGCCGGAAACCTATGTCGTGGACGGCAACGGCAAAATCATCCTGCGGTGGGCAGGCCCCATCACTCAGCGGGTGATCGACAGCACCCTGCGCCCGGCAATGGAAAAAGCCGCCGCCGGGCAGTAATCAGCCGTCAGGGTTGGACCGGTTCAATCAACGTATAGCTGCTGAAGTCGGGCTCGGCCTCTGCCAGCGCATAAACACGATCAAGGTGTTCCTGCTTAGACCGCCAGATCAGGTATTCGCCGAATGCTTCTGAATCCTGCCATCTCTGGAATACGGAGATTTCTTCCCGTTCCGGCGCCAGCAGGATTTCCGCCTGCAAACATCCGTTGTGTTTACGGGCCTCCTCCACCATCTGAGTGATAAGTGCCGTCAGCTCAGTGAATTTTCCTGGCCTGGGGCGCAAGCTGATGATTACTGCTTCTGCCATTGAATCCTCTGGGATTTATGAGTGCTGGAAAGGGTCCCAGCTCCCCGGAAATTTCTGGTAAATTTGCGTTTTAGGTCAACCAAAAATACTGAGATCCAGATCCAGCCCGGTGCCCAACCAGATGCCATGGTCGCGGTGATCAGCAATGGCATCGCCGGTTTCCGGATGGGCAAAGACCACCAGCCCGTCCCGGTTCAAGGCCAGCCAGGGCAGCAATTGTGCGAACTGATCCGGTGTGGCCGCCAGCTGGCAGGACCACATGGGATGCGGGCCGACAGGCTTTTCATGGACGCGGCCCATTTCCACAGCAAAGGTATCCGCAGCGCGCTGGCACAGGCTGCGCGCCTGTTTGACCGTCTCTGCGTCAAAGTAAACATGGGCGTGATAGCCGCTGATGTTTTCTGTCTGTTTCATGGCTGCAATCTCTTCCTGCCAGTGCACAGTTGCAATGGGCTAAACCTGAACAGATCCTGTGCAGCCCCCGTTCAGGTCGAGGCTATGGCACCGAGAAAGTGCGGAACTCCTGTTCCCGACGCATGGTTGCGCTGCGGGCATCCAGATCGCCGCGTTCGGCGCGCCAATCCATATAGTGGTTCAGATGCTCGGCCGTTTCCCACAGGTGGAAAATGGCAATCTCGAAGCGTTCCCGATCGATACCAACATGGGCGTCCAGACAACCGGGAAAGGAACGGGTGGCGGGCAGCATGTCCAGGACTGCGTTGAGATGGCCATCGAATGTTTCGATGTCGGGATAAACAACTACAAAAGCTGCCTCTTTCATGCGGGGGGCCTAGCCTTGTTAGTGATCTGCTCAAATCATTAGGTGTATTTTTGATGCACCTTTGCATAAGTATGCAATGCCGTACAGCCGTTAAAAGCTGTTGAAATTACACGTAAAAAGTGTGCCTCGGATGCGCTTGTCAGACAATGGGTGTTCTTCTTTTGTCTGCGGGGGCAGCACACACAGACCCTGGGGCCAAAAACAAACATGCACCCCGAAGGGTGCATGTTATTAGGTGCAAAACCCAGTTGGATTTTATGACTTGGCCAAGTTGCGCAGCACATAGTGCAGAACGCCGCCGTGTTCGATGTATTCAATCTCAGGCGCGGTATCGATGCGGCACTTCAGGGTGATTTCTTTCACCGAACCGTCGGCAAAGGTGATCGAGCAGGGAACTTCTTGCAGCGGTTGGATGGTGTCCAACCCGCTGATCGAGACGGTTTCCTCGCCGGTCAGACCCAGGGATTTGCGGCTGTCGCCACCGGTGAATTCGAACGGGATCACGCCCATGCCCACCAGGTTGGAGCGGTGGATGCGCTCAAACGATTCGGCGATCACCGCCTTCACGCCTAGCAGCGCCGTGCCCTTGGCCGCCCAGTCGCGCGAGGAGCCCGCGCCATATTGTTCACCGCCGAACACCACCAGCGGGGTACCGTTTTCCTGATGCGCCATTGAGGCATCAAAGATCGAGGTCTGTGCGCCATCGGGGCCTTTGGTGTAGCCGCCCTCGACGCCGTCCAGCATCTCGTTCTTGATGCGGATGTTGGCGAAGGTGCCGCGCATCATGATCTCGTGGTTGCCGCGGCGCGAGCCATAGGAGTTGAACTCACGCGGTTGCACCTGACGCTCCAGCAAGTACTGGCCGGCCGGGGTGGTTGTGGCAAAGGAACCAGCGGGGGAGATGTGGTCGGTGGTGACCATATCGCCCAGAACCGCCAGAACCTTGGCGTTCTCGATATTTGAGATGGTGCCCGGCTCCGTGCCCATGCCCTGGAAGTAGGGCGGGTTCTGGATATAGGTAGAGGCTGCGGGCCAGTCATAGGTTTCCGCGTCGGTGGTTTCCACCGCCTGCCATTTTTCGTCGCCCTTAAAGACGTCGGCGTATTTCGACTGGAACGCCTCGCGAGTGACGGTCCGTTCGACCAGCTCTGCGACTTCCTGTGTCGAAGGCCAGATGTCTTTCAGGTAGACGTCATTGCCGTCCTTGTCCTGCGCAATCACGTCAGACGCCAGGTTGATGTCCATAGTGCCGGCCAATGCGTAGGCCACCACCAGCGGCGGAGAGGCCAAGTAGTTGGCGCGCACATCGGGACTGATACGGCCTTCGAAGTTGCGGTTGCCCGACAGCACCGAGGTTGCCACCAGGTCGCCCTCGGCAATGGCCTCGGAGATCTCCTGCTGGATCGGGCCGGAGTTGCCGATGCAGGTGGTGCAGCCGTAGCCCACCAGGTTAAAGCCGACCTTGTCCAGATCTTCCTGCAGGCCCGCGGCCTCCAGATAGGCGGAGACAACCTGCGAACCGGGCGCCAGCGAGGTTTTGACCCAGGGCTTGCGGTCGAGACCGAGGGCAGCCGCCTTGCGCGCGACCAGACCGGCGCCGATCATCACATAGGGGTTGGAGGTATTGGTGCAGGAGGTGATCGAGGCGATCACGACCTTGCCCGATTCCATGGTGTAGTCTTCGCCTTTGACGGCGACTTCCTTGCCCATCGGACGTTTGAATGTCTCTTCCATCTCATTGGCGAAGGCCGATTTGGCGTCGGTCAGCGCAACATAGTCCTGCGGGCGTTTCGGGCCGGAGATGGCCGGAACGATAGTGCCCATGTCCAGGCTCAGGGTGCTGGTGTAGACCGGATTGTAATCCGCGTCGCGCCAGAAACCGTTTTCCTTGGCGTAGGCTTCGACCAGCGCAATGCGGTCTTCGTCACGGCCGGTGTTGCGCAGATAGCGCAGGGTTTCGCCGTCGATCGGGAAGAAGCCGCAGGTGGCGCCGTATTCCGGTGCCATGTTGGCGATGGTGGCACGGTCGGCCAGCGGCAGCCGGTCCAGACCAGTCCCGTAGAATTCGACGAATTTGCCAACCACGCCTTTGGCGCGCAGCATTTCCACGACCTTAAGAACCAGGTCGGTGCCGGTGGTGCCTTCGACCATCTCACCGGTCAGCTCAAAGCCGACAACTTCGGGGATCAGCATGGAAATCGGCTGGCCCAGCATCGCTGCTTCGGCCTCGATGCCGCCAACGCCCCAGCCCAGCACCGCGGCGCCATTGACCATGGTGGTATGGCTGTCGGTGCCGACCAGCGTATCCGGATAGGCGACTTCCTCGCCGTTCTGGTCGGTGTCGGTCCAGACGGTCTGCGCCAGATATTCCAGGTTTACCTGGTGGCAGATGCCGGTGCCCGGCGGCACAACGCGGAAGTTGTCAAAGGCGTTCTGGCCCCATTTCAGGAACTGGTAGCGCTCCATGTTGCGCTCATACTCGCGGTCGACGTTCATCTGGAACGCGCGCGGGTTGCCGAATTCGTCGATCATCACCGAGTGGTCGATGACCAGATCCACCGGCACCAGCGGGTTGATCTTGGCGGCAGAGCCTTTCAGGCCGACGATGCCGTCGCGCATGGCCGCCAGATCCACAACCGCTGGCACGCCGGTAAAATCCTGCATCAGCACGCGGGCCGGGCGATAGGCGATCTCACGCGGGTTCTTGCCGCCCTGGGCGCCCCATTCGGCAAAGGCCTTGATGTCGTCCGTGGAGACGGAAAAGCCGCCGTCCTCGAACCGCAGCATATTTTCCAGCACCACTTTCAACGCGGCGGGCAGTTTGGAAAAATCGCCAAAGCCGGCCTCAGTGGCGGCGGGAATGGAGTAGTAGGAAATCGACTTGCCGTTGACGCTGAGTGTTCGGCGCGCTTTGGCATTGTCCTGACCGACGGTGATAGGCATGTTTGGCCTCCCTCAAGAATTTCAGATCGGGAATTCGCTGACTGCTAAATGCATGAGGAAGATTAAGCATTCAATAGCACAAACGCCGCAGGGGGTGCTTTTGTATGCAATCGTACACATATTTTGCGCTGTGCTGCCTCTCGGTGCCCTCAAAAATGATTGATTGGCTAAATCGGCGGCACATCTTTAGACCAGAAGCCTGAAAAACATAGAAAGCGATTCATGAGATTCCTGGTGCCGCTCGCGGCTGTTCTTGGACTAGCCTTGCCGGTGTACGGCCAATCCGCAGCGGAACCTGTTGTGGTTGAACTCTATACCTCGCAAGGCTGTTCTTCCTGCCCGCCCGCAGATGCGCTGCTGCACAAGCTGGCAGAGCGCGAAGATGTGCTGCCGTTGGCGTTTCATGTCGATTATTGGGACTACATCGGCTGGAAGGATGCATTCGCAAACCCCTCGCACACCAAACGGCAGAAGGGATATGCCCAGGCGGGCGGGCGGCGCATGATCTACACCCCTCAGATGATCATCATGGGCCAGGACGATGTGGTTGGCGCCGACAGGATGAAAGTAGAGGATGCCATCGCCCGCCATCAAAAGCAGCCGCGGTCTGTATCGCTGTCTGCGAAACGGCAGGGGGAACAGGTGGTGATCCGGTTGCAGCCAAGGGCGCAATTGTCCGAAGACCGGCTGCTGGTACAATTGATCCGATATACGCCGCAGCAGACTGTCAGCATCAATCGCGGAGAACTGGCCGGACGGACACTCAGCTATGCCAATGTGGTTGAAGACTGGCAGATTGCAGCGGAATGGGATGGGGCAGGCGACCTGGAGATCGCAGTTCCGGCACCTGGCAGCGCAGCTTCCGCCGTGCTGGTGCAGGCAGCCCCGTTCGGCCCGGTCATTGCTGCGGTGCGGGTCGACTGATCTTCCGCGTCAGCCTGCGTCCTGCCTGGGTTGTTTTGCCGCTTTTCCAACGGGCACATAAGGTTTCCAGCGGCGGTGAATCCAAAACCACTGGCCGGTGTGTTTGCGGACAATACCCTCCAGATCGGCGCTCAGCGCCTTGGTCATGGTCAGCGGATCAGAAGCCGGCACTGCGGCGTTCATAATGATCTCAAAGTCCAGACCGTTTTCCTGCCTGACCGCATAGACGGGAATCAGTACGGCCCCGAATTTCAGTGCCAGTTCCGCCGGGACAGTAGAGGTGACTGCAGGCTTGCCAAAAAAGTCGATCAGCTCACCTCCCTGGGCATGCAGATCGGTGACAATGGCGGCGATACCGCCTTTTTTCAGATGCCGGACCAGCTCCACCATGCCGCGTTTGCCCTGTTCAAACAGCGGCTCGCCATTCTGTTTGATGGCGTCCACATAATGTGCGTTGAAATAGGGGTTGGCCATTCGGCGATAAAGCGCGCCCATTTCGTGACCGCGGGCGACCAGCGCGGCACGGGCGGCATCGTAATTGCCGAAATGGGCGGTGGCCAGCAGCACCGGGCGACCTGCTGCGCGCGCCTCCTCCAGAGCCTGCAGGCCCGGACCGGAGATCGGCGCGGCATGGGCGCGGTCATGAAAGGGCTTGCCAGCGTAGATTTCTGCAATCATCCGGCCCGCATTGTCGCTGACATTGCGGTAGAGCTCTGCCGGGTCCATGTCCGCCAATTCCGGGCTGACCAGTTTCAGGTTGTTGCGCACCCGCTTGTCAAAGCCTGCCAGCCGCCCCATGGCAGTGACAAGCCGGCCCATCATCGGAACCCGCAACCGGTAGGGCACCAGCCCGGCGGCCCGCAGAAGGCCGCGCAGAAACAGGTTGCTGCCAAAATATTTGACATGGCTCCAGGTGGAGAGCTGGGAAGGATCTGCGGGCATGGCGTCTGGATGGCTGCGGCGCGGAACTGCGCCCGGAAGCCTGCATCATACGCAGCTGATGCAGCAGGTACAAGCTGCGCTGGCACAGGACTGGCACAGGGCTGGCAGAACGTGGCCAGCCCCGGTGGCTGGCGTTAACCGGCGTCCTCTTCTTCGTCCTCGTCGGTCGACTTCAGCGTAATTTCGCCTGAAGTGGCCAGATCGCGCATGGCGGAAACGATCAAGCCATAGGCGGTTTCACCCTCGCTGCGTTTGACTTTGCCTCGTTCAGCGACTTCCTCTCGGATATTGTCCGCCATGCGGCTCGACATATTCTTGAGCAGGAACTCGGAGGTGGCCACGTCCTCTTCGTCGGTGGCAAAGGCAATGGCGGTGACCAGATCGGGCTGCGACAGAACGCGGATCAGTTTGGGGACATCCATCGCCTGCATTCTCTCGGCAATAAGTGCGAAGGTGAAGATCGCCTTGCGGACCGTGACGGCGAATTCCTCGTCTTCCTCATCCAGTGCGGTCAGCACTTCGTCGCGCTTGGCGGCCGCGGCTTCGGTCAAAATGCCGCCCAGGCGCTGGCCGGGTGTCTGATCGAAGGCAAGATCGGGCCGTGATTCAACCTGGGCAGCCAGCGACAGGCCGATGCGGTCCACCGTGTCCGGTGTCACATTGGCTGTTTGACTGACGGCATAGGTGATGCGGCGGGCCGTGGGGCCGGGCAGATGTATCAGCATCTGGGCTGCCTTGGCGGTGTCCAGCTTGGACAGTAGCACTGCGGCGACTTCCGTGCTTTCGGCCTCTGCCAGCTCGGCGAGATCTTCGGGTGGCAGTTGCTTCAGCCGTTCCCAGGGGTCGCCGAACTGTCTTACCCCGGCTTCCCGGCGCAGGCGGCTGTGGGTATGGCGGCTGATCTTGCCTTCCATCGCTGTCAGGGCGCCGGCCAGCCCGTTGGGGAAATGCAGGCCGATATTGTCCAGAAGATCGGCGAATTCGCCCGCCACGGCGTTCAGCGTGTCGCGGTCAACAATCCGCATCCGTCCCATCTGCTGGGTCAGCTCCAGCTGCAGATCGTCGGGCAGCTCTTCGAGCGGAATCTCCGCGCCCTCATTCAGCAGCAGCCGCACGATGATGGCCGCCTTGGCCTTGCCGCTGAGCCCAGAGGCCGCGGCCGGATCTGCCAATGCTCCGCCGCCCATCCCGCCACCGAGACCGCCTGCATCCAGGCCGCCCAGTGGCGCAGGCGCGGCGAAATCGCCCATGTCCATTCCGCCCATTCCGCCTCCGCCCAAGTCCAGTGGAAGCGCCAGCATATCGTCTTGAGGCATTCTCGCACCCTAGATAAGATTCTTCTCAATCGCGGGGTGCAGAATAGGACGGAAGCCGTAAAGAAAGGCTGAAGCCTAATAGTTGTAGGTGGCGCCGGTTTGCAGCGCGCTGTGCAGCGAGGCTTCTGCCCAGGTGCCTGCACCGCCGCGGGCCCTGATTTCCTTCCATTGGGCGAGAGCCGCGCCGTATTTCCCCTGTTCAACAAAGCCTTGCCCCATGTACGAACGGGCCAGGATGTTGTCCGGTTCCTGTGCCAGCGCCTGATCATAAAAGGCCTGGGCCAGTTTCAGGTTGCCCAGTTTGCGGTGCGTGAACCCCCAGTAGGTCAGCACCATGCTGTCCTTTTGATCCGCCATTGCGCCCAGCACGGCCTGCGCATCCTCCTGGCGGTCGGCATAGGCCAGTTCCCGCGCAGCCTCCAGCAAGCCTTCCTGATTCAGCGAGGACTTCTGAGGCCGCACACAGCGTTTCTTTTCCTCGTCCCAGACACGTTTGCCCTTGCAGGTTTTGGTGGTTTCGGACGGCTTCGGCGGGTTCCAGTCGTTGCCGCTGGCAGCAAGGGCTGCAACTGGCAGGGTCAAGGCAGCGGCCAAGGCGAAAATACGCATGTCGTAAACTCCAAATGCAATCTCTGACACAGTTTAACCTCAGAACCGGGGCAGCGGTCTGTATTTTTGTTCACAAAGGCGTTTTTAGCAGACAAACAAAACGCCCCACCGGAAGGGCGGGGCGTCTGACAAACTTTCTTTAGTATGGCTTATTCGCCGAAGACCCGCTTGAAGATCGTATCGACATGTTTGGTGTGATAGCCCATGTCGAATTTTTCGTTGATCGCGTCTTCGCCAAGTGCCGCAACAACATCGGCATCCGCCAGCAGAAGTTCACGGAAATCAACGCGCTCTTCCCAGACCTTCAGGGCATTGCGCTGCACCATGGCATAGGCGTCCTCGCGGCTGACACCGGCCTGTGTCAGCGCCAGCAGCACCCGCTGGGACATCACCAGACCAGGGAACTTGTTCATGTTGTCCAGCATGTTCTCGGGGAAGACCAGCATCTTGTCGACAACACCGGCCAGCCGGTTCAGGGCAAAATCGAGGGTGATGGTGGCATCCGGACCGATGCCGCGCTCGACGGAGGAGTGGGAGATGTCCCGCTCGTGCCACAGCGCCACGTTTTCCATTGCCGGGATCACCGCCATGCGCACCAGGCGCGCGAGGCCGGTCAGGTTTTCGGTCAGAACCGGGTTCTTCTTGTGCGGCATCGCCGAGGAGCCCTTCTGGCCCATCGAGAAGAATTCCGCGCCTTCCAGCACTTCGGTGCGCTGCATATGGCGGATTTCCACGGCGATGTTTTCGATCGACGAAGCGATGACGCCGAGGGTGGCAAAGAACATCGCGTGGCGGTCGCGCGGGATCACCTGGGTCGAGATCGGTTCCGGGCGCAGGCCCAGCTGCTCGCAGACATGATCCTCGACCGCCGGGTCGATATTGGCAAATGTGCCGACCGCGCCTGAGATCGCGCCGGTGGCCACTTCCCAGCGGGCCTTTTCCAGACGGTTCTTGTTGCGATCCATTTCCGCATAGAAGCGGGCAAAGGTCAGGCCCATGGTGGTGGGCTCGGCATGGATGCCGTGCGAGCGGCCGACACGCACGGAGTCCTTGTGCTCCAGCGCGCGTTTTTTCAGAGCAGCCAGCACCTTGTCCATGCCCTCGAGCAGAATGTCGGCAGCACGCACCAGCTGCACGTTCAGGCAGGTGTCCAGCACGTCCGATGATGTCATGCCCTGATGCACAAAGCGGGCTTCCTCGGAACCGACATGCTCTGCCAGATGGGTCAGGAAGGCGATGACGTCATGTTTGGTGACAGCTTCGATTTCGTCGATGCGGGCGACGTCGAACTCCACGTCTTTGGCTTTCCATACCGCATCGGCGTTTGCGCGCGGGATCACGCCCAGGTTTGCCATGGCTTCGCAGGCATGTGCCTCGATCTCATACCAGATCTTGAATTTGGTTTCGGGGGACCAGATGGCGACCATCTCGGGGCGGGCATAGCGCGGGATCATGGGCGAAAGCACCTTTTTGTGATTGTGCAGCAGATGCCCGGCCTCTTAGATCAGGAGAGGGCAGACAGCAAGGCTGGGAGAGGGTGATGAGGCAGATTGCCCTGATGATTGCGGTATCATGTGCGGTTTCACCGCTTTGAGCAGGAATTTTGCGGGTCTTCATCAGCGATGAGGCGCAGGGCGCGCCGGACGGGCGCAAAAGACGGGTGCGTCGGCCCGCCGCCAACTCCGTGGGTTTGACATGTCTTGGACAGCGATGCTGTCTCTTTGCGTCGTTTCAGAGTGGACGGCGGGGCCCCTGCCGGTCGCCACGTATCGCAAAAGCAGAAGCTCCCGCCTGCGGTACGGTCTTCTGGCGAAGACCTGCCGCAGTTGGGCCCGGCACCGCGCGTGGGCGCGGTGCCGGGCCCCAGGCCGCGGCGGTTGCAGATTTTGGGCCACCCCGGGCGTTGTGGGGGCCCGCCCCGGGGGGGGGGGGGGGGCCGGGGCCCCAAGGCCGCTGCTGTTGCAGATTTTCTGCAATGGCCGGGGGCGGGAGTACCCCGACTCCCCCTCAGACAGCGGTCGAATGTTGTTTGGCGTCCAGGTGGGTCACCACTTTGGCACCGCTCTCCAGCGTGCGGTGCACCGGGCAGCGGTCGGCTATTTCCATGAGCCTTGCCCGCTGCGCATCGTCCAAGGGGCCGCACAGGTGGATGACCCTGGTGAATTGGTCGATCTTGGCAGGTCCGGTGGGCTGAGCGTCCTGGGCGTGCACCTTGTCATGGCTCACATCCACGCTGACCCCTTCAAGCGGCCAGCCCTTGCGGCGGGCATACATCCGCAGGGTCATCGAGGTGCAGGCCCCCAACCCGGCCGCAACAAAGCCGTATGGTGACATGCCGCGATTGGTGCCGCCGTAGGCCAGCGGTTCATCTGCATAGGTGTGGTGATAGGGGCCGGACTGTACATCCTGCAAAAACCCCTCGGGATCGGCTTCTGTCACCCGCAAGATGCCTTCCGGCGCGCCGGGCGGAGGTGCGGGTGGTGTCATTTTCACATAACGCCCGGCCCAGGCAGCGATGACTTCCGCTGCATATTCCGCATCTGCAGGCCGCGAGATCAGGTGGTCGGCATCGTCAAGTGTGACAAAGCTTTTGGGATGTTTCGCAGCGGTGAAAATTGACGCCGCATTGTCGATGCTCACAGTTTCATCGCGCGGAGCGTGCAGAACCAGCAGGGCGGCTTTCAGCCCGGCGATAGCCGGCTCCAGCGCTTCAGCGCTGATATCGTCGACGAACTCCTTGCCGATGATAAAAGCCCGCCCGCCGAGGCAGACTTCTGCCTTGCCGCTGGCTTCAATCTCCGGCAGCGCCGCGTCGAAATGATGTGATACATGGCCGGGGTCAAACGGCGCTCCCAAGGTGACGACGCCCTTGACCGTCGGGATGCCAGCCCGGGCCCGCAGCACCGCAGCACCGCCCAGTGAATGGCCGATCAGCAGGGACGGTGCCATGCTGCGCCCGGCAAGATACTGGGCGGCCTTGATCAGGTCCGCCACATTGGAGCTGAAGGTGGTGTTTTCAAACTCTCCCTCTGAATGGCCCAGGCCGGTGAAATCGAAACGCAGAACTGCAATCCCCATGGCCGCCAGACGCCCGGCAATCCGCCGTGCGGCCGGTATGTCCTTGGAGCAGGTGAAGCAATGGGCAAAGAGCGCCGTGGCCAGTACCGGCCCCTCGGGCAGGTCGAGGCGGGCAGCAAGAGTGTTTCCGGCGTGGCCGGGGAAGGATATCCGTTCCGTGGGCATGGGCGTGGCCTTTGTTGGGTGTTCTGCATAGATTGAGCACTGTTTGGGTTCTGAACAAGGCAATGGGACGGGACGTCACGGGAAGGTGAAGGCAGATGAGCAGCAGCAGCCTTATGGGGATCGGATGTTACAATCCACAAACCGCACGCGACTGTGACATGTGGCAAAGGTTACAGGATTTCTGTGCCAGCGCACCGCAGCCCTTTGGCAGGGACCCGCAAACGGGCCATGTGACCGGATCCGCCTTTGTGATGTCTTGGGATATGCAGAGCGTGCTTTTGACCCATCACCGAAAACTGGGCCGCTGGTTCCAGCTGGGAGGCCACTGCGATGGCATCGCCGATGTGCCGTTTGTGGCCCAGAAAGAGGCCTATGAGGAAAGCGGGCTAACGCGGATCAAGCGGATGTCGGAATGGGTGTTTGACGTCGACATCCACGAGATCCCCGAAAACGCAAAGGAAGCCGCGCATCTGCATTTCGATGTGCGCTACCTGTTTCAGGCAGAGGCCGGGAAGATTTCCGCCAGTGAAGAATCCCACTCTCTCGCCTGGGTGCCGCTGAAGCGGTTGGCAGAGGTGACGGGTTCTCCTGGGGTGCTGGTTCTGCGCGACAAGCTTGCGCCGTTCCTGCAACGCCATTGCTAAGCGGAGGCGCCTGACGGCGCCACAGGCTGTTCCGGCCTCTCCTTGCGGGAGAGGCCGGCATTTGGGCTCAGGCTTCGCCCAGCAGCGCCTTGTCAAAGGGGTAGCTGGTCAGGTTCTCATAGCCGTCGTCGGTGATCAGCACCTGGTCTTCCAGCTTGATCGAGAAATCGCCGCCCTCAGGCGAGACCAGCGCCTCGACGCAGAGCACCATGCCCGGTTCCAGTTCATAGTCGAAGGCGCCGTCGACCATCTGGTCCGGGTAGGCGACCAGTGGCCATTCATCACACAGACCAACACCATGCATCATGCAGCCATATTTCTGCTTCTGGAACTGATCGTCCAGCAGATGGCAGCCGCGTGACAGCTCCTGAATGTTCACCCCGGGTTTCAGCATTTCCATGTTGTGGCGGATGTGTTCGATCCCGTGCTGCATCGCATAGATCATATCGGGCCGTGGCGTGTCATCGCCGATCCACCAGCTGCGGGAGATATCGATGCAGATGCCGTAGGAGCCGACCAGATCGGTGTCAAAGCTGATCATCTCGTTGTTCTGGATGATGCGGGGGCCGCATTCCTGGAACCACGGGTTGGTGCGCGGGCCGGAAGCCAGGAGCCGGGTTTCGATCCATTCGCCGCCGCGGCGGATGTTTTCCGCATGCAGAACCGCCCAGACGTCATCCTCGGAGATAGTGCCGCCGGGAATCTGTTCGCGGGCGAATTTCTCCATGGCTGCCACCGCGGTTTCGCAGGCGTGATGGGCGCAGCGCATCGCCAGGATTTCATCCGGGCCTTTCACTGCGCGGCATTTCTCTGTCAGTTCTTCGCCGGGGAAGATCTCCAGCTCCTGCGCCTCTAGTGCGCGCAGGCCATGCAGCATCACCTTGTCCACCGCCAGCCGTTTATTGCTGCCGCTGTGTTCTTCCAGCAGGATGCGCACCTCGTTGGAGAATTTGTCGGCGGCCACGTCGATCTTGTCGCCACGATCGAAATAGAACAGGTCTGCGCCCGCGCGCTGCTCGCGCACCAGAGGGTTGAATTCGCTGAGGAACGGGGACTGTTTGTAGTCCCACAGCACCATATAGCCGTCGGCGCAGATCAGCAGTGCGCGGAACGGATTATGGGTGTTCCACAGCTGCATATTGGTGCTGTCGGTTGCATAACGGATGTTCAGCGGATCAAACACCAGCAGGCCGCCATAGCCGCGGTCGTTGATGAACCGGGTCAGCCGTTCCCAGCGGAACTTGCGCAGCGCCTGAAGGTCGGGCAGCTGCAGCCCGGCTGCGGCCCATTCAGAGAAGGCCAGTTGTGTGGGGCCGATTTCAACCCGGTCATTGTCATTCGGGGTGTTGTCGCCCAATGTGGCGCCGCGGGTCGGGTCGATTTTTCGGATGTCGCGGTAATGCTCATTCATGCTGGGAAGTCCTTGCTGCACAGGTGTGTCCAGCGTGGCGCCCCATCTTTTCGGAATCGCGGCTGAAAGCGACGGATTTTAACGTCGTTTCTGACCTAGCCTGTCGGCAGAAGAGTCAGGCCTTTTCTCTGCCGACAGCCAGCCCTTATGGCACCAGCGACCGGGCGGCCAGGACCATGCCTGCGCTGTCCAGATACAGAACCAGAGCAGTCAGCAGCAGCATATGGGTGATGAAGCGCAAACGGCGCGGCCCCGAGAAGGACAGGGCTGCCAGCGCAGAATCCTGCAGCTTGCGCCCCCAGCTGCCGCGCAACTCTGCTGTGGGGATTGTGACTATCAGTCCAGTCCGCGATTTGCCGGAAACCTGTGCATCGAAACTTTCGGGATTAGGCCGTTCAGCCTGCTGAAACGCAAGTTCGCAATGCGCTTCGAGCGCCAAGGCGGTCTGTTCAACCGGGGTAAAACACTCTCTTCCGCGTGGCTTGGACGGTATCGCCCATTCAGCCGCAGATGAACTGTCTTCAGCGGCGTCCTTTGGCGAAACAGAATGCCCCGCATCGGCTGTCTGGGGATCAAATGCGCTCTGGAATTGCTCGCATGTCAGGGTCACCCCAGTATCAAGCCACTCCACTGAAGTTGCCTCGACCTTATCCACCAGGCGCCTCAGCATGGCGGCAAGAATCAGCTCGGAAATTTCCCGGTCGCAATAATCAGGGTAGGTCGGCGTCAGCGACAGCTCCAGCAGCGCCGAAGGCTGCATGACACTGCCAGGCAGTTTTCTGGTGCGACACAGAGGCAGGCGGCGCACGCGCACAGTCACCTGATAATGGTCGCATTGAAGCCTGGCCGTATTTTCGGCCCGTGCCTCTATCTGCTCAGCCGGGTGGCCGAAGTCATCCAGCGTGTCGACAACCGTGGTCACCGCTTCGGACATCGTTCCGCTGTCGCGGCCTTCCAGCCCCAACCGACCTGTATATTGCACATCTTTCGCCACTGTCCGGATCCTCCATTCAGGGTGCCGTTACAGGAAGATTAAAATTTGAAATAGTTGAAAGTAGGGCGTCTGTGACTGATTTTCCGGAAGTTGTGCTGGTCTGTGAAAATGAACTTAAGAAGTGATCAATTGTCTGAAAAGTAATGTAAATTTTGAGTTATCCAGATTGGCGGACGCTGGATTGCGGCTCAACTGTGGCGGGAGGTCGACACATTGATGCCCAAAGGCTTGCAATCTTCACGATAGCTGGAGATTGTATTACTCGGCGGGAATAACAGAAAACGCCCGCCGGGCAGGGCGGGCGCAGTCATGCCGGGTTTCAGGGGCGCCAGTCTTCAGCCGTCGATCTGTTTCCCCATGATCGCCAGCGACTGCTGGTAGACGGTGGCGGCATTCCATTCCTTCAGCACGCGGTAGTTTGGCTCCCCCTGCTGATAGCCTTTGCCGGGTTTCCAGCCCTTTTTGCGCAGGTAATTGGCGGTCGAGGCCAGAGAATCGCCCATATTGTAAAAGTCGACGCGACCGTTTCCGTCCCAATCCACGCCGTATTTCAGTGCGTTGCCCGGAAGGAACTGGGTGTGGCCAAGCTCGCCGTGTTTGGCGCCCAGAGTGGCGGGGCTGATGGCCCCCTGATCCACCAGTTTCAACGCCCCCAGCGCATGGGGGCGGAAAAAACCGGAGCGGCGGCAGTCATAGGTCAGCGTGACGATGGCAGAGACCACCTGGCTGTCGCCCATGTAATTGCCAAAGGCGGTTTCCATCCCGTGAATGGCAATCAGAATACCTGCGGGCACGCCGTATTTGCGTTCCAGCGCTGCGTAGAAATCCGGGTTGCGGGCTTTACGCTTGCGGCCCTGGGCGACGATCGTGGCAGATCCGCGGATCTGCATGAATTTCTCCAGCGAGTATTTGAAACTCTTCTGGTTGCGGTCGGCTGAAATTGTCCGGCGGGCATATTGGGCATTGGCCAGGGCCTGCAGGCCATTCTTGCGCACACCTGCGCGTTTGGCCACGCGCTGGAATTCCCGTTTCCAGGTGTCAAACCCGGCAGATGTGTTGCCGCAGTCGGCAGCCAGGGCCGGGGCGGCGAGAAGGGCGGAGATCAGGGCTGGGGCCAGCAGTCGGCGCATGAAGGAAACTCTCAAATTGTGACTCTTGCCCTGCAGCCTAACGCGCTGGCCGATCTTGTCTAACGGGAAAAGCTGCCCTTGCTTCCCATTCGCTTAGGCAAAAGCCGTTCCTGCCGCCAGGGCAAGGCCGTCTGCGACCGCTGTCATCGCATTTTCCGTTTCCAGCCGGGCATTTGGGCAAAGGATGCGCATTTCAGCCTGCACGGCCGTCAGCAGCGAAGAGCCGCCGACCAGAACGATCCGCTCCACTTTTGCCGGAGGCAGGCCTGCTTGCGCCAAGGTCTCTGCTGCGCAGGCACCAATCGCCGCGGTCTGATCCGCCAATGTCTGCGCCACGACGGCGTCATCCAGCGGCACCGACAATCCGCGTTCCAGAAGCTTCAGGTCAATCAGGGCCGATGCGCTGCCGGAATTGGCGCGAATCTTGCCGTGCTCCACGGCAAACGCCAGCTCATGGCCCAGCTCATCCTCCAGCACAGAAACCAGCCGCTCCAGCTTTGCCGGTTCCGCCGCATTGGCCGCCAGGTCCCGTGCCGCGCGGCGGCTTTCCGGTGCATAGAGAAAGGGGATCATCTGCCAGGTCGCCAGATCATAAAACAGCCGGTTCGGAGCGGGCAGGGTTCCGCTGCCGAACGTATTGCGGATCTGGCTGCCCAAGCCCAACAGCGGCATGACATGGCGTATGCTCAGCTGCCGGTCAAAATCAGTGCCGCCCAGCCGCATGCCGTGCGAGGCCAGAATGCGGGTTGTGCCGTCCGCGTCCTGTTCAAAGGCCGTAAAATCCGAGGTGCCGCCGCCGATATCGACAATCAGCCCCGGGCCCGGCGCAGGCAGTGCGGCCTGCAGGGCGGCCTCTGGTTCATACATGAACATCACATCCTGAAAGCCAGCCGCCAAATAGCAGGCGCGCAGGTCTGCTTCGGCCTGCGCGTTGCGACCCTCGTCCTTGGAATGGAAGCGAACCGGACGCCCGGACAGCGCATGGGTGAACTCCATATGTGTTGCCGCTTCTGCCCGCTGCTTCATCTCGGCCAGGAACCGCGCAATCAGGGTGGCAAAGCTCAGGCGTTCGCCGCCCAGCCGCCGCTCCTCTTGCAGCAGTGGCGTGCCCAGCAGGCTTTTCAGCGCACGCATGAACCGGCCTTCTTCGCCGCTGATCAGCGCCCGCGTCGCACTGTGGCCGATTCGCATGGCGCCTGCGCTCTGTGCAAAGAACACTGCCGTGGGCAGGGTTTGCTGCCCCGGTTCCATTTCCACCAGCCATGGCTGGCCGGCAACTGCAATGCCAGCGGCTGAGTTGGAGGTGCCAAAGTCGATGCCAAGAGTGTTTGGAGGTGTCATGGAAGGCTCCTGTCTGCCAAGCGCGAGCCGCGCTGGATAAGGAATGCCTGTCTCAAGAGCAAGCCCTGCAAAGGAAAAGGGCGCCCCGCGGGACGCCCTTTTCGTGTCTGATCTGGCAGCTTAGCAGCTGTAGTACATGCCGAATTCCACCGGGTGCGGGGTGTGCTCGTACTTGTGGACCTCTTCCATCTTCAGCTCGATATAGCCGTCGATCTGGTCTTTGGTGAACACGTCGCCCTGCAGCAGGAAGTCGTGGTCGGCGGCCAGCGCGTCCATGGCTTCGCGCAGCGAGCCGCAGACGGTCGGGATGCCTTCCAGCTCTTCGGCCGGCAGGTCGTACAGGTTCTTGTCCATGGCTTCGCCCGGATCGATCTTGTTCTTGATGCCGTCCAGGCCGGCCATCAGCAGCGCGGCAAAGCACAGGTAGGGGTTCGCCGCCGGATCGGGGAAACGGGCCTCGACGCGCTTGGCTTTCGGGCTTTCGGTCCACGGGATCCGCACGCAGCCGGACCGGTTGCGGGCAGAGTAGGCGCGCAGAACCGGGGCCTCAAAGCCGGGGATTAGGCGTTTGTAGGAGTTGGTGGACGGGTTGGTGAAGGCATTCAGGGTCTTGGAATGCTTCAGGATACCGCCAATGAAATACAGCGCTTCCTGGGACAGGTCCGCATATTTGTCGCCGGCAAACAGCGGCTTGCCGTCTTTCCAGATCGACATGTTGACATGCATGCCGGAACCGTTGTCGCCATAGATCGGCTTGGGCATGAAGGTTGCCGACTTGCCGTAGGCATGCGCCACATTGTGGATGATGTACTTGTACTTCTGCAGCTCGTCGGCCTGTTTGGTCAGGCTGTCGAAGATCAGGCCCAGCTCGTGCTGGCAGGAGGCAACCTCGTGGTGGTGCTTGTCGACCTTCATGCCCAGACGTTTCATGGTCGAGAGCATTTCAGACCGCAGGTCCTGTGCTTCGTCAATGGGGTTCACCGGGAAATAGCCGCCCTTCAGGCCCGGGCGGTGGCCCATGTTGCCCATTTCGAACTCGGCGTCGGTGTTCCAGGAACCGTCGGTTGCGTCTACTTCATAGGACACCTTGTTGATGGTGTTGGAGAAGCGCACATCGTCGAACAGGAAGAATTCCGCTTCCGGCCCCATATAGGCCACATCGCCGATGCCGGAGGACTTGAGGTAAGCTTCGGCCTTCTGGGCGGTGCCGCGCGGGTCGCGCTCATAGGCTTCGCCGGTGTCTGGCTCGACAATGGAGCAATGGATGCACAGGGTTTTTTCCGCGTAGAACGGATCGATATAGGCAGAGCTGGTGTCTGCCATCAGTTTCATGTCGGAGTTCTCGATCGACTTCCAGCCGGCAATCGAGGAGCCGTCGAACATAAAGCCTTCTTCGAGGAAGTCTTCGTCCACCAGGTCCACGTCCACGGTCACGTGCTGCAGCTTGCCGCGCACGTCGGTGAACCGGATGTCGACATAGGCGACGTCTTCTTCTTTGAGTGTCTTGAGAACTGCGTCTACGCTCATTCCCTTGGTCCTTCTGATGTAGATGTCAGGATGTTTTTGAAGTCTTACAGCGCGTCCGGGCCGGTCTCGCCGGTACGGATGCGAACGGCTTGCTCGACGGGCGAGACAAAGATCTTGCCGTCGCCGATCTTGTCGGTTTTGGCCGCGTCGACAATGGCTTCGATCGCCTGGTCGACCTGATCGTCGTCCAGGACAACCTCGACCTTCACCTTGGGCAGAAAGTCGACCACATATTCGGCGCCGCGGTAGAGCTCAGTATGGCCCTTCTGGCGGCCAAAGCCCTTGACCTCGATGACAGAAAGCCCCTGCACGCCGACGTCCTGCAACGCTTCCTTCACCTCGTCCAGTTTAAAAGGCTTGATGATGGCTTCGATCTTTTTCATGCGCAGGCTCCTCGCAAGCTTGTTGGGGGTGTCATTTCACTTCTAAATGAAGGCAGCAATGCAGGAGGCTGCAGCTGCGGCATTTGAAGGCAGGATTTGAAGCTGTCCGCCTAAAAAATAAGCACTGCGCCCGGAAATAGCGCAGAATTGAATCGGAGAAGGTCAAAAAATGACTGAACTGCTGACCGCAGCCCAGATGCGGGCCATTGAACAGGCCGCGATTGAGTCCGGCGAAGTGACCGGCTTGGAGTTGATGGAGCGGGCCGGGCAGGGGGTGGTTGAGGCCATTTTCGAGGAGTGGCCAGAGCTGGCGGAGTCTGTTGACATCGGGCGAGGGGCCAGCCCCTCGCGCTCCCCGGAGTATTTGGAGAAAGATGAAGGGACGCGCCGGGCCGTGGTCCTGTGCGGGCCGGGCAACAATGGCGGCGACGGTTTTGTGGTGGCACGGCTGTTGAAGGAGCGCGGCTGGGAGGTGGAGGTGTTTCTGTATGGAGACCCGGACAAGCTGCCGCCGGATGCGAAGGTGAATTATGAGCGGTGGCTGGAGACCGGAAAATTAACTGATAACAGTCTGATGAGACGCGACTATCTCTGTCAGAATTTTGAATTGAGAATTGATGCCGTCTTTGGCTCTGGTTTGTCACGTCCGTTGGAGGGTGACGCTTGGGCGTTCTGCTGGGAGATGATCAAATCGACACCAGAGGTCGCCATCGACGTGCCCTCTGGCTTTTGCTCAGACAGTGGCAGATTCTTGGACAGTCAAGACAAGGATTGGTCCGATGCGCCAGACACGCAACTGATAGTTACTTTCCAAAGGCCGCGCCAGGGCCATTATTTGGCTGGACTGGCGGCTGCAACTGATAAGGTAGTGGTTAAGGATATCGGACTGGGTGCCAAAGTCCCTTCATTCAAACGAAATGCAACGGGTAGGGGCGACAGCAGCATTACTTCTTTGATGACGGCAAGAATTCGTAGTGCTGATACCAAGCGGAGTTCAGATTTCCGAACTGGCAAACAGAAACACAAATACAGCCACGGCCACGCCCTCGTCCTTTCCGGCGGCCATGGCAAGACCGGCGCCGCCCGACTGGCGGCCCGTGGCGCCTTGCGGATCGGGGCAGGGCTGGTCACCGTTGGCTCGCCGCGCTCGGCAATGTTTGAAAATGCCGTCAATCTGACGGCCATCATGCTGCAACAGATCGATGGCGCGCATGGGGTCAGCGAAATGCTTGAGGACACGCGTTTCAACGCCATCTGCCTCGGCCCCGGATTGGGACGTGGCGCGGATACCCAGGCGGTGGTGATGGCAGTGCTGAAGGAGCAGCGTGCGACTGTTCTGGATGCTGATGCGCTCACACGTTTTGAGCGAAAGCCAGAAGCGCTGTTCAACCTGTTGCATGAGACCTGCGTGATCACCCCGCATGGCGGTGAATTTGCCAAGCTGTTCCCGGATCTGGCCGAGAAGTTGAACGCGCCCGCCACCGCAGGCCCCGCCTATTCCAAGGTGGACGCCACCCGCGAGGCTGCCAAACGTGCAGGCTGTGTGGTCTTGTTCAAAGGGCCGGATACGGTGATCGCTGCGCCGGACGGGCGCTGCTCGGTCAATTCCGCCCATTACGAACGCTCCGCGCCTTGGCTGGCAACTGCCGGGTCAGGCGATGTGCTGGCGGGGTTCATCACCGGGCTGATGGCGCGCGGCTTTTCACCGATGCAGGCGGCGGAAACGGCAGCCTATATCCATGTGGAATGTGCGCTGGAGTTCGGCCCCGGCCTGATTGCCGAGGATCTGCCGGAGCAGATCCCAGCCGTGTTCCGTAAACTGGGATTATAAGCGGCTTAGGCTGCCGGGCGCAGGTCTTCTTGCGGCGCGGCGGCGGCTGCCAGTTCCAGCCCGCCAGCATAGATCACATGTGGGCGGGAAAACTCCAGCACCGTCAGATCCATCATCTGCAGGCCCAAGTCACGGATGAATTCTCCGTCCACCAGCTCATAGGCTGGCACCACCGCCTGCGGCTGGCCGAACATCGCCTTGGCGCGCCAGTCGCGCACCAGGATGCGTTGATCCCAGGGCACCACCAGATCACCGTCTGCGCGTGTGTCGCCCAGCGAGCCGGCGGCAAAGCAAACCGCCTGAAGCATCGCGCGGCGGGTTCTTGCGGCCCCCACCTGGGCCATGCCTTGCGTGCGGGTGATCAGGCTGTCGCCGGATTTGATTTCCTCAGCCGCGCGCTCCCCCTCGCGGGTCAGCACAAGGGTGCCGCGCAAGAGGCTGATGTTCTGGCTGCCTTGAAACAGCCGTCGGGGCTGTGATTGCCCACGCATCGCCATTTGCGCGCGCAAGGCCGCATTTCCAAACGGTTTCATAGTGTTGCTCGCTTTGTCTGCCTCAGACTTTTTTGCCAAACTACTGCACAAGCGGATTCAGCGCCCAGCCTTTTGCGCAAAAAACCGCCGATTGTTGCCATATTCCGGACGGATTGTTGCTGTTTTGCACAACGGCAGTTTCGACACGATTTCCCCTCGCATCCCTGACCAGGCTTTGCTATTCACCGCGTCACGCGGCGGGCTTGTCCCGGCGCAGTGCGGGTGTGGCGGAATTGGTAGACGCACCAGATTTAGGTTCTGGCGCCGCAAGGCGTGGGGGTTCGAGTCCCTTCACCCGCACCACATTGCCATTGAAAACGTTTAGTTATTTCGGATTTCATGGGATTTGGCCCCCCACTTTGCTATTCGCTGGCAAGCTGGAACAAAGCATCAATCTCAGCCACCGAGTAGAACGGTCGCGCACTTTGGTAGAGCGTGATGGGGGTGATGTTCTCTATCTTTCCCATCTTATAGAACTTGTCGCGTTTGAACGGCAAGCGGGGGATTCGATGGCTTGCGTTGCCGACACGTATTTTGCGTCATCGGGAATGATCTGCGTGCTCATTCTGTTTCACCTCCTGTAGTGCGGCGCGGGCGATATCCGCGGTCATCCCATCGTCAGATCACTCTACTTGTTCACATTCATCAATGATCGGATGGCTGGGCTACTGCTTCTCCTCACCTGTTTCTCATTCTTCGCTGGCAATGCCGCCTGACTGAAGGGATTGCGGCGGAAGAACTCCTACAGACCGCCGCCTGCACGGTGAACACGAAGGTATGAGACCGAAAACTGGCTGCCTTGGGGGAGACCGGGCTTGGTGTGCATTCCTATGATGGCGCGCATTTTCTGGCCGTATGCCTGTGCGCAAACACCTAGCTGTTTCTGCGCTGGCGCAGGGTTGCGCTAGCTGCATGGCTGCATTGCCCTTAGCACCGAGGTAAGTGTGAAGAGCTTCACATAAACGCCTGACCATAGGCGTATTTCCGCAAATCAAAACCTGCCATCGGCAAAAAACCGCCTATGCAATACGGCTGAATTCGGCGCCGTTCTTTCAACCCTCATGGAGCTGGAAATCGCATGTTAGCCAAATTCCCGGCACTGCTCTCAGGGATGGAGAGGGACAGCGCCGACGGAACAGGAGACTCAAAAATAATGAGCACCAAATTTGCAGCACGCGCAGGCGCAGCGTCGCTGGCAGCAGCACTTGCGGCCCCTGCCTTTGCTGGCCCGACTTACACCAACGACACCGGTGGCAGCTTTCGCTGGTACGGTCAGTTCAACCCGGTTTACCAGTCCTTCGATGACGGCGAACAGGACTTCAACCGGCTGACCGACAACACGGCTTCCAACTCGCGTATCGGCTTCTGGCTGGAGCAGGCCTATGGCGCGAACACCCTGCGGTTCAACTTCGAGACCGCCCTTGGCTTTCGCGCTTCTGACGGGGTCAGCCAGACTTCGACCGGCGACAATCTGAGCTGGGACCGTACCAACATCCGCCATGTGGACTTCCAGTTCGACACAGCACGCTATGGCCGCTTCTCGGCGGGTCAGGGCTCGATGGCCACTGACGGCATCACCGGTGCGGATTTCTCTGGTACGGCCCTTGGCGCCTCCAACGCGGTGGCTGATTCTGCGGGCGGTTATGCCTTCCGCACCAGCGCAGGCGTGCTGAGCGGCGTGGACATCAGCGATGCGTTCACGGATCTGGACGGTGGCCGTCTGGGCCGTGTCCGTTACGATTCATCTGAGCTTGCTGGTTTCACCCTGTCGACGTCCTGGGGCACCGATGTTCTGCGCGACGCCAACGACCGCGAAAGCTATGACGTGGCAGTCCGCTGGGCCAATGATGACGCCGCAGGCTTTGCCATAGACTCCGGCATCGGCGCCTCCTGGACTGAGGAAACCGGCCAGGCCGATTACCGCGACATCTCCGGCTCCTTTGCGGTGCTGCACAAGGCCACCGGCCTGTCGCTGAACATCGCTGCGGGCGAGCGTGACATCGCAGGCACCTATGCCTACGCCAAGCTGGGCTACTCGGCGGACCTGATCGCGGTCGGCTCGACCTCTTTCTCGGTCGATTATTATGACGGCTCCGACATGGTCACCACCGGCGACAGCGCCGAATCCTGGGGTGTTGCCGCCGTTCAGAAGATCGATGCCTACAATGTCGAGACCTATGTGGCTTACCGCGACTATTCCTATGCTGACACCAGCGCCACGGCCTATCAGGACGCAAACGTCATCCTGGCCGGCGCCCGCTGGAAGTTCTGAACCGCCACTCCCTCGGTTTCAGATCAGGAAACACGCCCCTTTGCGGGCGTGTTTTTTCGTTTGCGGACCCGGAAACCTGCAGGATTGCACAGGAATGGGGCAATCCCCCTTGCGCCGCCGGGCCGGGGGAAATAGAAGACCGCAAATTGTCTGGGGGCCCCTGCACGCAGGTGCCCCGAATCTCTATGGGGAATAGGATGCAGGTCACCGAGACGCTGAACGAAGGTTTGAAACGCGGCTACGCCATCACCGTCACCGCCGCCGAGCTGGACGCGAAGGTCAACGAAAAGCTGGTCGAAGCCCAGCCGGAAGTTGAAATGAAAGGTTTCCGCAAGGGTAAGGTGCCGATGGCACTGCTGAAAAAGCAGTTCGGCCAGCGCCTGATCGGCGAAGCCATGCAGGAAGCCGTCGATGGCGCCATGAACAAGCACTTCGAGGACAGCGGCGACCGTCCGGCGATGCAGCCCGACGTCAAGATGACCAACGAAGACTGGAAAGAAGGCGACGACGTCAACGTCGAGATGTCCTATGAGGCACTGCCGGAAATCCCCGAGGTCGACTTCTCCGGCGTTGAGCTGGAAAAGCTGGTTGTGAAGGCTGAGGACGAAGCCGTCACCGAAGCGCTGGCCAACCTGGCCGAGACCGCCAAGGAATTCGAAGCCCGCGAAGAGGGCGCAGCAGCCGAAGATGGCGACCAGGTCGTGATCGATTTTGTGGGCCGCATCGACGGTGAAGCCTTTGACGGCGGCGCAGGCGATGACTACCCGCTGGCTCTGGGCTCCAACTCCTTCATCCCCGGCTTCGAAGAGCAGCTGGTCGGCACCAAAGCCGGTGAAGAAAAAGACGTGACCGTGTCCTTCCCCGAGGAATACGGCGCCGAGCACCTGGCCGGTAAAGAGGCCGTGTTCTCCTGCACCGTCAAGGAAGTCAAAGCGCCGAAAGCGGCTGAGATCGACGACGAGCTGGCCAAGAAATTCGGCGCCGACGATCTGGACGCCCTGAAAGGTCAGATCAGCGAGCGTCTGGAAGCCGAATACGCTGGCGCCTCGCGCGCGATCATGAAGCGTGCGCTGTTGGACCAGCTGGACACCCTGGTTTCCTTCGACCTGCCGCCGTCGCTGGTGGAAGCTGAAGCCAAGCAGATCGCGCATCAGCTGTGGCACGAGGACAACCCGGAAGTGGAAGGCCACGACCACGGCGAAATCGAAGCCACTGACGAGCACAACACCCTGGCCGAACGCCGCGTCCGCCTGGGCCTGCTGCTGGCCGAGCTGGGCCAGAAAGCCGAGGTCGAAGTGACCGACGCCGAAATGACTCAGGCGATCATGGCGCAGGCTCGCCAGTACCCGGGCCAGGAACGCCAGTTCTTCGAGTTCATCCAGCAGAACGCCCAGATGCAGCAGCAGCTGCGCGCGCCGATCTTCGAAGACAAGGTTGTCGACCACATCGTCGAGCAGGCCAAAGTCTCCGAGAAAGAGGTCTCCAAGGACGATCTGCAGAAAGCTGTTGAGGAGCTGGAAGAGGAATAAACCTCTGACCTGCGTATCTTACGGAAAGGCCGCCCAAGGGGGCGGCCTTTTTCGTTTCGGCGGCGGTCAGAGGATGACCCGCTCCTGCAGCCACAAAAGCGACGGGTAGGCGGCCAGCCAGACCCAGAAGAACCGGTTCAGCCCGAACAGGCAGGCATTGGCCAGATGAAACAGGGCCGCAATGCACAGGGCCAGCACCAGTGCCTCGCGGCTGAACAGGGCCAGGGGGAACATGACTTCGAACAGGATGACGGCCCAGCCCATCCCCCAGAGCAGCCACGGGCGGTCTGCAAGTCGCCGCAGGTCTTCGCTGACCGGATAGGCCGAAAAGCGGAACACATCCTGCAGCGCGCGCCCGGAGCGCCATTCGGGATTGACGATTTTGACCTGGCCGGACATGAAGTAGCAGATCACCAGTTGCCCCGCGAGATAGGCCAAGGCGTATTCCTGCCAGTGCTCCTGCGGCAACCAGCGGGCGGCGGTCAGGCAGCACAGGATCAGAAGTCCCATCTTGTCACTGCCGCCATTATAGGGGCCTTGAAACCGCCGCAGGATCAGCAGCGCCAGCAAGACCAACCCCAGCAGAACCCAGGGTGTGGCGACACCCAGCAGCAGCAATGCCGACAGCAGCAGCCGCGGACCGAATAGACCCCGTTCCTCCCGAAAGCCGGCCAGATGTTCGGCGCTTTGCTGCAAAAAGGCCAGAGCCAGTAGAATCTCGGTTGCGCGCAGGGCCAGGTCCAGCGTCATGCGGCAATCAACCCGGCCAGCGGCTGCGGCTCCGACTGATAGGTCACGGCTTTGATGATCTCGCCGTCTTCGCCGCGATCCAGAAAGACCAGGCGAAACTGCAGCAACGGCAAATGGCACGCGGGCGGCAGGCTGCGGGCGATTTCGGCGCTGATACGGCGCAGGATTTCCTGCTCGCTGTGCGATGTGGGTGCGAGGGTCAGCCGCTCCGCACAGGACACAAGGAACAGGCTTTCGTTCCAACGCGGGTTCCACAGCAGGCGCTGCGCCATGGCCCGCAGTGGCAGATGCTGCGGTCGGGGGCGGAATTCCTGCCACTGGACAGAAGCATCATCCGCACTGTTCAGCAGGGCCCATTCCACCCGGGGCGAAGGGTCCACTGATTGAAAGAACCGCCAGGAGGGCATCAGCGCGGGCAGCAGCAGTTTAAGAAGGCTCAGCATTCGGGCAGTAAACCCGGCGGCAGTTAGAATTTCCCTAAAGTCCCTGGGGGTTGGTGGATCGGCCACTTGGCCGCGCGAGCGCTCCCGCCCGGCCTTGGCACCGTCCTGCGGACAGCGCCTGCGTCCCGTTGGGCCCGGCAGCGCCCCTGCGGGGCGCTGGGGGCCTTGCCTGCGACCTGGGTCAGGGCAGCAGTCCGGTTTCTTTCAGCATGCCGCGGCGCTTGGCCTCAAAATAGTAGCCGCGGGAATAATGTTTCACAGCGTTGTCCTGGCTGCCATCAGAGATCAGCCAGGCGCCACGCAGGTATTTGACGGCAAATTCCAGGTTGGTATCGGCGTCCAGCAGGTCCTTGGGCTGGCCGGTGAACCCCATCGATCGCGCCGTCGCCGGAAGGATCTGCAAAAGCCCGTAGTACGGCCGGTTCACGGCCCACGGTCTGTGAGTGCTTTCCCGGACCGCCAGCCGGTGCACCAGGCTGCGCGGAACCTCGTAGTGATCGGCCCAATGATTGATCTTCTGGCGCAGCTCCGGCGTCTCATTGGGATAGAGCGGCGGGTCAAACCGGGCCTCCTCCGGCGGAGAGGCGGTGCCTGCGCAGGCGGCCAGCGCCGCAGCGCCAGCAAGTAAAATCAATGTGCTTCGGCGCTTCATAGGGTCTCCGAAAACTGTTTCATCAGGTCAGACTAGCTGGTTCACCCACAGCCGCAACAGCCCAGAGTATCCGTCTTGCGTCAAGGCTAATTGAAAGGGCTTCTAGAGCCATTTGAACCTCAGCAATCTGCATTAACGGTTTTGGCACAAAGCTTTCGTACGTTCGCAGTTCGAAGGTGTGTGGCCCAGAAGATAGCCTTGGAGTAATCGAGATGTTCTTCAAAAGCAGGAAAACTGCGGATTCAAAACAGCCGGATACGAATGCCATCATTGCTGGCATGGTTGACCGGACACAGGCAACAATTCAGTTCCACCCCGATGGAACAATCATCACAGCCAACCAGAATTTTCTGAACGCACTTGGCTATGATCTCGAAGAGATCCAGGGAAAACATCACTCCATGTTTGTTGCTCCTGAGCTGGTTGCCTCTGAAGAATACAGGACATTCTGGTCCGACCTCGCCAGCGGAAAGGCATTTACGGATCAATTTCCCCGGATGACAAAGTCCGGCGAAACCATCTGGATTCAAGCGACGTATGCGCCTGTCGAGGATGACACCGGCAAGGTCGAACGGGTTGTGAAGGTTGCTTCAGACGTGACCGAGCGCCGCCGCGGGCTGGAAGCAATCGGGGCTGGCCTGAAGGAATTGAGCGAAGGCAACCTTGCCTACAGAATTGAAGCATCCAATCAGCCGGACATTGCAGCCCTTGGAGACGCTTTCAACCATTCTCTGGAGCAGCTTGCCACCACCGTTGGTGCCGTAAAGCAGGTTTCTGCAGCAGTAGGGCGGACATCGGATGAAATCGCCCAGGCCGCCAATGATCTTTCCCAGCGCACCGAAAGCCAGGCTGCAACCCTTGAGGAAACGGCTGCAGCGCTGGAAGAATTGACGGCAACAGTTAAAGCCTCAGCAGACGGCGCACGAAATGTCGAAGAGATCGTGACTGACGCCAAGGCCTCTGCGGAACGCAGCGGCGAAGTTGTAACTAGCGCTGTTGATGCGATGTCAAAAATTGAAAACTCTTCGGAACAAATCTCCAAGATTATCGGTGTGATCGACGACATTGCGTTCCAGACCAACCTGCTAGCTTTGAATGCTGGCGTGGAAGCTGCACGGGCAGGTGAGGCCGGCCGCGGTTTCGCAGTTGTTGCATCGGAAGTCAGAGCACTTGCCCAGCGGTCTTCTGATGCTGCAGGAGAGATCAAGCAGCTGATCAGTGAAAGCAACCAGCAAGTAGGCAATGGTGTGAGCCTCGTCGGAAAATCCGGCCAAGAACTGCAGCAGATTATCAAGAGCGTGGCAACGATTTCAGATCACATCCGTGAAATCGCCACAGGGGCCTCTGAGCAATCGACAGCTTTGAGTGAGATCAACATGGGGGTTTCCCAGCTTGATCAAGTGACGCAGCAGAATGCAGCAATGGTTGAGGAGACATCTGCTGCAAGCCAGATGCTGTCGAACGACGCCAGCCAGCTCACACAGGAGATCTCCAAGTTCAAAGGAGATACAGCTCCGCCCGCAGCGGCTAAATCCTTGCCTCAAGCGCATCCTCCGATGCCAGATGCTGACGCGGCCTTTGATGACTTTGATCAAGAGGTGCTTCCGGCGGCGCAGGGCTGGGATAACTTTTAAACACAAGGTGTCTGCTACGGCAGGTTGGGTAAGAGGAAGCTGAGAAATCGCTCCTCTTACCCGTTTCATCTCAATTGATTGGCGAAAGCAATGCTGGGTTCCGGACCAGGTTCCGGACACCATGCGCATGTGTTTCCGAAAACGGGTTGTCGCCCAGCCAGGCGTCAACTGAATGGATATCAAGCTTGAGAACTTTCGGCCGGACATTCCAGGTAACCTGGAAGGGAGATCCCTTCTCGTTATAGGCCGGGCCCGTGGTTGATCCTGTGTAGGTCACCGGTGCCCCCAAATCGGTCGGCAGGTTTGGAAGCTGGTTCAGCCCGCCAGTTTCCTGGATCCGCGCCAATTCGGTAAAGTCTGCGCCTCCCTCAGAAACAAGGACTGCAACAACAGCTTCCACCCGCAATTGGGGGTTGCTGGTCGCTTCACCAAGGCAGGTGCCCAATCCATTTCCAAGCGTTGCCTGTGCGGTTGAATAAACGAAATGGGCTTCGATTGTGTCGCCAGGCACCAGGTCTCCATGCTCGCTGGCTCCAACCGCTTTGCCGGCAGAAGCTTTCTCGGCTGGTGTCAGTTCTCCGGAGAATTTGTAACCTGTTCCGTATCCATTGCCATCACCATTGCCGGCATAGGTGGTGAACTCTCCACCACGATGCTCAGCGTTCTCATGAAAATGAATATCGCAAAGAGTCATCCCTGTAACAGCTGGCGCCTTGCTGAACACGCGCGGGTTGGTACCTTCCGCCTGTCCAATATCACGCGGTGACTGAGGGCCAAAACCTGTCCCTTCCGTTGCAGCGGCCAAAGAGGCGCGCTGCGCAGCAATAACCTCGTCTGGTACGGGTTCACTGTTCTCCGCAACCGACATTGATGCATCCGCAAAGGCGGCCGCACCCAATGCCAGTGTCCATTGTCTCAAGTTCGTCAATTGGATCAAACTCCTGCGATGAGTTAACGAAACCTAAGTCTACTTCACCTATAAGGAGAGTCGAGATTGGTTCCTCCATCTCATATACTCTAGGCACACCATGATGGGCACCTTCATCTCGCGATGAGGGTGCTCACTTTCGGTTGAAAGCAAAACACTCTGAACCTGTCCTTGAGAAGGAAAGGCCGCTGTCGAACAGGAAAGCCCTTAGCAGTGTTCACGGTCATTCACCCATCTGCGGGTCATGCAGCGGGCCTCATCGGCACTTACCAGATCCGGGTTATGCATCCAGTAGACGTTGCCATTGCCTGAAAAGTAGCCGGCACCGCGGGCAATTGGCTGAGAGTAACCGGCCAGCCGAAGATCAGAAATTATTGCGTCTCCATGATCTTTGAACGCGATTGCACCCAGGCCCTGCTCGTCGTTGACATAACCATCTTCAAGCAGCCTCGTCTTGATGGCCCTGATTTCCTCATCGTCGAAGCTCATCGCGTCTCCAAAATCCTGAAATTCCGCTCGGGAAAATCAATCTAAGCGGTACTGACGCTTAGAATACTGTATTGATCTTTTGGAGGCTAGAGGGCAGGACGCACTTCCCAAGGCCTGTCAGCCTTGATCAGGACATTGGCTAAAACAATCAGCTTACGCATCACCGCTGTTATCGCAACCTTGGCTGGCTTGCCGGCTGCAACAAGCCGTTCATACAGGGCGCGCAGGTCCGGGTTATGACGGGAGGCGACAAGTGCAGGCATATACATAGCGTGCCTCAAGACCGCCCTTCCGCCCTGGATGAAGGACTTTCCCTTCCACTTTCCGGATTCCCGCGTCATCGGCGCAAGGCCTGCCAGGCTGGCAACCTGCGGCGAAGAAAGTGTCCCGATTTCCGGCATCTCCACCAATACGGTGAAGGCAGTAACATCCGAAATGCCAGGAATGCTGATCAGGATTTCCTTCTGCCGCTTCAACTGTCTATCTGCCTCGACAGTGTTACGGATCTCGGCATCCAACTGCTTCACCTGCCGCTCGATCTGGCGCAACTGGGCCGCACACTGGCGTCTCAGCAGGGGGTGGGTCAGCACCTTCTGCCTATTCAGTGTTGCTGTGCGCTCTTTAACCAATCCCCGTCTGAACATCGCCAGCTCACGCAAGATGGCAACCAACTCCCGCTGCGGCTGCTGTGGCTCAAGGTCCAAGGCAAATCCCATCCGTGCCAGCATAGCTGCATCAACCCGATCGGTCTTGGCCAAGACACCAGCGGATTGCGAAAACCGGCGCGCATACAGTGGGTTCACCTTACAAACGGGGATTCCTGCCGTGTGCAAAGCCTGTTCGAATGCTCGATGATAGGAACCTGTCGGTTCGAAGACGACGATCTCCGGCTCCAGCTTCCGAAGCCATCGGATCAGCTTGGGAAAGCTGCCTTTCCTGTTCTGGATCCTCACTTCCTCTCCTGAAGGCAATGCGTGAAGGTCCAAATGGTCTTTTGATATATCCACGCCAATAGTGTGTCTGGTCATCTTTCCCTGTCCTATGCTTGTCATACGGGGCGGGTTCTCCCCCGCGTATCCGTTCAGGCCCCATGGAAATTGACGGGAACGATCCCACTCTAGCACGGTTCCGAGAACCTGCGCGGTCTCGATCCATCCCCGCCACTGCCCGGCATAAATGCCGTGCCAGGCAGTGGCTCCAGTTTGCCATTGGAGCCACGAAATTCATAAGACA
>NZ_JBNAFX010000016.1:0-86332 GCF_049800895.1 Leisingera sp. S232 | reverse complement strand
CGAGATACTGCGCGCTTCGCAACGCTTCGGCAGGGCGCTGTGGAAACGATGGAGTGGTTATCACATCCGAAGTCGCGTGGAGGCCAAAATGCTATGCCTCAAGGCATTCGGCGAACGCATCATGGCGAGGGACCCAGACAGACAAACCGCCGAAATCCACATCCGCATCGCTCTCATGAACCGATTCTCGGCCCTCGGCACCGCCGAGATCGTGTGTGATGGATGAATCCGCCGCGGAAAGGGGAAGCTCGTCCTCAAAACGAGTTGCGCAACAACGCCGTGTGAAAGCAAAAGCTTAACCACAAAAGCTCACCCTAAACCTCCGAGCCAATCAAAGCTCCGCTGGTTTTCAATAGACTGAGCCAGAGCCCGCCCCGGTTTACAGAACGGCACGGGCGGTCATTTTCGGATTTTCGATACCCCTGCCGCCGCTGCAGTGGGGTTTCGCTCTGGCACTCACGCCGCCCCGGCCTCAACTTTCAGGGAGCGCGCTGTCCAACCCGGCAAGCTGCGATATTTCATCCGGATCGCCAGCGGCAAAATCGTCAAGATCTCCGGTCGGAAGGTCTGGCAGTTCGGCGAGATCAGACATATCCGGCAATCCGCCGGCCAGCCCGTCCATGCCCAGCTCTCCTTCGCCGTCAAGCGCAGGAAGCGCCATCGCATCCATTCCGGCATCAAGCCCGCCGCCCATGCCGCCAAGTCCTGCGTCAAGCCCACCGCCAAGACCGCCATCAAATGGGGCTGCATCCAGCCCCCCACCGGCATCCAGGGCAGGCAGCCCCATGTTATCCATGGGTTCTTGCAACCCTTGCGCAGCGATTCCCATATCCAGTTCAAGCGCCGGTGCCGCATCCGGGAGCATGTCCATACCGCCGCTTTCAGAAAACGCTGCGGCATCAGCACCCGCATTTCCTTGGCTTTCGCCCTTTGACAGGTTCAATCGCACGGCACGCGAACCTTTCATTTGGCCAAGACGTCCCTGAGCCACTGAGCTGCCGCCGATCGTCAGCAGATCCGTTTCATAAAGATACGCCGAATCCAGCGGAATCGTATCGCCGATCCGCAGGCCTGCAAACGTCTGCACCGGCACCCGCATCTTGCACAGCACCGCTGTCAGTTCCGCCCGCATCGAGTCGAGGTTTGCCCCAAGTGACGGTCCATTGGCACTGCCGTGCCCCCCTTGCAGCTCTTCTGCCGTGGGCTCTGGCAGGATCAGCTTCATGACACCTTGCATGGCGCCGCAGGCGAGATCCAGTGTCAGCTCAATGATCCGGTAGTCCTCTGCCTCCATCCCCAGCACCAGACTGCGCACATTTTCAACCTGCGCGCCAAATCTGTATCCGGTGAAAAGCGCCTGATCTGTCTGGTCCGCCAGCATGGCGACGACTTTGCTAAAGGTGCGTTCCAGGAAGTCCGAGGTCATGGCAGCATCGGTGGGCGTATAGTTGCGCTCATCCGGTGCTTTGCCGGCCACGGTCCCAATCGTTTGCTGCTGGATCAGTGCGGTCACGGTGGCAGCATCCATACTGGCTGCCCCAAGCCGTCCATGAGGGCAATCCAGGACCACCAGAAGATCCTTGTCCGAAAGCTGTTCAGCCAAATCTTCCGGCACCCGGTTGGATTGCCGTGCAGCCAGAACTGCCATCGGCAGATCGCACAGGTCAGCAGCAGCCCGCGCGACTGAGCGGCGTAACGCCTTCAGCGTCAGGGAACTTGTCAGTCCCCCAGCGCCTTCCTTGGTCGCTGCCAGCTTGCGAGCGAGCACATTGTGCCCGCCGCCGCTTGCCTCTGCTGCTTCTGTTTCAGACATAGGCTGTTTAACCTGCCCCTTACGCGTCCCGTTTCTCCGGTTTTACCCGAAAGGGGGTTAACAACTTCTGTATTCCCGTGCCGGTTTAGCAGCCTTTTCCTCTGAAATCGGTAAGGAAACCCGAAAAGCGCCGCCACCATGCCCCGGCAAGTATGAAACATCGCCCCCCAGCCGCTGCATGACTTCGCGGCAAATCGCCAGACCAAGACCCGCACCACCTGCCCGTTCAGGCCTGACGCGGGCAAATTTTTCAAAGATCACCTGCTGAGAATCCGCCGGAACACCGCTGCCGTTGTCAGCAAAATCAACATAAAGCCGCCCGTCGGCCGCTGACGCAGCGACTGACAGCACCGGCTGCTCTGCGTCGCAGTATTTCTGGGCATTGGTAATCAGGTTGATGAAGACTTGCGCCAAACGGTCCAGGTCAGAAGAAACCCGGTATCCTTCGGCCTCCGGACTGCGTTTGACCTCAAGCGGCCGGTCCAAGCCAGCCAGTGCAGCCGATACCGCGTGGTCCAGCACTTCAGACAAGGTGCCAACGGTGATATTCAGGCTGACCTTGCCGCTTTCAAGAACGCTAAGGTCCAGCAGATCATTCAGCAGCCGGGTCAGCCGCAGCGCCTCGTCGTGAATGATTCCGGCATAGCGGCGCTGTTCTTGCTCATCAAGCCGCCCGGCATCTCTCAGAATCTCCGAAAACGCCCGAATGGATGTCATCGGAGTGCGCAGCTCATGGCTGACCTGGCTCAGGAAGGCGTCTTTCTGCTCCGAGAGCTGAGTCAGCTTTTCATTTGTTTCCCGCAGCTTAAGAGCGGTTGCAGAGAGCTCCGCCGACTGCAGCTCCAGACGGTTGGAATATTCCAGCATCTGTGCAGTTTCATCTGCAACCGCCAGCAGGTCCGCCACAGAAACCGAAGAGCCGCCGGCAATCTGCCCAATCATCGCATGGGCCGCCGCCGCCCCGATAGAGGCGCTGAGCTCCCGCTCCAGCCGCTCCAGAAAGGCCGGTGTCGGTTCCGGCAGCGGTCCACGGCTGCCCTGCCGAATCCGCTCTTGCTCAAAGAAGGCCTGCGCCTCCGTTGCGCCAAGAATCCGCTGCGACATAATCATCAGGTCTTCGCATTGCGCCACTGATCCGGTCCAGCCGCGCGGACCTGCCGAATGGTCAAACACATTGACGAATTGCGCCCCCTGCAACCGCTCCAGCGGGCTGGGAAAGCTGATAAGAGAGACCAGGCAAAACACCAGCGCATTCAGGCTCATCGACCACATGACCGCATGCACCGTCGGATCAAGGCCTTCGATCCCGAACAGCGCCTCTGGCCGCAGCCAGCTGAAACCAAACAGGCCGTCGCGCAGGATATGCGCCGGCAGCAGCCCCCCGCCCAGAGCCGGCAGGAGCATGGTAAAAAGCCAGATACCAAACCCCACAGACAGCCCCGCCAGCGCCCCGCTTCGGGTGGCGCCGCGCCAGAACAGACCGCCCACCAGCGCCGGCAGAAGCTGCGCCACACCCGCAAATGAGATGAGACCGATGGCCGCCAGCGCCGCTGCGCCGCCAGAGAGATGATAATAGAAATACCCCAGCGCCATAATCACTGCGATCGACACCCGCCGCGACAGCAGAACCACGTTCCGTACATCACCAGAGACCGATGCCTGACGGCTTTGCACCCGCAACCAGACCGGCATGACTATGTGGTTCGACACCATCGTCGACAATGCCATCGCGGCCACAATCACCATCGACGTGGCAGACGAAAAGCCGCCCAGAAAGGACAGCATCGCCAGCCCCTGCTGCCCCTGATGCAAAGGAACCGTCAGCACGAACATGTCGGGATTGGCGCCGGCGGGCAGAAGATCCAGCCCGACCACGGCAATTGGCACCACAAACATGGAGATCAGCAGGAGATACAGCGGAAACGCCCAGGAGGCGATCCGCAGATGGCGTTCATCCTCGTTCTCGACGACCATGACCTGGAACATTCGTGGCAGGCAGATAAAGGCCGCGGCCGCCAGAAAGGTGATCGTGGTCCAGCGGCTGCCGTCGACATTCCACTGCCCGATCTGCGAGGCGTCGATGCGGGTCAGCGTTTCACCAATACCGCCTGCAACCCCCCAGACCACAAAAACCCCAACCGCCAGCAGGGCGGCCAGTTTGACGATTGCTTCAAGAGCCACCGCTGTCACGACGCCGTGATGGCGTTCATTGGCATTCAGGTTGCGGGTTCCAAACAGGATCGCAAAGACCGCCAGGCCCGCTGCCACCCAAAACACAGTGGAGGTTTCATTAAATTCCCGCAGCGGATCGGCGTCGGCGAAGATTGCAAAAGACAGTGTAACGGACTGTAATTGCAATGAAATATATGGTGTAACACCAATCACCGCCAGAATGGTCACACCAGCGGCCAGCAGGTTTGACTTGCCATAGCGCGAGGACAACAGGTCGGCAATCGAGGTGATCCGCTGACTGCGCCCGATCCGCACCAGCTTGCGCAGCCCCCACCACCAGCAGATCATCACAAGCGAAGGGCCGAGATAGATCGTCACGAACTCCAGCCCAGAGCGTGCAGCATAGCCAACAGCGCCATAAAAGGTCCATGCGGTGCAGTAGATCGACAGGGACAGCGTGTAGATCAGCGGTGAGCGCATCCATGCGGCACTGCGGCCGCGGCTTGCCTGCCGGTCGGCCCAGAATGCAATGAAAAACAGAAAGGCGACATAGGCCAGGCAGACAAAGGCAAGACCATTCAGAGAGGCCATCAGCTGTCTCCTGCGCGGTCGCCAGCCCGGCCTTCGGTTCCTGCAGCGTCAGGCCCGCCGCCGGTCCAGTGGTCGGCCCATCTCTGAACAGCCAAACTGAAAACAAAACAGGTGGCTATCAGGCCGATCCAGACGGCAAAGATATAGATGATGGCCGCAGACATGCTAACGCCGCCGCGCGTGGCCGGATGGGCTGAGGCCTCCGGCCACAGCAGCGGCAGCGCCAACAGCAACGCCCCCAGCACCGGAAGCAGCCTCGAGATGTCCATCAGCCTGCGGCGGCGGTAGGTCTGGCGCTCTGATCGGGTGCCCGAGTATCTGTTGCCGCGACCCTGCGCCATCGCGGCTTTATCCCTGTCCGGCCTGGGCGTGCAGATCGCGCACAGCGGTAAGCACTTCGGTATTTGAGAACGGTTTGGTCATGAACCGGGTGACCCCGGCTTTCTCCGCCATCTCACGGTCCCGCAATTGGCCGCGGGCGGTCAGCATCAGAACCGGCAAAGTCTGCATGCCCTCTGCTGCGCGCAGTTCACGAACGATTTCCAAGCCGCTTTTGCCGGGCAGCATCAGGTCCAGAATAACCAGGTCGGGACCGGCCTCCCGGATCACCTCTACAGCCGTCGCACCATCGGTATGGGCATCCACGCTCCAGCCGTCGCGCATCAGCAAAAACCGGATAGCCTCGGCGATATTCGGTTCATCTTCAATCAGAACAACATGCCTGCCCATCAGCAGAATTTCCTCCCAGCGCGGTCCCGCAGCCTGTGCGGCCACGGGCACACGGTTATTTTCCCACAGGTTAGCGCCCTGCCCGCGCAAGTGTCAAAACTCTTCCTTCAGGATCGAAGGTTCGCGCCGCGCCGGACAGCCCTGGCGCGGACAGATCCGGCAGCTGGCCCCCACTGGCTGGGGATCCTGCGCGTCCTTGGCCCCCGGCAGGATCAGCATCACCGCACGGTACAGCGGGTCTTCTCCGAAATCCGGCTGTCTCTGCATCCAGGCGGTGGCCATGCAATCAAACGCTTCAGCGTTCCGGCCATATTGCACCACATTTCGCCTGACAGGCACATTCGGATTTACCAGCGCAGCATAGAGCGGCCACAGCGGGCAAGACGCACCAAACCTCGGCATTGCAAAACCAGTTACCGGCTTGCGAAACAGCAATGTGCCGGATGCATCGCAGATGACCAGCCCGGCCTCCTGGCCCAACACATCCTCTGGCAGCGACGCCAGTCGGCGCAGCACCGCAGGCAGCCCGCAGCCGAACCCGCGGGCCAGTGCGACCGGATCAATGCCACCAGCTGATATCTCCCGCTCCAGCGACCGCAAAGGAACCAACATGGCGTCCGCGCGATATTGTTCCAGCATCGCCTGTGCCAAACTGCGCGCCGCCTCGCCAGTCAGCGACGTTGCGTCCCGCACCAGATCCTCTGGTGTGGCAGAGCCATCTTCCAGCGCAGGAAAATGAAATCCGTTGCTCAGGAAAAACGCCTCCGCCTCCTCCTGCGGCATGCCACGACGGTCTGCGCCTATGCCGTCCTCGTCCAGCAAGCTCACAAGCGCACGGCTGCTTTCCGACAGGCGCAGCGAATCCTCATTGAGATTTCTGTGGAAACGGTCGCGCCATTCCGGCTCCAGTTCACCGGTTTCCGCCAGAATGGCGGCGGTGGACCTGATCGCGGCAGCGGTCGACAGCACCTCGTGGACCGAGGCCGCAAGGTTCGGGTCATGGGTCAAACGGTCTGACAGTGTTTCCACCGTCCGCTCCAGCGCGGCGATGCGGCGATGACCGGCTGCCAGAACTTCGGCCCAGCCGGGAAAACGGCCCGCGAATTCATCGGCCCGGTCAAGCTCTGCCACCGGCGCGCCGCTGTCCGCCGCAGCTTCCCGCAGGGTTGAGATCAGTGCCGCCTCGGCCCCCTCGCTGAGCATCGACGGCTCTACGCCCAGAACGCCTGCAATACCGACCAGCAGCTTGCCGCCGATTCTGCGCCGGTTGTGCTCAATCAGATTGAGATATGAGGCAGAGATCCCCGCCTCCCGCGCCAGTTCAGCCTGGCGCATGCCCAGGATCAGCCTGCGCTCGCGGATCCGGCTGCCTGTCAGGGTGTCGCGTGCCATGCCGGCGGGTCTCCCAAAACGCTTCCTTTTCAACAGCTTTCTGCAATGCAAAATAACTTTATTTACAGATCACCGTAACGCAGTGTTCATTTATTTACAGAGTTTTCAAGCTTTAAAAGGGTTTTATTGCTCAAGTTTACACAAGCCGCCCATACTGAATTTGCACAAATTGTGCAGGTACCGCGCAGAAGTGAGGAGCTGGGCAGTGCCAATCATACAAGGGAGGAATACATGCCTAAACTTGACGTTTCGCGTCGCGGCCTATTGCGGACCGGCGCCGTCGCAGGCGCAGGGCTTGCGCTGCCGACGATCTTTACCGCGCAAAGCGCGCATGCTTTTACCAATGAGCCGACAGGCGGCACCGTCACCCTGGGCTTCAACGTGCCCCAGACCGGCCCCTATGCAGACGAAGGCGCCGACGAGCTGCGCGCCTATGAGCTGGCGGTCGAGCACCTGAACGGTGGCGGCGACGCCGGCATGATGAACACCTTCAGCTCCAAGGCGCTGCAGGGCAACGGTATTCTGGGCAAGAAGGTCGAATATGTGACCGGCGACACCCAGACAAAGTCCGACGCGGCCCGCGCCTCGGCCAAGTCGATGATCGAAAAGGACGGCGCGGTGATGATCACCGGCGGCTCCTCTTCTGGTGTGGCCGTGGCCGTGCAGGCGCTGTGCCAGGAGGCAGGCGTGATCTTCATGGCAGGCCTGACCCACTCCAACGACACCACCGGCAAGGACAAGCGGGCCAACGGGTTCCGCCACTTCTTCAACTCCTACATGTCCGGTGCGGCACTGGCGCCGGTGCTGGCAGGCGCCTATGGCACCGACCGCAAAGCCTATCACCTGACCGCGGACTACAATTGGGGCTACACCACCGAAGAAGCGGTCAAATCCTCGACCGAAGCCATGGGCTGGGACACTGTTGCCGCAGTGAAGACCCCGCTGACCCAGACCGACTTCTCGTCCTACATTGCTCCGGTTCTGCAGTCCGGCGCCGACACGCTGGTTCTGAACCACTATGGCGGCAATATGGTGAACTCGCTGACCAATGCTGTGCAGTTCGGCCTGCGCGACAAGCAGGTGAACGGCAAGGATTTCCAGATCGTCGTGCCGCTCTACTCCCGCCTGATGGCCAAGGGTGCGGGCGCCAACGTGAAGGGCATCTTCGGCTCCACCAACTGGCATTGGACCCTGCAGGACGAAGGCTCCAAGGCCTTTGTGAAATCCTTTGGCACAAAATACGGCTTCCCGCCGAGCCAGGCCGCGCACACCACCTATGTGCAGACCCTGCTTTATGCGGATGCGGTTGAACGCGCAGGCTCCTTTGCACCCTGTGCTGTGGCCGAGGCGCTCGAGGACTATGAGTTCGACGGGCTGGGCAACGGCAAGACGCTGTACCGTGGCGCCGACCACCAGTGTTTCAAGGACGTGCTGGTCGTGAAGGGCAAAGAGAACCCGACGTCAGAGTTCGACCTGCTCGAAATCGTCGAAGTCACCCCGGTGGATCAGGTCACCTATGACCCCGATCACCCGCAGTTCTCTGGCGGCGCTCTGGGCACCTGCAACAATGGCGCCTGAAGCAGAGGCCTGACCTGCATTTGAACAGCCGGGCGGGGGCTTTCCCTGTGACAGCCCCCGCCCCATGCTGCGCCCGCCAAAGCCGCCCTGTAACGGGCCCGACCGCATTATGCACTCACACTTTCAAAGGGTGGGACAATGGACGCCATAATCCTCCAAATCCTGAACGGGCTCGACAAGGGCTCAGCCTACGCGCTGATCGCGCTGGGCCTGACACTTATCTTCGGCACGCTGGGCGTCGTGAATTTTGCCCATGGCGCATTGTTCATGATCGGGGCCTTCTGTGCAGTCACCCTGAGCCGCATCCTGACGCTGAGCTATACAATCATCGACGACACGCAGAAGGATTTCCTTGGCAATCCGCTAAAAGTTGACGTCCCCTATGTGCATGGCCTGTTCGGCCAGGCCACGGGCGATGCCATCATCGACTGGGCGGTTCCGCTGTCTCTGATCTTTGCCATTCCCGTCATGATCCTGGTTGGCGTGGTGATGGAACGCGGGCTGATCAAGCATTTCTACAAGCGCCCCCATGCGGACCAGATCCTGGTGACCTTCGGGCTTGCCATCGTGCTGCAGGAGGTGATCAAGTATTTCTACGGCGCCAATCCGATCCCGACTCCGGCCCCCGCGGCCTTCAAGGGCTCGCTGGATTTCGGCGCCATGCTGGGCTTTGATCCGAACCTGATCATCTACCCCTACTGGCGGATCATCTATTTCGGCTTTGCTGCCGTGATCATCGGCGGGGTCTTTGCCTTCCTGCAGTTCACCACCTTCGGCATGGTGGTCCGGGCCGGCATGGCCGACCGCGAGACCGTCGGCCTTCTGGGCATCAACATCGACAAGCGGTTCACCATCATGTTCGGCATTGCCGCCGCCGTCGCCGGCCTGGCTGGCGTCATGTACACGCCGATCAACTCCCCCAATTATCACATGGGCATGGATTTTCTGGTCCTCAGCTTTGTGGTGGTGGTTGTCGGCGGCATGGGGTCTTTGCCTGGTGCGGTGCTGGCAGGCTTCCTGCTGGGCGTGCTGGAGAGCTTTGCCTCGATGCGCGAAGTCATCGACATCATTCCAGGCATCAACCAGATCATCATCTATCTGGTCGCCATCATCATTCTGCTGACCCGCCCGCGAGGCCTGATGGGCCGCAAAGGCGTGATGGAGGACTAAAACCATGTTCAACCTGAGCAAAAAAGACCTGAGCCTCCTGATCCTCGTCGCGGTGCTGACCCTGTTCGCCCCTTTCATCCTGAACCCCTTCCCGGCTGGCAGTGCCATGGCGCAGTTCAATGCAGGCTATCCGGACCTGATGCAGCGGTTTGTGATCTTCGGGATCTTCGCCATCGGCTTTAACATCCTCTTCGGTCTCACCGGCTATCTGTCCTTTGGCCATGCGGCCTTTCTCGGCGTCGGCTCTTATGCGGCGGTCTGGATGTTCAAGCTGCTGAGCATGAACGTGATCCCGGCAATCCTGCTGGCCGTGATCGTCTCCGGCCTGTTCTCGCTGCTGATCGGCTTTATCTCCCTGCGCCGCTCGGGCATCTACTTTTCCATCCTGACGCTGGCCTTTGCCCAGATGATGTTTGCGCTGGCCTATTCCGTGCTCACCCCTGTGACCGGCGGCGAGACCGGCCTGCAGCTGGCCCTGAATGATCCGCGCATCCTCGGTGCCAGCCAGACACCAGAGGGCAACATTCCCGTTCCCGGCCTGTTCGGTCTGGAGATGCGCGACAGTGCTGATCTTGTCATCGGCAGCTGGGTCTTCACCTTCAACGTCGGCTACTATTTCTGCGCGCTGGTCTTGCTGGCCTCTTTCTACCTGTCGATCCGCATCTTCCGCTCTCCCTTCGGGATGATGCTGCGGGCGGTGAAATCAAACCAGCAGCGGATGAACTATACCGGCCTCAATACCCGCCCCTACACGCTCGCAGCCTTTGTGATCTCGGGCATGTATGCCGGGCTGGCTGGCGGGCTGATGGCCTCGATGGACCCGCTGGCAGGTGCTGAGCGGATGCAGTGGACCGCCTCCGGCGAGGTGGTGCTGATGACCATCCTGGGCGGTGCCGGCACATTGATCGGCCCGGTGCTGGGCGCAGGCTTCATCAAATACTTTGAAAACATCTTCTCCAAGATCAACGACAACGTCCTGCACAGCTGGTTCAGCTTTCTGCCGGACGGGCTGGAGAATGCGGTGGTCTTCATCATCCACCCCTTCATCGGCAAGGGCTGGCACCTGACCCTGGGCATCCTGTTCATGCTGGTGGTGATCTTCCTGCCCGGCGGCCTGGTCGAAGGTGGCCAGCGGATCAGAGGCTGGCTCAGGAGCCGCAAGAGCAAAGACAACGGCTCAGCCTCTCATGAAACCAACCCTGCGGAATAAGGAGACAGGCTGATGAGTATCCTTGAAGTCAAAAACGTGGGGAAACGGTTCGGCGGCCTGCAAGCCCTGTCCGAGGTGAACCTCAGCGTAAAGGAAAACTCGGTCCACGCGATCATCGGGCCAAATGGTGCGGGCAAATCCACCCTGCTGAACTGCCTGGTGGGCAAGCTGATCCCCGACACCGGGTCAGTGATGTTCGACGGCCAGTCGGTGCTGGGGCGCGCACCTTACGAGATCAACCAGATGGGCATCTCCCGCGTGTTCCAGACGCCGGAAATCTTCGGCGACCTGACCGTGCTGGAAAACATGTTGATCCCCTGTTTTGCCAAACGCGACGGCGCGTTTGAACTGAATGCGCTTGCCTCAGTGCAAAGCCAGAAGGACATCCTGGAAAAAGCTGAACATATGCTGGAAGAGATGAACATGGCGGACAAGCGGCACATGCATGCCGCCGCCATGTCCCGCGGCGACAAGCGGCGGCTGGAGATTGGCATGTGCCTGAGCCAGGAACCGCGCCTGTTGCTGCTGGATGAACCCACCGCCGGCATGGCGCGGGCCGATACCAACAATACCATCGACCTGTTGAAACAGATCTCGGATGAGCGCGACATCACCATCGCCATCATCGAACACGACATGCATGTGGTGTTCAGCCTCGCCAACCGGATTACCGTGCTGGCCCAGGGCACCCCGCTGGTAGAGGACGACCCAGAAAACATCCGCGGCAACCCGAAGGTGCGCGAAGCGTATCTGGGCGAGTCGGCGTAGGGAGGAACGTCACTCATCCCGAAAAATGGGACCCGGTTTTCGGACAAGATGAGTGAGAAAGGATATAATCATGAACGTCAAACCCGATTTCTCCAAAGGCGCCAACACGGCCGCCACCGCGCCGGCCTTCCTGTCGATCTGGGACATGCATGCCTACTACGGCGAGAGCTATATCGTGCAGGGCATCAGCTTCAACGTCCACGAAGGCGAGATCCTCGCGCTTCTGGGCCGCAACGGCGCAGGCAAGACTTCCACCCTGCGCTCAATCGCCCGCACCGGCTCCCCTTTGGTGACGCGTGGCGAAATTTGGCTGGACCACCAGCCGCTGCACAAAATGGCCTCGCATGAAGCGGCCACCGCTGGCCTGGGTCTGGTGCCCGAAGACCGCCGCATCATTCCCGGTCTGACGGTCGAGGAAAACCTGCAGCTGGCGCAAATTGCCCCGCCGATCGGCTGGTCGCTGGAACGTCTATACGACCTGTTTCCGCGCCTTGGCGAACGGCGCAAACAAGAGGGCGTGACCCTGTCCGGCGGCGAACAGCAGATGCTGGCAATTGCCCGCGCGCTGGCCCGTGACATCAAGGTGCTGCTGCTGGATGAACCTTACGAAGGCCTTGCGCCGGTGATCGTGGATGAGATCGAAAAGACCCTCATCCATATCAAGGAACAGGGCATGACCACCATCATCGTCGAGCAGAACGCTGTCCGCGCCCTGGAACTGGCGGACCGGGCGGTGATCCTCGATACCGGCGGCATCGTCTTTGACGGCACCGCTGCCGAAGTTCTGGAAAATGAGGAGCTGCGCGCCGAATATCTGGCGATCTGAAACCTTTCGGAACATTTTTATCCGCCGCGCCGGGCCCTTGCAAACCGGTTACGGCACCCAAGACCGGCTCATTCCCTTGAGCCGGTCTTTTCCTGTCCCGCATCCGGGAAACCGTCTGATTTCTTTCGTAAACCATGGTTATACGACGCGGAAATCAGCGCCTATCCAACCTGCCTCCTATTCTGCCTGGGCCTCCTCCTCCCGATGTCGATGCCACGGCCCGCAACGCACTGATGCGGGAAGAACAGACAACGCAGAAAGGAAAACATCATGCGCAACTCCATCAAAATCCTGGCCCTCGCTCTTACCCTGCCGGCAGCTGCGGCCGTTGCGTCCAGCTCCGCGATCAGCCCCGATGCTGAGGCCAAAATCCGCAGCATGCTCACCGGTCAGGGATATGACGTGACCGAAGTCGAAGCCGAAGACGGCATGTTCGAAGCCGAGGCCACCAAGGACGGCAAGGACTATGAATTCCACCTGAACGATCAGTTCGAAGTGGTGAAAATCGACGAAGATACCGAAGACGACGATTGATCCGGCTTTGACGCAAAACGGCAGCGGAGCGCACATCCTTTGTGCTCCGGGCCGAAAGGACACAATATGCAAAACTCATATGTCTGGGACCCCGTCGTCCGGCTGTTTCACTGGTCGCTTGTGGCGGGTTTCACCGCCAATGCCCTGTTTACAGACCCCGATGGCTCGCTCCACCACGATATCGGCTACGTCATTGCAGCGCTGATCGGCATACGCATCCTGTGGGGGCTGATCGGAACGCGCCATGCCCGGTTTGCCAGCTTTCCGCCCAGCCTAAAGGCCGCTTCGCGGCAGCTGGAGGACATCGCGGCCCGCCGCAGCGGCAGCCACAAAGGCCACTCTCCCCTGGGGGCCCTGATGATCTACAACCTGCTCTTTGCGATGGCCGGTATCGCCTTGACAGGCTGGCTGCAGACCACCGCTGCCTTTGACGGCATCGGGTGGCCAGAAGAGCTGCACGAAAGTCTTGTCTATTGGGCAGAAGCCTCGGTTCTGCTGCATGTGGCTGCTGTGGTCTTTGAAACCCGCCGCACCAAAGTCAGGCTGGCACGCGCCATGATCACCGGCTACAAGAACCTGCCCGACCGTTCAGCGGAGACATGAAGATGAGCCAGAACCGGCAGGACCCGACCCAGCCCTGGATACTGATCGCCGTGATCGCCGTGCAAGCTCTCTGCGCGGCGGTATTCCTGGGCGACATGTTTGCTGATCTCAGCGGCATGGAAGCTGCAGAACCCGGACAGGGCGAAGGCCCGCACGCCTATGTCGAGGGGCTCGCGGCTGTCGCCCTGCTGGCCGCCATCCTCATCGAAGCGCGCATCCTGATGTGGCTGATGCGGCGCAAGGCGCATCTGGAGGCCAGCCTGAGCTCTGCCCAGGCCGCGGTGCAGGATGTGATCGACACGGAATTTGCCAACTGGAGCCTGACACCGGCGGAACTGGATGTGGCCACCTTTCTGGTCAAAGGGCTGTCCACCGCCGAAATCGCCGCCCTGCGCGGCAGTGCCGAAGGCACCGTCAAGGCGCAGCTGAACGCGATCTACCGCAAATCCGGCGCCAGCAACCGGGCCGAACTGATGAGCCTGCTGATCGACAGCATGATGGGGCAACGCCAGCCCGCCCCGGACGACACCTCTGCCCGCTTCGGCTGAACCCGCCGACACGGCATGCCGCGCGTGCCCACCGCCCGCGCGGAACGCCCCGCAGCAGAAACGCCCTTCAATTCCGCAAAAATACCTGCGTATTAATGCAATATGAGCGATCTTGCCTTTGACTATGCCCCTGTAGGCCTCGCGGTGCTGGACCGCCGCATCATCACCCGATGCAACCTCCAGTTTGCCGCCACTTTCGGCGGGTCAGCTGGCGACTATACCGGCATGCTGGTGGCAGAATTATATCCAAGCCAGGAAGACTACAATCGCATCGGCGCCGTCCTGCAGCAGCCAGAGGCGCAAAGCGGCAGCTACAATGATGAGCGCATCATGCGCCGCCGGTCAGGGGAATTGTTCTGGTGCCGGGTGCGCGGACGTTCTGTGACACCACAAGCTCCCTTTCAGGTCGGCATCTGGTCGTTTGCTGATATTTCAGAGGACCGTCCCGTGGTTTCGCTGACCCCGCGCGAGCGCGAAGTCGCCATTCTCACCTGCAAGGGCTTGTCGGCCAAGGAAATCGGCAAGCAGCTGGAGCTGTCCTACCGAACGGTTGAAAGCCACCGCGCGCATCTGCTGCAGAAATTCGAGGCCCGCAAACTGCCAGAGCTGGTGGCCAAGCTGACCGGCATGCCGCTTTAGAGCAAATTTCGGACGGGCGATTGCAAATCCGTCAATCTACCGCCATGTTACGCCAAGCATCGACAGCGCTTTCCTTGCGGTTAACCTTACCCTATAAGCGCGCTAATTTCCTGCCTGCGCAGCCAACCTGGCCTTTGCAGGCGTGTCGGAACCGGCTTGAGGACAAAATGACGAACAAATCTCACGAAGCGGATGTGGCATTCATCAAGGCGCTGGCGGAACTGCTGCGCGAAAACGATCTGACCGAACTGCAGGTCAAACGGGAATACGGCGAGGATGACAGCCTGAATGTCTGCGTCTCCCGTCAGACTGCAGCCGTTGCTGCTCCGGTTCAGGTACAGATGCCTGCCGCCGCTCCCGCACCGGTGGCCGCCGCAGCGGCCCCTGCCGCAGCTGCCGCTGCCAATGATGATCCCGCCAGCCACCCCGGCGCCGTCGCCTCGCCGATGGTTGGCACAGTCTACCTGGCACCGGAACCCGGCGCAGCTGCATTTATTTCCGTCGGCCAGCAGGTCAGCGAAGGCGACACCCTGCTGATCGTCGAAGCCATGAAGACCATGAACCACATCCCGGCGCCGAAATCCGGCACCGTGAAGCGTATTCTGGTCGAAGACGGCGCCGCCGTGGAGTTCGGAACCCCCCTGGCCATCATCGAGTAAGGATCTGCCATGTTTGACAAGATCCTGATTGCCAACCGGGGTGAGATCGCCCTGCGCGTGATCCGCGCCTGCCGGGAAATGGGCATCAAATCGGTTGCGGTTCATTCCACCGCAGACGCCGACGCAATGCATGTGCGCATGGCCGATGAATCGGTCTGCATCGGCCCGCCCTCCGGCGCCCAGAGCTACCTGTCGATCCCGGCCATCATCTCGGCCTGCGAGATCACCGGCGCCCAGGCGATCCATCCCGGCTATGGCTTCCTGTCGGAAAACGCCAACTTCGTGCAGATCATCGAAGACCACGGGCTGACCTTCATCGGCCCTTCGGCCGAACATATCCGCATCATGGGTGACAAGATCACCGCCAAGGAAACCGCCAAAAACCTCGGCATTCCGGTTGTTCCGGGCTCCGAAGGCGGCGTGCCTGATCTGGCGGCGGCCAAAAAAGCCGCAGCCGACATGGGCTATCCGGTGATCATCAAGGCCACCGCCGGCGGCGGCGGCCGCGGCATGAAAGTGGCGGTGAACGAAAAAGACCTCGAGGTCGCCTTCTCCACCGCCCGTTCAGAAGCCAAGGCTGCCTTTGGCAATGACGAAGTTTACATGGAGAAATACCTCCAGAAACCGCGTCACATCGAAATTCAGGTCTTTGGCGACGGCAAGGGGACCGGCATTCATCTGGCGGAACGCGACTGCTCGCTGCAGCGCCGCCACCAGAAAGTGTTCGAGGAGGCCCCCGGCCCCTGCATCACCCCGGAAGAACGCGCCAGGATCGGCAATATCTGCGCCGACGCCATTGGCAAGATGGGCTATTCCGGTGCCGGCACCGTCGAGTTCCTTTATGAAGACGGCGAGTTCTACTTCATCGAGATGAACACCCGCCTGCAGGTGGAACATCCGGTGACCGAGGCGATCTTTGGTGTCGATCTGGTGCGCGAGCAGATCCGGGTTGCCGAAGGGCTTCCGCTGTCCTTCAGCCAGGACGATCTAGAGATCAACGGCCACGCCATCGAGGTCCGGATCAACGCCGAAAAACTGCCGAATTTCGCCCCCTGCCCGGGCAAGATCACCGCGTTCCACGCGCCCGGTGGACTGGGTGTGCGGATGGATTCGGCGCTTTATGACGGCTACTCGATCCCGCCTTATTATGACTCTCTGATCGGCAAGCTGATCGTGCACGGCCGCGACCGGACCGAAGCGCTGGCACGCCTGAACCGGGCCTTGGGTGAGCTGATCATCGACGGTATCGACACCACCGTGCCGCTGTTTCATGCTCTGCTGCAGGAGCAGGACATCCATACCGGCGACTACGGCATCCACTGGCTGGAACGCTGGCTGGAAGAAAACGCACCGGGCTAAAATCCCGCGGGGCGCACCATCTGGTTGCGCCCCGTTTTACTTTTACCTGCCTTTACCCTTAATACTGGCGTCACCATGAGCCTGACTGCCGATCTCCTGCTGCACGCCTATTCCGCCGGTGTTTTCCCAATGGCCGAACACCGCGACGACCCCGAAGTGTTCTGGGTCGACCCTAAACGGCGCGGCATCCTGCCGCTCGATGGCTTCCGCATCTCCCGCTCTCTGGCCAAGCGCATCCGCAACGGCGGATTTGAAATCACTGTAAACCGGGATTTCGCCGGAGTGGTGGATGGTTGCGCCGACAGGGCTGAGACTTGGATCAGCGCCGAAATCCGCAGCCACTATCTGGAGCTTCATGCTATGGGCAATGCCCATTCGCTGGAGGTTTGGCAGCAGGGTACCCTGGCCGGAGGAACCTATGGCGTCTCGCTGGGCGGCGCATTTTTTGGTGAAAGCATGTTCTCCCGCCACCGCGACGCCTCAAAAGTTGCGCTGGCCTATCTGACAGACCGGCTGGTGCAAGCAGGATTCACCCTGTGCGACACGCAGTTTCTGACCCCGCATCTGGCCTCTCTGGGGGGAATAGAAGTCACACGCGCCCGCTACCACAGCCTGCTGCGTGAGGCTCTGGACAAGGATGCGGACTTCAGGCAGCCGTCTGTACCCGCACCTCAGTTGCTGCTGCAGCGGATGACCCAGACATCATAGCGGCTGTGATCCAGCGCATTCAGCGCCGGGCTGGAGGCAATCATCCAGCCCTGAAAATGCTCTGCGCCGTTTTTCGGATCACGGACCGACAAATAGGCATAAGCATCACCCGTCGGGTTCTCCGCCGGAAAGCGGCAGTCTGACACCGTCACCAGCAACCCGAACATCTCCGCGCTGGCACCAATGGCCACCTCAGCATCCAGAGAATGCCCGTTGACCTTGTCCAGCGCCCGCAGCACCGCTGCAGTGCCCTGTTCAGCCTGCTCCTGCCCCACGGCAGGAACCGCCAGCAGGGCGGCCGTCGTCAAAACTGCCGCAAAGCGCCTCAAGACTCTTCCCCGCCGCCGGCCACAAACTTCACCAGCAGCGAAATCAGGCTGACGGCGCCCTGGGTGTCCTCGATCTCCTCGCCAGCCTCAAAGGCAAAAGGTGAACCGCCCGGCATGATTTCCACAAAATTGCCGCCCAGCAGCCCTTCGGAGGAGATTATGACTGCGCTGTCATCGGGAATCTCGACGCCGTCCTGTACGGAAAACACGGTATCGGCGCGGAAAGTTTCGGCGTTCAGTCCAACGCCGGTCACAGTGCCGATCTTGACACCTGCCAGCCGCACATCGGTGCCGACGCTGACGCCCTCCAGCGACCGGAACGACGCGGTCAGATCATAGGTAGAGCCGCCGCGTGACAGGCCTGCCGCCTGCCCGGCATAAACGGCAAAGCCGATGGCTGCGGCCAGCACAATGCCGCCGGCAAAAACTTCGGTAGGATTATGGGACATGAAATCAGCCTTCTGGCAGATGTGTTTACTCGGGCACCCAGGCCTCGTAATCGCGGCGTTCCTTCGGTTCGCCGCCCACGCGGATCGACCCGGCCGGCGCATAGGCCATCATGGTTCCGGTCAGGTTTTCCTGATGCGGTTTTTCCCAGGCCTTGTGCTTCAGCGGTTTTTCGCTCGGCACCTCATTGAAGGTGCGATGCAGCCAGCCATGCCAATCAGGGCTGACACGGGACGCTTCCACCTCACCGCTGAACATCACCCAGCGCTTGCTGTCGTCCACGTTGCGGTAAAACACGTTGCCCTGATCATCCTCGCCCACCTTGATCCCTTTGCGGGCGGTGAAAATCGCAGTGTTCAGGGTGGAACCGTTCCACCAGGTCACAGCGCGCAGAAGAGTGTTCAGGATTCCCATGGGTACCTCCGGATTTTTCAAGCTCTGATATGGCCCAAATTCCCGCCGGGGTCCAGTGGCTTGCGCCGCGCCCGGCAATCCCCGGCGGGAAATGGCAGTTTTGCCTCAGCCCGGTTTACAGGCTGTTAACAGGATCAGCCTTCAGCCGGAGCCAGCGCCGTCAGTTCGATCTCGATCCGGAACTTCGGGTCAATAAGGTTACATTCCACCATGGTCGCCACCGGCGGGTTGGCGCCAAAAACCTCGGCCAGCACCGGCCAGCAGGGCGCAAACTCGGCTGCATCCGGCAGGTAGTAGTTCACCCGCACCACATCGGCAAAGCTGGCGCCTGCCTTCTCCAGCGCCGCCCCGATGGTGTCCAGCGCCGACCGGCACTGTGCCACAACGTCGTCGCCCTGTCCGACCGTTCCGGCCACATGCACGAAACCGCCCGCAACCACCGCCCGGCAATAGCCGATCTTGGCTTCGAACTCGCCGCCCGAAGAAATCCGCTTGATCATGTCTCTCTCCTCAACATGAAAACGGCGCGGAATTGACCGCGCCGCTTTATCAAAACTTTGGCCTGTCAGCCCGCTGACGCCGGCTCTTTCTCGGCATCCGCGTGGATCATCAGCGGCTGTGCGTCAGAGGTCACGGCCTCCTCGTTCACTACCACTTTGGTGACGCTCTCCATGCCGGGCAGATCGAACATGGTATCCAGCAGGATGTCTTCCATGATCGAGCGCAGGCCACGCGCACCGGTTTTGCGTTCGATGGCCTTCTTGGCAATCGCGCTCAGCGCCTCGTCGGTGAAGTCCAGCTCTGTGTCTTCCAGCTCGAACAGGCGCTGATACTGCTTGACCAGGGCGTTCTTCGGCAAGGTCAGGATGGTGACAAGTGCGTCTTCGTCCAGATCTTCCAGCGTTGCCAGAACCGGCAGGCGGCCGACGAATTCCGGGATCAGACCGAATTTCAGCAGGTCCTCCGGCTCCAGTTCCTTGAAGATCTCGCCGACGCCGCGTTCGTCATTGTCGCGCACGTCAGCGCCAAAGCCCATCGCAGAGCCTTTGCCACGCTGCGCGATAATCCGGTCAAGCCCCGCAAAGGCACCACCGCAGATGAACAGGATATTTGTGGTATCCACCTGCAGGAATTCCTGCTGCGGATGCTTGCGCCCGCCCTGCGGCGGCACAGAGGCCACGGTGCCTTCCATCAGCTTCAACAGCGCCTGCTGCACACCCTCGCCCGACACGTCGCGGGTGATCGAGGGGTTTTCAGACTTGCGGGTGATCTTATCGACCTCATCGATATAAACGATGCCGCGCTGTGCGCGTTCAACGTTGTACTCCGACGCCTGCAGCAGTTTCAGGATGATGTTTTCAACATCCTCGCCCACGTAACCGGCCTCGGTCAGCGTGGTCGCATCCGCCATGGTAAAGGGCACATCCAGAATACGCGCCAGCGTCTGCGCCAGCAAAGTCTTGCCGCAGCCGGTGGGGCCGATCAGCAGGATGTTGGATTTCGCCAGTTCAATGTCCGATCCCGCCTTCTGGGCATGGTTCAGACGCTTGTAGTGATTGTGCACCGCAACCGACAGCACCCGCTTGGCAGTTGCCTGTCCGATCACATAGTCATCCAGCACCTGGCAGATGTCCTTGGGTGTCGGCACGCCGTCTGTGGCCTTGAGGCCCGAAGCCTTGGTCTCTTCACGGATGATATCCATGCACAGTTCAACGCATTCATCACAGATGAATACAGTGGGGCCAGCGATCAGCTTGCGCACTTCATGCTGGCTCTTGCCGCAGAAGCTGCAATAGAGGGTGTTTTTGCTGTCGCCGCCTGAATTCGTCGCCATGGTCTACCTTTCAGTCCGCCCGGTCCGCTGCTCCCGCGCTGCGGGGCTACTCAACTTTTGGCCAGCTTAAGCCAGTGCTTAGGCCGCCACAATGTGAAAGTGTGCCCTATCTTACGCGCCAGGGCACACGGCTGTTCACAAGCGCAGGCGTCAGGCCTGCTCGTCGTCGCCCTTGGCACGGTTTTCGACGATTTCGTCGATCAGGCCAAATTCCTTGGCCTCTTCCGGAGACATGAAGTTGTCGCGCTCCAGCGCATCGACGATTTTTTCGTATTCCTGACCGGTGTGCTTGACGTAAATCTCGTTCAGGCGCTTCTTCAGCTTCAGGGTCTCTTCAGCATGAATCATAATGTCGGTCGCCTGACCCTGGAAGCCGCCGGAGGGCTGGTGCACCATCACGCGGGAATTGGGCAGGCTGAACCGCATGCCTTTTTCGCCAGCCGTCAGCAGCAGGGACCCCATCGAGGCCGCCTGGCCGATCACCAGGGTCGAGACCTTCGGCTTGATGTACTGCATGGTGTCATAGATCGACAGGCCAGAGGTCACAACGCCGCCGGGGCTGTTGATGTACATCGAAATTTCCTTGGACGGGTTTTCCGCCTCAAGATGCAAAAGCTGCGCCACGATCAGCGAGCTCATCCCGTCATGTACCGGTCCATTCAGGAAAATGATCCGCTCCTTCAGCAGGCGGGAAAAGATGTCATAGGCCCGCTCTCCCCGGCTGGTTTGTTCAACCACCATCGGGACCAGGGTGTTCATGTATGTTTCTCTGGGATCAATCATTGCAACCTGCCTGCGTTGTTTATGTCCGGCACCATACCCGACAGTGTGTTACCCGAGTCTTAGTATCGCCCCTTTTGACCTGCAAGAGGTGGCGGGCATTTTCCCGCTGACGCAAACCTGCCTCCGGTGTCGCAATCTGCTGGAGCGCTGTCGCTATTCTTGGGCTGCGGACAGCACCGGCGCCTTAGGAACCAAAATCAAGTCCAAATTCCGCCCGGCGTTTTTTCCGGGTGCTGCGCTGGGGTCCCGCCATGTCCGATGACAGCTTCGTTCAGAAAGGCGCCGCCGCCAATCTTGCCGTCCCGTTCGAGGGCGCGCCGCAGGATTTCTATTTTCTGCTGCTGCCCAAAGCCACGATGCTGCCGATAGCTGCCGCCATCGAACCTCTACGCATTGCCAATCAGGTGACCGGCACCCGGCTTTACCGCTGGTACATCATGACAGAGGACGGCCAGCCGCTGCGCTGCTCCAACGGCATGGTGGTGACACCCGACACCCAGCTGCAGCCCCTGCCCTCGGACTCGCTTGGCTTTGTCTGCGCCGGTGTGGAGCCCAATACCGCAGCCAGCGAGACCACCTTGAACTGGCTGCGCCGCGAAAGCCGCTTTGGCCGCTCCATCGGCGGCATCTGCACCGGTGCCTTTGCGCTGGCGCAGGCCGGCCTGATTAAAAACCACAAATTCACCCTGCACTGGGAAAACCAGCCGGGCTTTCTGGAGAGCTATCCGAATCTGGAGCCCTCGCCCAATATTTTTGAGATTTCCGGCCCGCTGATGACCTGCGGCGGCGGCAATGCGGCAACCGACATGATGCTGCATCTGATCGAAGAGCGCCACGGCAAGCAGCTGGCGATCATTGTTGCGGACATGTGCCTGCACGTGCGCTCCGGCGGTCAGGCGGCGCCGCAGAAATCGAACTATGCCGTGGCCATCGGCAGCCGCAACCAGCGCCTGCTGAACGCGTTGCAGCTGATGCAGGAATCCATCGAGGAACCGCTGTCCATCGGCGAGCTGTGCGACCGGCTCGACATCTCGCGCAGGCAACTTGAACGGCTGTTCTCGCGCTACCTGAGCCAAAGCCCGATGCATGTCTACTTCGACATGCGGCTCAGCCATGCGTTTGCCTTGATGAATGAAACCTCGATGAGCGTTACCGAAATCGCGCTTGCCTCCGGTTTCAACTCAGCCACGCATTTCTCCCGCCAGTTCAAACGCAAATTCGGCGCAAGCCCGCATTTCTTCCGCAAGGGCTGGAGCTGATACCCGCCGCGGCTCCATAAGGGGCCCCAAAAGGGCGCGCGTCTGACGCCTTTAGCCGCAGCAGGCCGGCTGCCTGAACAGCCTTCGCTACATTCATAAATACCAAATTGGTAATTTTTCTTTTGGCCATTCCCGGAACTTCTGCTAATCGGTCCTCCACATTATATTGATAATACGCACACAGCCCGCTGCGCCGCAGCCAGTGCGGAATTCAATAAAGGAAGATGGCACACCGGTGCTGTCAGGAGACCCAAGATGCCATTGCCCGAGTTTTCAGCCGACATGGATCCTGAACAAAAGGAAAAAATGGCCGCAAACGCAACCAAGGCGTCCAGCTTTCTCAAGGCCATCAGCCATCAGGGCCGCCTCATGATCCTATGCCACCTGGTCTCTGGCGAGAAATCAGTGACGGAGCTGGAACACCTGCTGTCAGCCCGGCAGGCGGCGGTTTCCCAGCAGCTGTCCCGTCTGCGTCTGGAAGGGCTGGTTGTTCCGCGCCGGGACGGCAAGGCAATCTACTACAGTTTGGCAGATGACAAGCCGCGCCTCGTGATGGAGCTAGTCTATCAGTTGTTCTGCGACGACGACAGCTGACACGCTTCGCCCACGGGCCAGACAGGCACACAACCGGGAACCGCCAGTGCCGTGAACCAGACGGCAGATACCCCGTGTGATGCGACAGTTTTATGTTGCGAAAGTTTGGTAACATGTTCCAGCCTTCAAACCACTGTTACATGCCAGCGCAAAAAGGCACCGGTCCGGGTCAGGCATCTTAGCCGGCCGGAACCAATCGACGAGACCACTGGAGCCCGCCATGGACCGCAAGCACATCATTGACGACCCGCAAACCTGCAACAAGGCAGAAGCCTTTGAAGCATTTGACGATATTCCCGCCAATCCCAGCCTTTCCCGCACCATTGGCGATGTAATCGCCGCCCGCTACGGCCGCCGGGATATGCTCAAGGGCCTGCTGGGTGTTTCCGCCTCAGCCGCGCTGTTCGGCGCCTCTGCCCTGACAGCCCCACGCCAGGCCGCCGCCGTTGGCGCGCAGTCCAGCAGCCGCTACGCCTTTGACGAACTCACCTGGGGCAACGATGAAACCCATCATGTCGCCGACGGGTATGAGGCAGATATTCTGCTGCGCTGGGGCGACCCGGTGACCGCTGACGCGCCCGAATTCGATGTCATGAACCAAAGCGCCGAAGCACAGCTGCAGCAATTCGGCTACAATAATGACTACGTCGGTTTCACCCCGCTGAACGCCGATGGCAGCCGCGGCCTGCTGTGCGTGAACCATGAATACACCAACGAAGAGGTCATGTTTCCCGGCCTCGGCCGCCAGGACAAGGCCGATTTCGCCGGCATGACCAAGGCGCTGGTGGACATTGAAATGGCTGCGCATGGCGGCTCAGTTGTGGAAATTGCCCGCAACGCGCACGGCAAATGGTCAGTGGTGCGCGACGGCGGGATGAACCGCCGAATCACACCGCTGAACACAGCCATGTCCCTGGACGGCCCCGCCGCAGGCCACCCCCGCCTGCAGACCAGCGAAGACCCCTCCGGTACCAAGGTCATCGGCACCCTCAACAATTGCGCCGGCGGTATGACCCCCTGGGGCACCTGGCTGATGGCCGAGGAGAACTTCCACGGCTACTTCTGGACCGACAAGCTGGATGCAAATGGCAAGCCGGACCTCTCGGCGCAGCCTGAAGCCGCGCAGATGCAACGCTACGGCGCGCCGGGCCGCTGGTATGCCTGGGGCAAATACTATGACCGCTTCAACATCGACAAGGAACCAAACGAGCTGAACCGCTTTGGCTGGGTGGTCGAAGTCGATCCGCGCAACCCGCAGGCCAAGCCGGTGAAACACACCGCTCTGGGCCGTTTCCGCCACGAAGGCGCAGAAACCACCACCTCCAGGGACGGGCATCTGGTGGTCTACATGGGCGATGATGCGCGGTTTGACTACCAGTACAAATATGTCTCTGCCGGCACCGTTTCACAGGATTCGGCCGCAAATGCGAAACTGCTGAGCGAAGGCACGCTTTACGTGGCCCGATTTGACCAGGACGGCTCTGTCCACTGGCTGCCGCTGGTTCATGGCCAGGGACCGCTCACGGCCGAGAACGGCTTTGCCAGCCAGGCGGATGTGCTGATCGACGCGCGCCTGGCTGCCGACGCCCTGGGCGCCACCCCGATGGACCGCCCCGAGGACGCCCAGCCGCGCGGCGACGGCACCGCCTATATCATGCTGACCAACAACTCCCGACGCGGCGAGGACCAGCTGGATGCCGCCAACCCGCGGGCCCAATCCAGCTTTGGCCATATCATCGAGATCAAGGAAGACAGCGGCGACCACGCGGCCACCCGCGGCACCTGGTCGATCCTGGTGAAATGCGGCGATCCGCAGCTGACCGAAGTGGGCGCGCAGTGGAACCCTGAAACCTCTGAAAACGGCTGGTTCGGCTCCCCCGACAACTGCGCATTTGACGCCGATGGCCGCCTCTGGGTCTCAACCGACCAGGGCAGCAAATGGGGTAAGACCGGAAAATCCGATGGTCTGTACGGGATGGAAACCGAAGGCAGCTTGCGCGGTCATTCCAAACTGTTCTTCCGCTGCCCGGTGGGCGGCGAGCTGTGCGGGCCGTATTTTGCACCGGACGGCGAAACCCTGTTTCTGGCAGTGCAGCACCCGGGCACAGACGGCACCAAGGATCTGAAAGGGTTTGAGCGCGCCTCAACCTTTGAAGACCCCGCCACCCGCTGGCCGGATTTCGACCCGCAGATGCCACCGCGCCCCTCAGTGGTGGTCGTGACCCGCAAGGGCGGCGGCAAGATCGCAGTCTGACCCCGAAATCCGCAGGTACCAAGCGGAGCGCGCCCCTATTGGGGCGCGCACAGGTGTCAGCCCTTGCGGGCCGTTTGCCGCCTGCCGCACGCGATTGTGAAAACCTCACCTGACTCTCTGGCTTACAACGGATCAAAATCCTTCGGAGGTTTCCTGTGTCTTTCAAACATCTCATTGCCGCTCTGCTGCTGGCTGGTTCCGCCGCTGATGCTGGCAACCTCTTGCCGCGGGACGGCTGGGCCGTGCATGAAACCGCCAAACCATACGCACAGTTGATCAAGGACGTCAAAGCCGCCGCCAAGGCCGAAGGCCTGGGTGTGGTCACCCAGGCCGGCCCCACCAAAGCCGCCGCCGCCCGCGGCATCCACATCCCCGGAAACCGGGTGATCGGCCTGTTCAACAATGATTTTGCAGTGAAAATTCTCGCTCTTTCCACTGCAGCAATGATCGAAGCTCCGGTGCGCATCTATGTGACCGAGGAAGCCGACGGCAGCGCCACCCTGGCTTACAAGCTGCCATCCCATGTCTTTGCCCCCTACACAGACGAAGGCGGCGACGCGCTGGAAACCCTGGCAATCCAGCTGGACCGCCACTTTGCGCATATCGCAGAACGGGCAATAAACTAGCCCTATCGGCTTCTTTCTGGTCAAAAATACCCAAACACACCGATTTGCGCCAAATTCCGCCGCAGCATTTCTCACACTGGCGTGAGAGGGCTTGCGCCTGCGCTCAGCCTGGGCAATCTGACGCCAAATCAACCGATTGGACGGACAAGATGACAGAAACCCTGCGCGCAGCCGATGTGCTGGCCCGGCGGCTTTATGAGGCGGGCTGCCGCCATGCCTTTGGCATGCCCGGCGGTGAAGTGCTGACCCTGGTGGATGCGCTGATGCGCGCAGGCATCACCTTCCATCTGGCCAAACACGAAAACTGCGCAGGCTTCATCGGTGAAGGCGTGCATCATGCCGACGATGCCCCGGTCATCCTGGTGGCAACCCTCGGCCCCGGCGCTCTCAATGGCATCAATGTGGTGGCCAACGCCCATCAGGACCGGGTGCCGATGCTGGTGCTCACGGGCTGTGTCGACGCGGCGGAAGAGCAGAGCTACACCCATCAGGTGCTTGACCATCGCGCCGTGTTCACGCCGATCACCAAAGCCACCTTCCGGCTTGATGCAGACGCCGCGGACCTGATCGCAGACAAGGCCGTCGCCATCGCGACAGAGCCCCGCAACGGGCCGGTGCATATCGATGTGCCGATATCGGTGGCAGATACGCCAGCCAGGGACCGCGGCATCCGCCGCGCGCCTGCAAGTCCTACCGCACCAAGCGGCGAAGCATTGGCGCAGGCGCGGTCCTGGCTGGCGGCCTCGGCGCGCCCTGTGGCGGTGATCGGGCTGGACGCACTGCAGGAAAACGCAGGCCCGGCAATCCGCTCCTTTGTTGAGAAACACCAGATCCCCTTTGTCACCAGCTACAAGGCCAAGGGGATCATTGCCGAGGACCACCCACTGTGCCTCGGCGGTGCCGGCCTGTCGCCGCTGGCGGACACACATCTTCTGCCCCTGCTGCAGGAGGCCGATCTGGTGCTCTGCATCGGTTATGACCCGATCGAAATGCGCCCCGGCTGGCGCAATGTCTGGGACGTGAAATCCCAGCACGTCATCGACATCGCACCCGAGGCCAACACGCATTACATGCATCAGGCAGGCTTGAACTTTCTCACTGCCATTGCGCCCACGCTCGACGCCCTGTCAGATGGCACCACGCCCCACAACACTTGGCGCAACAACCGCCCCGCTCAGGTAAAATCAGCTCTGGCAGAGGCCTTCCCCCAGGATGACGATTGGGGCCCGGCAGGCGTCATCGCCGAATGCCGCGCCACCCTGCCGCCCGAAACCCTCGCCACCGCCGACAGCGGTGCCCACCGAATCCTGCTCAGCCAGATGTGGGACTGCCATGAGCCGCGCGGGCTGGTCCAGTCTTCGGCGCTCTGCACCATGGGCTGCGCGGTGCCGATGGCGATCGGGCGCAAGCTGGCGCAGCCGGATCGCCCCGTTGTCAGCTTCTCGGGCGATGCCGGTTTCCTGATGGTCGCAGGTGAGCTGTCCACCGCCGCCGAGTTGGGCGTGGCGCCGATCTTTGTGGTTTTTGCCGACGCCAGCCTGGCCCTGATCGAGCTGAAACAGCGCCAGCGCCAGCTCACCAATGGCGGTGTGGATTTTGCCGCACATGACTTTGCCGCCATGGGCCGGGCCTTCGGCGGCAACGGGGTCACTGTCACCAGCCGCACAGAACTGCGCGCCGCCCTGCAGGATGCCATGAACGCAGACAAATTCACCGTCATCTCAGCTGTGATAGACCGCGGAGGCTATGATGGCCGCATCTGATCTTCTGCCGCATGGCGCCCTTGATGGCGTCAAAGTGCTGGACCTCTCACGTATTCTGGCCGGCCCCACCTGCACCCAGCTTCTGGGCGATCTCGGTGCCACCGTGATCAAGGTGGAAAACCCCAAGACCGGCGGCGATGACACAAGGCAATGGGGGCCGCCCTATGTCATGGATGCAGACGGGCAGCCATCCGACCTTTCGGCCTATTTCATGTCCGCCAACCGCAACAAACGTTCGGTGGCCATCGATATCGCAACAGAAGAAGGCCAGCAGGCTATCCGCCATCTGGCCGCAGAGGCCGATATCCTGATCGAAAACTTCAAACCCGGCGGACTGGCCAAATACGGGCTGGACTACGCCAGCCTCAAACCCGCTCTGCCCGGCCTGATCTACTGCTCGATCTCCGGCTACGGCCAGACTGGCCCCAACAGCCACAAGCCCGGCTATGACATCATGGCCCAGGGGTTTGGCGGTATCATGTCCCTGACCGGCGAGCCTGAGGGCCAGCCGATGAAGGCCGGAGTCGGCATCGCCGATGTGATGTGCGGCATGTATGCCTGTATCGGCATCCTGTCTGCCCTGCACCACCGCGACAAAACCGGCGAAGGCCAGCAGATCGACCTTGCCCTGGTGGATGCGCAAATCGCCTGGCTGATCAACGAAGGCGTGGCCTATCTGAACACCGGCCAGATCCCCAGGCGCCGCGGCAATGAACATCCCAGCATCATGCCTTACGGCGTTTATGAAACTGCCGACAGCCACATAATCCTGGCAGTGGGCAACGACAGCCAGTTCCGCCGCTTCATGGAATTCCTGAAGCTGGAAGGCCTGGCAGAGGACGCACGTTTTGCCACCAACCCCGCGCGGCTGCAAAACCGGGATGCGCTGAATGCCATTCTGATCCCCTCCGTTCAGCGCTACACAACAGAGGATGTGCTGCAGGCGATGGAGATCCGCAAAGTGCCTGCCGGGCCGGTGCAGAATCTGGAAACCCTCTTTGCCACTGATCAGGTTGCCGCCCGCGAGATGTCGATCCCGATGGAAACGGCGGCAGGACCGGTCAAGCTCCTGGGCAATCCGCTGAATTTCTCGCGCACACCTGTAACATACCGGCATCCGCCCCCCGCCTGCGGCGAAGGAACCCAAGAGATTCTGAGTTCCCCGTCCCCTTTTGCAAAACCCTGACCGCCAAAACCCGCGGCAGCATTCCGCCAAGTGTTACAATTTCCGGCAAAACACCGCCAAACCGGCGGTGTTGTTGTAATTAAACGCCATGACCTCTTGCGGATTTTTCCCGAAAAATCCTACACATCCGACGAATTTCGCATCCACAGGCACACAGCCTATCACCAAACCGCGAGCAGGGTTCGCCCGGGTGTATCCGATGAACTAGTCTCCATTACTGGAAGTCGGCATACCCGCTCAGTTTACGAAAGAGATTGGAATCCCATGACGCATGACATTTTCGGCCAGGACAGCAGCCTCACGGACGCAGCGGCGCTGCAGGATTGGAACGCCGTGCAGATCGGAGTTCTGGCCCATTCTGCCGTCACTGCACAGCATCTGGGCGCGGTGCTGAAGGCCGCACCGGAGTTTGCGCTGGCGCATGCGATCAAAGGTCTGTCGCTGATTATGCTGGGCCGCAGCGAGCTGCTGCCCACGGCCCACGAAGCTCTGCGCGATGCCAAGGCATTTTACGAAGGCGCCCTGCCGCGCGAGCGGAAATATGTCGATGCGCTGGAAAACTGGCTGGCCGGCCGCCCCAGCCAGGCCATCCGCCGGATGGAGGAAGTGCTGGATGTTTTCCCGCAGGATACCCTGGCCATGAAACTCAGCCACGGTATCCGCTTCATTCTGGGCGACCCGGACGGCATGCGCGCCTCGGTTGAGCGGGTTCTGCCTGCCTATGCCCCGGACCACGCCGGCCGCGGTTATCTTCTGGGCTGCCACGCCTTTGCGCTGGAAGAAACCGGCGACTATGAACGCGCGGCCAATGCCGGCCGTCAGGCGCTGTGGATGGCGCCGGACGATGCCTGGGGGCTGCACGCGGTGGCGCATGTGCATGACATGACCGGCAACGCGCGGTCCGGGCTGGAGTGGCTGCACGGCCGCGAGCAGGCCTGGGCCCATTGCAACAATTTCCGCTACCACGTCTGGTGGCACAAGGCGCTGATGCATCTGGACCTGGGCCAGATGGACGAAGCCATCGCGCTTTATGATACCCAAGTGCGCAAGGACAAGACCGACGACTACCGCGACATCTCCAACGCCACTTCGCTGCTGTCACGGCTGGAACTGGAAGGCGTCGATGTCGGCGCCCGCTGGCAGGAACTGTCAGAGCTTTGCGCCAACAGAACCGAAGATGGCAGCCTGATCTTTGCCGACCTTCATTACCTGCTGGCGCTGACCGGCCACCGCAAGGAAGACGCCCACAAGCTGGTGCAGCGCATTCACACCGATGCCCGCGATGGCGGAAATGAAGCAAAAGAGCGGATGGCGGCCCCCGGCTGCGCCGCAGCTGACGGGCTGGAGGCCTTCGGGGACGGGAATTACAAGGCTGCATTCGCACATTTGTCCGCTGCCCGCAGCACATTGCAGCTGGCTGGCGGCAGCCACGCACAACGCGATGTTTTCGAACGCATAACGATCGACGCCGGTCTGCGCGCAGGACGGCTTGACGAAGCCGAAGCAATCCTGGATGACCGCCGTGCAAAGCGCGGCGGCGCCGAGGACAACTATGCCCTCGCCCGGCGCACCCTGATCGCCGAAGGCCGGAATTCTCCCGGCGCTGCCAGCGTGCCTGCCGAATAAGACTTCAAGGACCAGAGACCAAAGATGTCCAGTGTTGCGCCCTTCCCCGGGCCTCAGAATGACCCCGCAGCTGCCAACCGCGCAGCTCCTCCGCCGCACGCGGCACAGCCGCGCGTGCGCGACCTGCGGCTCGACTTCTTTCGCGGCATTGCGATGTTCATCATCCTGATCGCCCATATCCCGGGCAACCGCTGGACCGGCTGGATCCCTGCCCGTTTCGGGTTCTCCGATGCAACCGAAATCTTCGTCTTCTGTTCCGGCATGGCCTCTGCCATCGCCTTTGGTGGCTCTTTTGCCCGGCAGGGCTGGTTCCTGGGCACCGCCCGCGTCCTCTTCCGCTGTTGGCAGGTCTTCTGGGCCCACATCGGCCTCTTTGTCTTCATCGCCGTTTCCATGGCCGCAATCGACCTGTATGGCGGGTTTGAAAAAAGCTATGTTAACTCGCTGAATTTGGGGCATTTCTTCAAGGACCCGATGCCCCAGCTGGTGGGATTGTTTACCCTTACCTATGTGCCCAACTACTTTGACATCCTGCCGATGTATCTGGTGGTGCTGATGCTGATGCCGCTGTTGATGGGGCTGGAAAAGGTGGGGCTTTGGGCGGTTGGCATGGCCTCTGTCCTGATCTGGCTGACCGCCAACCCCTATTTCATCGGTCTCGGGCCGGATGGCCTGTCGCTACCGGCCGAACCCTGGTCAGAGCGTGAATGGTTCTTCAACCCCTTTGGCTGGCAGCTGCTGTTCTTCACCGGATTTGCCTTTATGAAAGGCTGGCTGCCGAAACCGCCCGTGTCCAGACTTCTGATCGTGCTGGCCGCAGCCTTCCTGATCCTGTCCGCCCCTTATGGCTCGTGGAAGGTGTTCACCTGGATCAAGGCCGCCAGCCCGGAACTGGCAGAGCTGATCAAGCCCGGCCGCGACGCCATCGGCGAATGGCGTGAGAAAACCGACTTCGGCCTGCTGCGCTACGCTCATTTTCTGGCACTGGCCTATCTCGGCTGGGCTGCAGCAGGTGAAGGTGGCAAACGGTTGATCGCGTCTGGCTCCTCCATGGCGGCGCGGGTCTGGGAAGTACTGCTGAAAATCATCACCAAAGTCGGCCAGCAATCGCTTGCGGTGTTTGTTTTTTCCATGGCTCTGGCGCGTTTTATCGGCTTTGCGCTTGACCAGACCGACCGCGCGGTTATGACCACGGCATTCGCCAATCTGGTTGGCTTTTTGCTAATCATTGCCTGCGCTTACACCGCAGCCTGGTTCAAGTCTCAACCTTGGAGAGCCAAACGATGAGCTCTTTTACCCGCCGTTCCTTTCTGGCTGCTGCGCTTGGCAGCACGGCTTTGGCCGCTCTGCCCGGCACCGCAAGTGAGGCCGTGCCCTTCAGCCGGGATGTGGTGATCGCCCTGGCCCGCAGCCTGGCTGCCAGGGATTATGCCGAACGGCCGATGGTACCGCAGGACTGGCTTGATCAGTCCTATGACGACTACAAGGCGCGCTGGTTCCGGACCAAGGACGCGCTGTGGTCGGACACCAGCCGCAGCTATAACGTCGATTTCTTCCTGCCCGGCCTCTATTTCCCGCGCGCGATCCAGATCAATACCGTGACCGAGGGCCTGTCCAGCCGCATCCCCTTCGACTTGTCGCTGTTTGACAAAAACGAAAAAGCACCGGATCTCTCGACCGAAGGCAACCTGGGCTATTCCGGCCTGCGCCTGCGCACCGATCTCGACGATCCCACCAAAAAGACTGAGTTCTGCGTTTTCCAGGGCGCCAGCTATTTCCGCGCCATCGGAATTGGCAACGCCTATGGCCTGTCCGCCCGCGGCCTGGCCCTGAAAACCGCCGACCCCGAGGGCGAGGAATTTCCCGAGTTCATCGAATTCTGGCTGGAAACCCCGGCCCCGGGTCAGCGCCACATGGTGGTGCATGCGCTGATGGATTCCCCGTCTGTGACCGGCGCCTACCGCTTTACGATCACGCCCGGCAGCAGCGCAGTGATGGATGTCGAAGCAACACTGTTCGCCCGCGAAGAGCTGAGCCATGCTGGCCTTGCGCCGCTCACTTCGATGTTCCTGTTCGATGCAACCAACCGCAATCGCTTCGATGACTTCCGCCCGGCGGTGCATGATAGTGACGGTCTTTTGGTGCTGAACGGCAACGGCGAAACCCTTTGGCGGCCGCTGGCCAATCCCAAACGGCTGCAGGTCTCCTCCTTTGTGGACGAAAATCCCAAAGGTTTCGGCCTGATGCAGCGATCGCGCAAACTGTCGGATTTCAACGACCTCGAAGCCTTCTATCACAACCGCCCCTCGCTCTGGGTGGAACCTAGGGGCGACTGGGGCAAAGGCGCCGTCACCCTGGTGGAGATCCCGGCGGACAAGGAAATCTACGACAATATCGTCGCCTACTGGCGCCCGCGCGAGCCTTATGCGCCCGGCTCCCAGATCGACCTGAACTACCGGCTCACCTGGGGCCGCCAGCCGGACCTGCCGCTGCCAAAGGTGATCGACACCGCCGAAGGCGCGCGCATCTTTGGCGGACCGGGCCGCATCGTCACCATCGACTATGGCGAACACCCGCTGTTCCAGGACGGCCCCGACAGTCTCGACATCCACATTCATTCGCCTCACGCTGAAACCAGCGACGGCGTGCTGCAGCGCAACCCGGAAACCGGCGGCCTGCGGCTGGCTTTCTATTTCGACCCCGGCGAACGGGACCACGTCGAACTGCGCGCCCAGCTCAGAAAAGACGGCCAGCCCGCGTCCGAAGTCTGGCTCTACAGGTGGACCGCATGACACCCTGTGACCTGATGCCCCCGGAACAGCCTCTGGCAATGCCAGAGCAGGATTTCAGCAAGGATTTCAGGGATGCATCCGCTCCGGGCGGCTCCGCCCCCCGGCAAATAGCGCTTTGGCGCCTTCTTGCCTTTTCGCCCGCAATGACGGCGACCAGCATTCTGACATGGATCATGGCAGGCTGGTTCACCGATGGCGGCTTTTCCGTGCTGGAAATGGTGCTTCTGGGGCTGATTGCCTTCAATTTCTTCTGGATCGCCTTCACGGTCTCGACCGTGCTGCTGGGTCTCTATGGCCTGTCACGCCGCCAGAAGACCGTAGACCGCCGCCCGGCCCGCCCGATGAAAGTCGCGCTGCTGATGCCGGTCTACAACGAGGTGCCCTGGTATGTGCTGGGCAACGCCCAGACCATGCTGCAGGAGCTGCATGGTCGCGGCGGCCTGCATGAATATGCCATGTTCATCCTGTCAGACACCCGCGATGATGCGATTGCCGAACAGGAGCGCGCCAGCGTCGAGGCGCTGCGCAGCATGCTGCCGCAAGGCGCTGAGCTTTATTACCGCCGCCGCGACGACAACGAAGGCCGCAAGGTCGGCAATATCACCGACTGGGTGCGCCGCTGGGGCGCCGGGTACGAGGCGATGCTGGTGTTGGACGCCGACAGTCTGATGACCGGCCGCGCCATTGCCCGCCTGTCCGATGCGCTGGCCCGCGATCCCGGCGCCGGCCTGATCCAGAGCTACCCGCAGCTGATTGGCGCCCAGTCCGTCTTTGGCCGCATGCAGCAGTTTGCCAATGGCGTCTACGGCCTGGCACTGGCCGAAGGACTGGCCCGCTGGGCAGGTCACGAGGGCAATTACTGGGGGCATAATGCCATCATCCGCACCCGCGCCTTTGCCGCCTGCGCCGGCCTGCCGCTGCTGCGTTCACGCTTTGGCGGCGGCGACAAGCTGATCATGAGCCATGATTTTGTCGAGGCCGGCCTGCTGCGCCGGGCGGGATGGTCCGTGCGTTTCCTGCCCCGCATCCGCGGCTCCTACGAGGAAACCCCAGCCACGCTGATTGACCACATCCTGCGCGACCGCCGCTGGTGCCAGGGCAACCTGCAGCATCTGAACCTGCTGCATGCCAGGGGGTTTCGCGCAATCTCCCGCTTCCATCTCTTTGCCGGCGCCATCGGCTATCTGATGGCCCCGGTCTGGTTTGCGCTTCTGGTGCTTTGGGCCGTGATCGGCCGCAGCCAGGACGCCTCGGTGATCAGCTATTTCAGCGAAGCCAACCCGTTCCGCCCCAGCTGGCCGGATATGACCGAACCCAAGCATGTTCTGGTGATTATCCTGATCTATGCCATGTTGCTGGCGCCCAAGCTGCTGGCAGCCATGGCGCTGCCACTGACCGGCAGCAGGTTTTCTGAATATGGCGGCCCGGTGCATTTCGTGCTGTCTTTCCTGTCCGAGGTCGTGCTGGCCATTCTCTATGCACCAATCCTGATGGTGCAGCAGATGATTGCCGTGCTACGCACCGCCCTTGGCCTGCAACGCGGCTGGGCACCACAGGCGCGCGACGGCGGCAGCTACTCCTGGCGCACGCTGATCGCCTGCCATGCGTTGGAAACCATCAGCGGTGTGGCGATTTGGGCCGGGATACTCACCGGCACAGTGTCGCTGTGGCTGGCCCCCATCGCCTTGTCGCTGGTGCTGGCGGTGCCGCTGTCGGCGCTGTCCGGTGTCAAGACGGTGAACCGCATCCGCCACTGGATGGCCACACGGGAAGAATTCAGCGAACCCCAGATCACCCGCGCCGCCCGTGTGGCCCGCGCTGACCTGAAGGCACTGCTGGACGGCAACGCCCCTTTCAGAACCCCAGCCGAGTAAATCCCGCAGACAAGGGGCTCCCGCGCCCGCAGGCTGCCCCGGCTAGTGCCGGAACAACCTTGGCGGCCTTGGGCCCGGCGCCGCGCTGACGTGCGGCGCGGCCGGCGGCAGAGCCACCCGCAGCGCGCCCGCAAGGGCGCGCTGCCAGGCCCAACGCTTTGCCGGAAATCTCTGATTGACAGGCAAAGGGGCGGGAGATCGCCGCTGCAGCCTGACGCGGCCCGCTCGCTTCAGCGCAGCGCAGGCCGGGTCTCGAACCAGTCTGCCATTAGCCCGGCCCAGCCTTTGGGCACCCTGTGGCCGCCGTCAAACAGCACCAGTCCGATATCCGCTTCCGGCCCGCAGTCCCAGCGGCGGCGCATCAGGCCATTGGCGCTCCAGGCCCTGTCCGGCGCGTGGGAGGAACAAGAATTGGCGTCGCGCCACAGCTCCAGCGCAGCAAACACATCGCCCTGCTCAAACCGACCGCCGCCCAGGATCCGGCCTTCCAGCGGCACCACCTCGTCGCGCCAGCCATGCACCTGCAAAAGCCGCACCGGCCCGCTGCAGCCATCCGGCTGCGGCCGCCAGAAGGCCCCCGAGACCGGCGCATAGGCGGCAAAGGCCTCCGGATCACGGCAGGCCAGGTAATGCACCATGAAAGCGCCGGCGGAAAATCCGGCCAGCACCGTCTGCGCCTTGGAGGTGCCGAACTGCTCAGCTGCATCTGCCAGCACCGCAGCAAAGAATGCGCCTTCGTCACGGCCTGCGTCAAACGGACCGAAACCCCAGGATTGCGGGCCGCTGCCGTCCCGCCTGCGCCCTTCCGGCGCAATCACCGCATAGCCGCGCTGTGTCAGCCCCTCAACCATATCTTGGTTGCGCAGGACACTGCGGCCGCTGCCGCCATAGCCATGCAGGAACATCACCACAGGCACCGGGCCGGCCGCAACTGCCGGGTCTGGCATCACGATATGATACTCTCCGCCATCCACCTTGCAGGCGTCCGGCGCCCCGCCGCAGCCCGCTGCCGCGCTGCCACCCCAGGCAGCCGCCAACACAGCGGCTGCCACTGCCTGTTTCACCCGTGACATCATCCTTTGCGCCTCACCCGTTCCATCGCGCCACCGGCAGGTTGCCCGCAATCCAGCCCATCCCCGCCGCAGATCCCAGCATTCCTTCCGGCACATCTATGACATTGGTGTAACCCGCCTCGGCCAGCTTTAGCGTGATCCGGGCCGAGCGCACCCCACGGGCACAAATCAGCGCCACGGGTGCCGCCAGGTCCGGCCCAGCCACCGCCTGCAGCGCGTCAATGAAATCGTCCCGCCGCATGTCGATCTGGTGGCTGCCCGCAGGCACCCCCGAGGCGCGCCATTCCCGCGGGGTGCGGATATCCACCAGGATGATCTCCCCCGCCTGAGCCTGGACAAACGCCTCAGCCGCCGTCAGCCGTGGATAGTCATGATCCGGCGGCTGACGTCGCTGCCACCAGTACCCAAAACCCGCCGCGGCAGCCGCACCTGCCAGCAGCATCCGCCGCCGGGTAAGATTCGGACCCCTCTTCTCACTGCCAGCCATTGTGCCTCCGCCGCCTGGTTTGCCTGTCCGGTCTAACAGCCTGCGCCTTCTCAATCATCAGAAACAGATCAAATCCACCGGTCAAGTTCTTGTTATTGTGCGTCTGCTGACCAATTATGCTGGTAAAGGACGTATTCCCCCCGCCATGGCCTGCGGCATTCTTACCGCAATCAGGACGGCAGGGCTGGTTCTAAGTTACAAAATTGCTTAGCACTGGTTCAAAAACGACGCGCCAACCCGACAGGAGACTTGCACGTGTCCCTATTCTTGATTGCGGCCCTGCCCTTTATCGGAGCCGTCTTCCCCGCGTTATTGATCCGCGCCGGACGCAACGCTGCGGCCTCTGCCGCCGGGCTGACAACGCTGCTCGCCTTTATCGGGCTGATGCTGCACATCCCGGCCGTGTTCCGCGGCGAGACGGTCTTTGCCGCCGTGGACTGGTTGCCCGGTCTGGGCCTGAATGCGCATTTCTTTCTGGACGGGCTGGGCTTTCTGTTTGCCGCGATGATCCTTGGCATTGGCCTCCTGATCATCCTCTACGCCCGCTACTACCTGTCACGCGAAGACCCGATGGGCCAGTTCTACAGCTACCTGCTGCTGTTTCAGGGGGCGATGGTTGGCATCGTTCTGTCTGACAACATATTGCTTTTGCTGGTTTTCTGGGAACTCACCTCGCTCAGCTCTTTCCTGCTGATCGGCTATTGGAAACACCTGCCCGAAGGCCGCCAGGGGGCGCGCATGGCGCTGACCGTGACCGGCTCCGGCGGGCTGGCGATGATCGCAGGCATGCTGATGCTGGGCCATATCGCAGGGTCTTATGACCTCAGCATCATTTTGCAGAACAAGGACGCGATCCAGTCCTCGGATCTCTATCTGCCTGCGCTGATACTGATCCTCTTGGGCGCCTTCACCAAGTCGGCGCAGTTCCCCTTCCATTTCTGGCTGCCGCACGCGATGGCGGCGCCAACGCCGGTTTCGGCCTATCTGCATTCTGCCACCATGGTAAAGGCCGGCCTGTTCCTGATGGCCCGGCTCTGGCCAGTGCTCGCTGGCACGCCTGAATGGTTCTATATCGTCGCCACCACCGGCCTTGTCACCATGCTGCTGGGGGCGGTGATTGCGCTGTTCAAGGACGATCTCAAGGCGCTGCTGGCGTTTTCCACCGTCAGCCACCTGGGCCTGATCACCATGCTCTTGGGCTTTGGCACCAAGATTGCCGCCGTTGCCGCGGTGTTTCACATCATCAACCATGCCACTTTCAAGGCGGCGCTGTTCATGACCGCAGGCATCGTCGACCACGAGGCCGGCACCCGCGACATCAAACGGCTCGGCGGATTGCGCCACCTGATGCCGGTCACCTTCGCCATCGGTACGGTGGCGGCGCTGTCGATGGCAGGCATCCCGCCCCTCAATGGCTTCCTGTCCAAGGAGATGATGCTGGAGGAGGCAGCCCACACGATCTGGAACGGATCACACAGCGTGGTGCCGGTTCTTGCCACTGTGGCCGCGCTGTTCTCAGCCGCCTATTCCTTCCGCTTCATCGTGCATGTGTTCCTTGGACCTAAACGGGCAGATTACCCGGCCCAGCCCCATGATCCGGGCACCGGCATGTGGATCGGCCCCGCCTTGCTGGTGGTTCTGGTGGTGCTGATCGGCCTGGCCTCGGCCAAGATCGCAGGCCCGATGGTCGCCACCGCCGCAGCCGCCGTCATCGGCACCGAGACGCTGCCCTATTATTCGCTCAAGCTCTGGCACGGGCTGACTCCGGCGCTTTACATGTCCGTGGCAGCCACCATCGGCGGCCTGACCCTGCTGGCCCTGCATGCCCCTTTGCAAAGGACATGGAATGCCCTGCCACGGCCAGAGGCCAAGCCCCTCTTTGAAGCCCTGATCGGCGCCTTTACCCGCGTCAGCCAATCGGTGACCGAAGGCCTGCACAACGGCGTTCTGACCCGCTATGCGGCGATCATGATCACCTTCACCGTGGCCATCAGCTATCTTGCTTACCGCAGTGGTACGCTGGGCGCTGAGACCCGCCAGATCCAGGACCCCGGGCTGTTGCCGGTTGTCGGCTGGTTTGCATTGGTGATTGCGACTCTGTTCATCGTCGCCAAACACCGCAACCGCCTGCTGTCGCTGGTGCTGATCGGCGTGGTGGGCCTCGTGGTGTCTCTGTCCTTCAACTACCTTTCCGCCCCCGATCTGGCGCTGACCCAAATCTCGGTTGAGGTCGTCACCATCATCCTGATGCTTCTGGCCCTCAACTTCATGCCCAAGGAAACCCCGGTTGAAACCCCGGCCCTCACCCGCCTTCGTGACGGCGCGATTGCGGTGGTTGCGGGGCTGGGCGCAGGCGGGCTGATTTATGCGCTCCTGATGCGCGATTTTGCCTTTCCGACGATCTCGGATTTCCACCTCGCCAATTCCTACAAAGGCGGCGGCGGCACCAATGTGGTGAACGTGATCCTGGTCGATTTCCGTGGCTATGACACCTTTGGCGAGATCATCGTTCTGGGCATTGCCGCCATGGTGATCTTTGCCCTGACCGAAGCTGTCCTGGGCTCCAAGGTCCGCGCCTACCTCTTGAACCGCGAACCCGACCTACCGCAGGCCGGCGACGCGCACCCTTTGATGATGGTGGTGGCGACCCGGGTGATGATGCCGCTGGCGCTGATGGTTGCGGCCTATATCTTCTTTCGTGGCCACAACCTGCCGGGCGGCGGCTTCATCGCCGGGCTGATCGCGGCCATCGCCATCATCATGCAGTATATGGCCTCGGGCTTTTCCTGGGCGGCTGAGCGTCAGCGCTACCCCTATCACGCCATCATCGGCTCTGGCGTGCTGATCGCCGCCGCCACCGGCATGGGCGCCTGGTTCAACGGCATGCCCTTCTTGACCAGCGATTTCGGCTATCTGCACTGGCCGCCGCTGGAAGAGTTTGAATGGGCCACTGCGGCGCTTTTCGACCTTGGCGTCTTCCTGGCCGTGGTCGGTGCGGTGCTCTTGGCGCTGGAAAGCCTGTCGCGCTTTGCCTGGCAGCCCGGCATCAGCTCTGAGCACGCAATGGACATCAACCCGGCACGCGACGAAGCGGCCAAGACCGGGACGGAGGACTAAGCATGGAACTTCTTGTTGCCTCAGCCGTGGGCATCCTGACGGCGGCTGGCATCTACCTGATCCTGCGCCGCCGCAGCTTTCCGGTGATCCTGGGCCTGTCGCTGCTGACCTATGCGGTCAACGTGTTCCTGTTTGCCACCGGCAGGCTGGTGACCGGCGCGCCGCCGATCCTCAACAAATACCAAGAGGTCGCCTATACCGATCCGCTGCCGCAGGCGCTGGTTCTGACCGCCATCGTGATTTCCTTTGGCATGACCGCCGTGGTGGTGATGATTGCCCTGGGGGCGTATCTGTCGTCACGCGATGACGGCACCGCGATGCCAACCGAAACCGACGGCGCAGGGGAGGACGCATAATGGAGCACCTGCTGATCGCGCCAGTGGTGCTGCCCGCCCTTGTTGCGCCCTTTATCATCATGGTGCTGCGTCATCATCTGGACCTGCAACGGATCTTCTCGCTGGCCAGCGTGGTACTGCTGGCCGCTGTCTCCCTGACCCTGGCCGCACAGGCCGCCGACGGCACCGTCAAGGTCTATGAGCTGGGCGACTGGCCCGCGCCCTTTGGCATCGTGCTGGTTCTGGACCGGCTGTCGGCCATGATGATCGTGCTGACGTCGCTCTTGGCGCTGCCGGTTCTGCTCTATGCCATCGGCTCCGGCTGGGACACCCGCGGCGCCAATTTCCACGCGCTGTTTCAGTTTCAGCTGATGGGGATCATGGGCGCCTTCCTGACCGGCGACGCCTTCAACCTGTTTGTCTTCTTCGAGGTGCTGCTGATCGCCTCTTATGGCCTGATGATCCACTCTGGCAGCACCCGGCGGTTTCAGGCCGGCGTGCAATATGTGGTGTTCAACCTCCTGGGCTCCACCCTGTTTCTGTTTGCACTTGGCACGCTGTATTCGGTGACCGGCACCCTCAACATGGCCGACCTAGCAGTGAAGGTCGCCCAGATCCCGGCTGAGGACACCGCCCTCTTGCGCGTTGGCGCGGTGATGCTTCTGCTGGTCTTTGCCATCAAGGCGTCGCTGCTGCCGCTGCATTTCTGGCTACCCTCGGCCTATGCCAACGCCCCGATGCCGGTGGCGGCGCTGTTTGCCATCATGACCAAAGTCGGCGCCTATTCGATCCTGCGCCTCTATACCCTGGTCTTCGGCCCCGAGGTCGAGGCCACCGCCGGCCTGACAGAGGCCTGGCTGCTGCCTGCGGCCCTTTTGACCCTTGGCGCCGGCGCCGTGGGCGTGCTGGGGTCGAAAAAGCTGGGCCGCCTTGCCGCCTTTGGCGCCATCGCCTCCATGGGGACGCTGCTGATTGCCATTTCACTGTTCACCCAGACCGCCGCCGCAGCCGCGCTCTATTATCTGGTGCATTCCACTCTTGCGGCAGCATTGCTGTTCCTGGTCGCTGATCTGGTGATGGAGCGTCAGGGCCAGTGGATTCAGCCGCAGCGGCCGATGCCGCAGACCGGGCTGATCTCGGCGCTGTTTTTCGCTGCCGCCATCGCGCTGGCAGGGATGCCGCCGCTGTCGGGCTTTCTGGGCAAGCTTTTGGTGCTGGACGCCACCCGCAACGCCGATCTGGCGCCCTGGATCTGGGGCGTGGTTCTGCTGGGCTCGCTGATCACCATCCTCGGAATGGCCCGCGCAGGCTCCCTGCTGTTCTGGAAAGGCCATGGTCTGCCAGCAGACGAACAGGACCCATCCAAAGGCCTGCCCGCAGACAGCCTGCCCGCCAAACCGGCACAGCTGCCCTTTGTCGCCTGTTTCGGCCTGCTGGGCGGCCTGATCGCGCTCACCGTCTTTGCAGGCCCTGCCACCCGCTATGCCGAGGCAACGGCGGCTCAGCTCTATGCGCCATCGGCCTATATCGACACCGTGCTTGGGAGGACCGCTGAATGAAACTGATCCGGCGGCTGTTCCCGCACCCTCTGCTCACGCTCCTGCTGACCCTCACCTGGCTCTTGCTGGTCAACCGATGGTCTCTGAACTCGCTGGTCTTCGGCTTCCTGCTGGGCGTGCTGATCCCCTTTGTGACCCAGCCCTACTGGCCCAACCGGCCCCGGCTGCGGAACCCGCTGAAAATCGCGGAATATATCCTGGTGGTGCTTTTGGACATTGTGCTGGCCAACATCATCGTCGCCCGCATCGTGCTGTTCAAACCCAATGCAGACCGCCGCCCGAACTGGATCACCGTCCCACTGGACCTGAAAACACCCGAGGCGATCACCGCCCTTGCAGGCACCATCACCATGACGCCCGGCACCCTGTCTGCCGATGTCTCGGACGAAGGCCACGCCCTCTTGGTTCACTGCCTGGACGCCCCCAACCCGGATGCGGTGCGGGATGAAATCAAACAGCGCTACGAGCGCCGGCTGATGGAGATTTTCGAATGATCGCAAGCGCTGCCACCTTTGCCTTTGCCTGCTTCGCGCTGGCCTTGCTGATGAATTTGTGGAAAGTCGTCACCGCCCCCGATGTGGCCGACCGCATCCTGGCGCTCGACACCATGTTCATCAACGCCATCGCGCTGATGGTGCTTTACGGCCTGGCGCTGGGGTCCGAGATCTTCTTTGAGGCCGCCATGATCATCGCCATGCTCGGCTTTGTTTCCACCGTGGCCTATGCGCGCTTTATCCTGCGCGGCAATATCATCGAGTAAGGGGAAGACGCATGGAAACCCTTCTGGAATTTCTTGTGGCCGCCCTCTTGGTGATGGCAGGCATTTTCGGCTTTGTCGGCTCTTACGGGCTGATCAAGCTGAACGACCAGATGTCGCGGCTGCATGCCCCGACCAAAGCCACCACGCTGGGCGTCGGCGGGGTGCTTCTGGCCTCGATGCTGCACGCAGCGGCATTTGAAAAATACGTCTCCTACCATGAGCTGATGATCACCCTGTTCCTGTTCCTGACCGCTCCGGTCACGGCAAATTTCATTGCCAAGGTGCACATCCACCGGCAGGAAACCCGCGCCTCTATGCCAGAGGCCGGCGGCGACGATCACTGGGCCACCCATGACACGCCCGAGGACGAAGAACGCCGCCAAACGGCCCATACTCCGCCCGCCGAAGACTGAACCCACTGCTCTCAGGAAGGCCAGCCTCTTGATCGACACCTCCCGCCTGCCGCTCACCCGCGATCTGGTCCTGATCGGCGGCGGCCACACCCACGCGCTGGTGCTGCGCAAATGGGGGATGTCCCCCCTGCCCGGCGCCCGGCTGACAGTGATCAACCCCGGACCGACCGCCCCCTATTCCGGCATGCTGCCCGGTTTCGTGGCAGGCCACTACGGGCGCGAAGAACTGGACATCGACCTGGTCCGCCTCGCCCGCTTTGCCGGCGCCCGCGTGGTGCTGGGCGCAGCAGAGCACATTGATACCGCAGCGCAAACGGTTCATGTTCCAGGCCGCCCGCCGATTGCCTATGACTTGGCTTCGGTTGATATCGGCATCACCTCCGCCATGCCGGAGCTGCCGGGCTTTGCCGAACATGGCATCCCAGCCAAACCGCTGGGCCAGTTCGCAGAAACATGGGCCGCCTTCCGCGAGTGCGACAGCCCGGCGCATGTCGCCGTGATCGGCGGCGGCGTGGCGGGTGCAGAGCTGGTCCTGGCCATGGCCTATGCGCTCAGATCCCGTGGCAGGCTGGCCCAGGCAACCCTGATCGACAGCGGCGCAGCTTTCCGTGCCATCGGCACCAAAGCCCGCCAGACACTCCGCCGCGCCTTGGTCGAACAGGGCGTCCGGCTGGAGGAAAACGCCACTATTGAGCGCATCAAAAAGGGCTACATCCTGCTGGCCGACGGGCGAGAGATCCTGTCGGATTTCACCACCGGCGCGGCCGGCGCCCGCCCCTATGGCTGGCTTGCAGACAGCGGGCTCGACGTGCAGGACGGGTTCATCCGCGTCAGCGAAACCCTGCAAAGCTCCGCCGCCAATGTTTTTGCTGCAGGCGACTGCGCCCATATGGAATTTGCCCCACGTCCCAAGGCCGGGGTTTATGCCGTCCGACAGGCGCCGGTGCTCTGCCACAATCTGCGCGCCCTGATGACCGGCGACCCCCTGCGACGCTATAAACCGCAGAAAGACTACCTGAAATTGATTTCCATGGGCAGCAAAGAGGCGCTCGGCGAGCGCTTCGGCGCCGCGCTGTCAGGCCCGCTAATGTGGACATGGAAGGACCGCATCGATCAGGCCTTCATGGAGAAATTCCGCGACCTGCCAGCAATGGAGCCACCAGACCTGCCCGCTGAACACACGCTGGACATGGAACAGGCCCTGGGCGCAAAACCGATGTGCGGCGGTTGCGGCGCCAAGGTCGGCCGCGATGCGCTGCTCGGCACTCTTGCGGGGCTCGGCACAACAGACCGCAGCGACATCACCCCGCTGCCCGGAGATGACGCGGCCCTGCTGACCACCGGCGGCGCACGCCAGGTGATCAGCACCGACCATCTGCGCAGCTTCACCAATGACCCGGTCTTGATGAGCCGAATCGCCGCCATCCACGCGCTTGGTGACATCTGGGCAATGGGGGCAAAGCCGCAGGCCGCAACCGCCAGCCTGATCCTGCCGCGCATGTCGAGCGATCTGCAGGCCCGGACCCTGGCAGAGATCATGGGTGCTGCGTCAGAGGTCATGCAGCAGGCCGGCGCCGCCATTGTCGGTGGCCACACCTCGCTCGGGGATGAGCTGACAATAGGGTTCACCGTCACTGGCCTCTGCCCCCGCCCCCCGGTCACCCTCGCAGGCGCCAAACCGGGGGATGCGCTGATCCTGACCAAACCCATCGGCTCCGGTGTTCTGATGGCCGCAGAAATGACAGGTGATGCCAGAGGCGAATGGATCGCCTCCGCCCTGAATCTTATGAGCCAGCCGCAGGGAACAGCCTCGGGCCTATTGCAGAACGCCCATGCGATGACCGATGTGACCGGCTTTGGCCTCCTCGGCCATCTGCTGGGCATCTGTGAAGCCTCCGGCGCCGGTGCCCAGCTGTGGACCGGCCGGATCCCGCTGATGCCGGGCGCTGCCGAACTGGCCGACCGCGGCATCCGGTCTTCCCTGTTCGCCGCCAATCAGGCGGCGCTTGCCGAGCTGAACACATCCGGCTGGCAGGAACTACTCTTTGATCCCCAGACCGCTGGCGGCCTGTTGGCAGCGGTCAGCGCCGAAACTGCTGACGATCTGCTCGGCCAGCTCCGCTCCGCGGGATATCCGGCGGCGCGCATTGGCAAAGTGACCGCGACCCCAGGCGCCATAACGCTGAGCAGCCAGTAGCAGCAACAGATAGAAAGGGGCCGGCCCCTCTTGGCCTGACGGCCAATTCACCACGGGGTATTTTTAACCAGAAAGAAGCCCTTTCGCGCCCGCTTCTTTCTGGTTGGAAATACCCCCGCCGGAGGCCCGCTGCGCGCCAGCGCAGCGCTGCGCCCAACGGGAGCGGTGCATCGCAGATGCACCGGCGACGGGCGGGAGGGGCTCCCGTCAGAGACTGGACATAACAGCCGCCACCTGTGTGGCAGCAGCATCAAGGCCCGCCTCATCCAGAGCAACGGCTTCCACTGCCGCGGCGACCTTGGCGCCGATTGCGGCACGGGATTTTCGGTAGGCCGGATCATAGTGCTCCGCCATCAGTGCTGCCGTCAGGCCTGCCTTGTCGCCGGCCTCAATGCTGGAAAACCAGCCGTCAACGATTGCGCCAGAGCGATGCGCTCGCAACGGTCCCAGCTTGTCGCGCAGCCGCCCGGCGTCAGACAGGATGTCGTCATAGGCCTGCACCAGATAGCGGCAGCGCGCCGCAACCGGCACCTGCAGTTCAATACGTGGGGCCTGTTTCATCGCCTCCCAGACGGCAGGCGGAATGATCCGCTGGCCGATTTTGTTCGATTCCGCTTCCACCAGCACCGGCCGGGCGGGATCCAGCTGCATCAGCGCTCCCGCCACTGCCGATTCAAACCCCTTCTGCGAAGGCTGCGGCGTCGGCATTTCCCCCAGCAGCGAGCCCCGGTGATTGGCCAGCCCCTCCAGATCCAGCACCTGCACGCCCAAAGCACCCGCCCGTTTCAGCACCTCTGTCTTGGCCGATCCGGTATAGCCGTCCAGCGCCACCAGCCGGATCGGCAACGCGGTTTCATACATCGCCTTGTGGACCAGACGGCGATAGCTTTGATAGCCGCCTTCGACCACCTCTGCACGCCAGCCGATCTGCTGCAGCATCCAGGTGAACGACCCCGACCGCTGACCGCCGCGCCAGCAGTAGACCAGCGGCTTCCAGCCCCCCTCGTGATGGCTCAGGCTCTGCTCAATGTGGTTTGCTGCATTGCGGAACACCAGCGCAGCACCCAGTTTGCGCGCCTTGAAAGGGCTATCCTGCACATAGATGGTGCCGACCTCAGCCCGTTCGTGATTGTTCAGAACCGGCAGGCTTATGGCGCCCGGAACATGGTCCTCGGCATGTTCAGCCGGGCTGCGCACATCGATCACAGTGTCAAAGCCGTGGGCATAGAATTCTTGCAGGGAAGTGAATTTCAGTGACATCCCCAAGCTCTACCCTGCGATTTGAGCAAGGAAAAGCTGCAATCGCCACCCCACGGTGATAAGTCTTGCGCGCAATGCGCACGGGGCGCTATGGCATTTCTCGCAAAGCAATCCCCCGCACGCATTGCCGGGAACAGGACCGCCAAGGACCGGTAAGCCCATGACAACTGACCCATTGATCATTCACACCCTGCCCGGCCACCTGATCCGGCGGCTGCACCAGATTTCTGTGGCCCAGTTCATGGACCACATGACGGCAGCGGGCGTGGACCTGACCCCGGTTCAGTTCTCTGCCATGGCCGCCATCCACCGCTACCCCGGCATCGACCAGGCCTCTGTCGCAGGCCTGATCGCCTATGACCGCGCCACGCTCGGCAAGGTGATCGACCGGCTGGTGGACAAAGGGCTGGTGGAACGCCTGGTGTCCAAGGCCGACCGCCGTGCCCGCGAGGTCAGCCTGACCCACGACGGCGCAGCGCTGCTGCAGCGCATCCAGCCCATCGTGCAAGCCGCCCAGCCCGGCATCCTGACTGGCCTGACGGAAGAGGAGCAGGACATCTTCGTGGCGCTTCTGAAGAAGGCGACCCATGCCGCCAATGATCTCAGCCGGGCGCCCCAGCGCGACCTGCCAACCGGCCACGCCGCCGAATAAGCCTCAGATCAGCTGGCCGCGGGGAATATCATCTTCCCCAAACGGCTCGATCAGCTCTGGCCCTGCTGCCCGGTTGGCGTTCACCGCCGGATCGACCCGGTGGAAGTCCAGCACGCCCTCTGGCCCCGGCTGCATCAGCCTGGCGGCGCCATGGCCCGCCTCGCCCAGCCATTTGCCCCAGTCGCCAGGTTCCAGGATCAGCGGCATCCGGTGATGGATGGCGGACAGACCCTGATTGGCAGCCGTGGTGACAATGGCGCAGGTCTTGACCGGATCGGCATCGCCCCAGCTTTGCCACACGGCAGCAAAGGCGATCGGGGCCGCGTCACTGCGATGGATATACCACGGCAGCCGAGCGCCCTCCCCGGATTTGGTCCATTCATAGAACCCCGTCGCCGGGATCAGACAGCGCCGGGTGCGGGCGGCGGCCGCAAAGGCTGGTTTCTCCGCAATCGTCTCAGCCCGCGCGTTGATCAGCAGCGGTCCTGCGGTCTCAGACTTGTACCACTGCGGCAGGAACCCCCAGCGCATCGCAACCAGCTGACGCCCGGCATCGCCCATCTGAACAGCATGCACCGGGCGGGTCGGACAAACATTGTAGTCCGGCACCTTCGGCAAATCATTTGCCGGCTGCGCCGCAAACAGCTGCGCCATTGCATCCGTGGGCAGGGTTATGGCAAATCGTCCGCACATGCTGATTTCTAACCCGGCCCGGGGCGCAATTGCAAAACATGCCCCGACCCGCAGTCTTCAGCCGCCTCGACAGGATGATAGATAGGCCTCATGACTCTGCAGAATGATCTCCAGTCCGCCTTGGGTTTTCTCAACCAGGGCAAGTTCAAACAGGCGCTGAAGCAGTCCAAGGGCGGCATGAAGCGGCACAAGAACCACCCGGATTTCCCCAATATCGCCGGCATTTGCCTGTCGGGCCTCGGCAAACACCGCGATGCGGTGCCTTATTTCAAGAAGGCGCTGGCGCTGGCCCCTGGCTTTCACGATGCCCGCAAGAACATGGCCCAGACGCTGCTGTTCCTGCAGCAGGGCGACAGTGCCATAAAACTGGTGGAACGGGTGCTGAAGGACCAGCCTGGCGATCAGGCAGCGCTTTATCTGAAGGCGCAGGCGCAGTTGGTCCTGAATGACGCCAAAGCGGCCATAGACACCGCCACCGCAGCCCTTGCGCGGGATGCCCGCCAGCCCCGCATGCTGCGGCTGCGCGCCACCGCCTGGAGCACCCTGGGCGACGAAAAAGCCATGCTGGCGGATTATCAGGCCGCCCTGAAGATCGACCCCAACGATGCAGACGCCCTGCAGAACATCAGCCTGCCGCTGGCCCGCCTGATGCGACAGGAGGAAGCCACCGCAGCCGCTGAGAAAGCCGTGGCCGTTGCCCCCCAGCACGTCGAGGCGCGGCGGCGACTGGCCAGCCAGCTGATTTCCAACGGCGATACTGCTGCGGCACGGGAACAATGCCTGGCCCTGATGGAGCTGGACCCCAAGGACACCCAGGTGCTGGAAATGCTGGCCCGGATCAACAACCGCGACCAGAATGCGGACCTGCTGCCGATCGTGCAAAAAGCGCTGAAGGCTGCCCCCCCCCGCTCGCTGGACCGCGCCAACGTCAGCTTTGCGCTGGCCCGGATCAGCGATCAGGCCGGCGACAAACACGCCTTTGCCGCCCATAACGACGAGGCCAACGCCTGTATGGCGGCGCAAAACCCCTATGATTATGCGGAAAGCGAACGCCAGTTCAGCCGCATCATCGCCGCCTTCCCGGATCCGATTACCCCGGTGCAAGCCAAGCCCGAAGGCCCCCGCCCGATCTATGTGGTGGGGATGCCGCGCTCTGGTACCACCCTGACCGAGACCGTGATCGGATTGCACCCGGATGTGTTCCCCCTGGGCGAACGCGGCGTGCCGGCCTTCCTGCTGCACCCCTATCTGGACAACGATCAGGGTTTTACCGCTGATGCCGCCCACAATTTCGTGGCAGAAGACATCAGCCGCCTGCCGGAAATGCCCCAGAGCACCGCAGCCTATGTCGACAAAATGCCCGACAACTACCGCCTGCTGGGCCATCTGGCGGCCGCCTATCCGGATGCACGCTTTGTTCATCTTTGTCGCGACCCGCGCGATGTCGCAATGTCGATCTGGCGCGGCTATTTCTCCGGCAGCTCGCTCACCTACGCCTATGACCTCAAGGCGATGGCGCATCGCTTCAACCTCTATGGCCGGCTGATGCAGCACTGGCGGCAGGTGATGCCGGGGCGGATCTATGACCTGCGCTACGAAGACTTCGTGGCCGACATCGAAGGCCAAAGCCGCAAACTGGCGGAGTTCTGCGGGCTGGAGTGGGTTGAGGACATGGCCCACCCGGAACGCCACCAGGGCCAGGTGCTGACATTGTCGAACACCCAGGTCAGGCAGACGGCGCACACCCGTTCGATCGGCAAATGGGAGAATTACGCCGACGTTCTGGCCCCCTTCATCGACGGGCTGGACCCAGAAATCTGGCCCGAACTCTCGCCTGAGCTTCAGCCTGAATTTCAGCCTGAAATCAAAGACTAACGGGCGTTACCTGGTGTAGGATTTGCGGGCGATTTCGATCCGCGCATCCATCATCGACATCTCTTTCAGGATCTCCTGCCGGCGACTGCGGTCGCCGGCCTCGCGTAGTTCTGCCCGCAGCCGATGCAGCTCACGCGACAGGCTGACAAACTCCGGCACCCCGCCGCTTTCGCGCACCAGCCGGTTCACCAGCGCATTCTCCGGATCATCACAGTCCGGCAGCGGCTTGCCTGCGCCCTGCAGATTGTCAAAGGCGCCGTCCTTTTCGGCGGCTTCAATCCGAGCATTGATAAGGTCGATCAAAGGATGGTCCATGGGGGCATTCTGCCATGCTAGCCCAGCCAGCGAAAGCCCCCGCAAACCCGTTTAGAAACATGACATAAAGGTTTAATTTACCTTAACAAAATGCGGCAGATATACTGCCTGAATGTTTCGCGCGCGAAACATTCAGGCAGTAAGGCTTACCTATTTTTGCCAGCCTATTTGACCTGCGAAATCCGCCCGTCGGTATAGGGCGTATAGGGGCCTTGCGCGGCCAGATACTCTGCCAGCACATCCGCCAGATCCGGGCCGAAATCATAGGCATTCTTGTCGTCGCCCTCAAACATCGCATAGCCGTCACCGCCGTTGCGAACATAGTCATTGGTGACCACCACATAGGTTTTGGCAGGATCAATCGGCACAAAGCCCGCGCCCTCGGCCACCAGCACCTCCTGCACCCGCCCTTCATTGGGGGCAGCAGAGGCATCCCAGCTAAATTTCAGCCCCGCCACCTGCGGGAAACGCCCCTTGACGTCCTCCACTTGGCTGACACCGTTCTCCAGCGCCTCAACCAGCGTCTTGCCGTCAATTTCAAAGGTCGACAGCGTGTTCTGGAACGGCAGAATGCTCAGCACTTCGCCCGTGGTGACAGCGCCCGCATCCAGACTGGCACGGATACCGCCGGAATTGGCGATGGCAATGGTCACGCCCTGATCCTTCACCCGGTCAAGCATCGCATCGGCCACCAGATTGCCCATCTCGCATTCCTGCACCCGGCACACATCGCGGCCACCTTCGATGGGTTCCCCAGCCTCTGCCACCACTTTGTTGCGGATCTCATCCAGCGGCTGTGCCAGTTCGGCGATCCGGCCAAGGGTAGCCGCATCCTCGTTGACGCCGGCATCCATAATCAGCGGCTCCCCTGTGGCGCTGACAACATTGCCCGCATCGTCAAACGTCACATTTAGTTCACCCAGGAACTTGCCATAGGCATAGGCCTGCACAATCTGCACCCCGTTCACCACAGTCGGGTACGGCCCCACAGCCTTTTGCGAGGTGTTGGACAAATAGGTGTTGGAATGGCCGCCGACGATCACATCCACCCCCGTGGTCTCTGCCGCCACCCGCTGGTCAACGCCATAGCCAGAGTGGCTCAGCACCACGATCATCTTCACGCCAGCAGCCGTCAGCCGGTCCACCTCGGCCTGCACTGCTGCCACTGGATCAGAGAAATGCACGTGTTTACCAGGGCTTGCCAGCTCATGCGTATCCTCTGGCGTCAACCCAATCAGGCCGATCTTCCCGCCACCGCGCTCTATCACCGTGGATTTCTTCAGCACGCCCGCCAGTGCTGGCTCCTGTGACACATCCGCATTGGACATCAGGACCGGAAAACCCACCGCATCCATGAACCCGCGCAGCACCTCTGGCCCATCGTCGAATTCATGGTTGCCGACAGTCATCCCGTCATAACCCAGCTTGTTCATGAACTCCGCCGCGGCCTTGCCCTTGTAGTAGGTATAAAACAGCGAGCCCTGGAACTGGTCGCCGCCATCCACCAGGATCGAATTCCCGGCCCGCGCGCGGGCATCTGCAATGGCCGTCACCAGCCGCGCGGTGCCGCCGAAACATTTGTCCTCGGCCTGATCCTCTGCGTCGCAGGCGCTGTCATATTTGTTGATCGGCTCAAACCGGGAATGAAAATCATTTGTGTGCAGGATGGTCAGCTTATACTCCGCCGCCGCAGCGCCAGCGGTCAGGGCAAGGGCTGCAACCGATGTGAGAATTCGTGCAATCATGAGGAAGGCTCCCGTTGATCTGTTTCAAGCAGAGCCTGCGCCCAAAGCCCGCGCCCGTCAAAGGGGAAAAGCTGCCAATCAGCCTCTCGTGACGTCAGCATTGCGCAGCCGCCGCGACCAATCCCCCTTGATTCCTTTGCAATCGCAGGGCATCAGGCGCTTATGCTGATTTACAAGATTTTCCGGGCGGACGAATGGGCCGCCCTGCAGGCGGCGGGCGAAACCCAGGGCGCGCCGATTGATGTGGCGGACGGCTATGTCCATTTCTCCACCGCGACCCAGGCGGCCGAAACCGCAGCCAAGCATTTTGCCGGCGCCGAGGGGCTGACCCTGCTGGCCTGTGATGCTGGGGCAATGGGCGCGGACCTGAAATGGGAAGTGTCCCGCGGCGGTGCGGAATTCCCGCATCTCTACCGCAACATCCGTATGTCGGATGTGGTCTGGGCCAAACCGCTGCCGCTGGCGAATGGCGCGCACCAGTTCCCGGAGGAAATGGTATGAAGTTTCCTGAGAAACTGGCCCTGGCCGCCTTGCACAAGGTCGATCCCGAGGCCGCGCATGGCCTGTCCATCAAGGCGCTGACCCTGGGGCTGGCGCCGTCGCCCGGTCCGGTGACCTCTGCCCGGCTGAAAACCTCACTGGCAGGCATCGACCTGCCGAACCCGGTGGGGCTGGCCGCTGGCTTTGACAAAAACGCCGAAGCACTGGCGCCGCTGGCGACATCCGGCTTCGGCTTCATCGAGGTTGGCGCCGCCACCCCGCGCGCCCAGCCCGGCAACCCCAAGCCGCGCCTGTTCCGCCTGACCGAAGACAAGGCGGCAATCAACCGTTTCGGCTTCAACAACGAAGGCATGGAGGCCATTGGCGCCCGGCTGGCGCAGCGTCCGCGCGATGCAGTCATTGGCCTGAACCTTGGCGCCAACAAGGACAGCGAGGACCGCGCTGCGGATTTCGCCAAGGTGCTGGCGCACTGTGGCGCGCATCTGGATTTTGCCACCGTCAACGTATCCTCTCCCAACACCGAGAAACTGCGCGACCTGCAGGGCAAGGCAGCACTTTCGGCGCTGCTGGCAGGCGTCATTGAAACCCGCGAGGGCCTCAGCCGTCGGGTGCCCGTGTTCCTGAAAATCGCCCCGGATCTGGACCGCGCTGGGATCGAAGACATCGCCGCCGTTGCGCTGGAAACCGGCATCGACGCGGTGATTGCCACCAACACCACCCTGTCGCGCGACGGGCTGCAGAGCGCCCACAAGGGCGAAGCAGGCGGGCTGTCCGGCGCGCCCTTATTTGAAAAATCCACCCGGGTTCTGGCGCAGCTGTCGGAGCTTCTGGACGGCAAGGTGCCGCTGATCGGTGTGGGCGGCATCAGCACAGCTGAGCAGGCCTATGCCAAAATCTGCGCCGGGGCCTCTGCGGTGCAGTTCTATACTGCGATGGTCTATGGCGGGCTGTCGCTGGCCGGCGACATCGCCCGCGGGCTGGACGATCTGCTGGCCCGGGACGGGTTTGAGAACGTCGCAGAAGCGGTTGGAACCAAACGGAAGGATTGGCTGTGATCACCTATTGGCACTACCCGAAATGTTCAAAATCCCGCGCGGGTCTTGCCCTGATCGAAGACCGCGGCGCAGAGGTACAGATCCGTGTTTACCTGGAAAATGCGCCGTCGGTGGATGAGCTGAAAGCGGCGCAGGCCGCATTGGGTGTTTCCACAATCGAAATGATGCGCACCGGCGAGAAACTGTTCAAGGACCTGGGCCTGAGCAAGGACAGTCCGGAAGACGCCCTGCTGGCCGCCATGGCCGCACATCCAATCCTGATCGAGCGCCCGATTGCGATCAAGGATGGCAAGGCCGTGATCGGTCGCCCGACCGAAGCGATCGAAACACTGCTGTAAACGGCTGCTGTATAAAATTGCAGCGGGCCTGTTGGCCCGCCTTGCACATTTTATACGCCCACCTGCGCCTCCAGCCGCGGATAGCGCAGGCCAAGGGTCACACCGCGGGCCAGGTTCAGAATCACCAGCGACGCCCACAGACCGTGGTTGCCAAAGGCCGGCACAAGAAGCAGCAGCGCTGCCAGATAGATGGCCACCGATTGCAGCATCGCCCACCGCATATCCCGGGTCCAGGTGGCACCGATGTAGATGCCGTCAAACATATAGCTGGCCACACTGAGCACCGGCAGAACAGCAGCCCAGATCAGGAACACACGCCCCGCTTCGCGCACATCGGGCGAGGTCGACATCAGGTCAATCAGCCAGGGGCCGCCAGCGGCAAAGGCGACCCCCAAGAGAACCGCACCACCGATGCCCCATTGCGATGTGATCACCGACGCACGGCGCAACCGTACGCGTTTCCCGGCGCCGACGGCTCCGCCCACCAGCGCCTCGGCAGAGAAGGCGAACCCGTCCAGCGCAAAGGCGGTGATCTCGACAAACTGCAAGAGGATCTGATTGGCGGCAAGGTTCACATCGCCGATCCCCGAGCCGATGAACAGAAAGGTGGTGAAAGACCCAGTCAGCAGCACAGACCGCACCATGATGTCGCCGTTCACCTGCATCATCCGCCTGAGCCGCGCGCGGTCGAAAACCCGCCCCCAATCCCGCCATTGATCACCGGTAAAGGCATCCCTGCACAGGTACAGCCCCAGAGCCAGTCCGCTCCATTCGGCAATCAGCGTGGCAATTGCAACGCCCTCTACCCCCCAGCCGAGGCCCAGTACGAACCACAGGTCCAGAACGATGTTCAACCCATTCATCCAGACCTGCAGCAGAAACACACCGCGGGTGCGCTCCACCGCGATCAGCCAGCCGGTGACCGCATATAGCGAAATGGTGGCAGGCGCGCCCCAAATGCGGATCTGCAGGTAGTTTCGCGCCAGCCCTTCGACCTCGGCACTGGCAGGCGCCAGCGCAAAGGCCCCCCAGAACACGGCGCCCTGCGCGATAATGAACACACCTCCGGCAGCAAAGGCCAGCAGCAGTCCGCGCATCAAAAGCGCACCTGTTTCCGCCCAATCCCCCGCCCCGCGTGCCTGCGCAGCGAGGCCGGTGGTGCCCATGCGCAGGAAACCAAAGACCCAATAGATCGTCGCCAGGATCACCGCGCCGATGCCAACGGCGCCAATCGGTGCAGCCGCGCCCATCTGGCCGACCACGCCGGTGTCGACGGCGCCCAGAATGGGGACCGTGGCATTTGACAGCACAATCGGCAAAGCGATCTTGAGCACCCGTTTGTGGGTGATATCCGTGTCTGCGCCTGTCATGTCCTCAGCCTTCGTCGTTCTGGTCCTGTGGCATCAGGAAATGACCGGTGGCCTGGGCAAACAGCTTGTCCTTGCGATCTTGCCAGGCCTCCACATGCACCGAGGCATAGCGGCGGCCCGACCGGTTGACCCGCGCCCGCGCATAGGCATCGCGCGGCAGGCCAGAGCGCAGGTAGTCGACGGTGAAATCAATGGTCTTGGGCTGGCGCGGCAGATTGCCCTTGGCCATTTCCGACGGGTCCAGATCACCGCTTTCGATGCGCTGCCACAGATGCGCCCAGTTGAGCGTGATCATCGCCGTGATCTCCAGAAAGGCCGCCGTCGCCCCGCCATGGATGGCCGGCAGGAAGGGATTGCCGATCAGCTTGTCGTCGAAATTCAGCACTGCCGTCAGCTCATCGCCGCGGCGGTCAAAGGTCACGTTCAAGAATCGGATATAAGGCACGGAACCCACCAGCGCCGACAGGGCCGCATCGCGGCGCTGCTTGACCACCTGTATGGGTTCGGGACGGGGGCGGCTCAAAACGTGCCCTCCACGGTAAAGGCACCTGCGGCAGTGGCGACGGGGCGCTCGGTGTCCTCGTCCATGGCCACCGCGCGGACAAAGGCAACGCTGCGGGTGATCTGGTGGCAGGTGGCGCGGGTGGTGATCGCCTGTCCCGGCGTGGCTGGCCGCATGTAGTCGATCCGCAGGTCGATGGTGGCGGTGCCACCGGGCGCCGCAGGGTGCGCCATCACCGCCGCGCCGCAGCAGGTGTCCATCAACGCCGAGACCGCGCCGCCGTGGATCACACCAGTGGCCGGATCCCCCACCAGTTTCGCGTCATAGGCCATGCGGATTTCGGCAGAACCCTCGCCGATTTCCGTCAGTTTCATACCCAGCTGTTTGGCATGGGGGATGGCTTCGATGAACTGACGGGCGAACTCTGTCTTGTCGGCCATGCGGCTTTCCTTTCGGATTGTCTGCCTCATCTTTGGACCCCGCACCGCCCAAGCGCAAGAGTGCCGCCGCAGGTGGTTGCCATGGTCGCTGCAAGTGCATAGGTTCCCGGCAAGGGAGAAGGTGGATGGCCGACAACAGATTGTCATTCAAGGATATGTGCGCCGCGTTCGAGGTCACGCCGCGGACGTTGCGCTATTATGAATACATCGAATTGCTGCAGCCGGACCGCGAAGGGCGGTCCCGGTTTTATGGCGCACGTGAACGGGCGCGGATGAAGCTGATCCTGCGCGGACGCAAGTTTGGCTTCCAGTTGGAAGAGATCCGCCAATGGCTGCTGATCTACGAAAAAGAGGGCAACGACGCCCAGAACCATGCCTTTCTGGAGATGGCCGACCGTCAGCTGGTTGAGCTGGAAAAGCAGCGCGATCAGATCAACGAGGCCATCACCGAGCTGAGCGCGCTGCGCGAAAGCACCAAGGCGATTCTGAAGTAGGCCGACTGCATCTTTGCAGAAATGTGCCCCCCGCCCTTCGTGGCGGGGGGTTCTGTTTATCTGGATCGCACCGGAATCGGCAGCACGCAGCATCCACCCCGGTGCACAAACAGCCTGCTGCTTTGCAGTCGCGCCATAACGTTACGTCACTTTGCGTTCGTTTTGCGCGCCAGTAACACCTAAAAAAGTGACGTAACGTACAACTTACGTAAACGTAAAGTCAGTCTTGATCGAGACCCCAACTGCACCCAGCTTGGCCCTGCACCAAGCCGTAAGAGTAACGATGATGACCGAAGATACCATGACCATCCGCGAGATGTGCGAGGCGTTTGATGTGACCCCCCGCACGCTGCGGTTCTATGAAGCCAAGGAACTGCTGTTCCCGATCCGCGACGGGCAGAAGCGGCTGTTCACCAAACGCGACCGCGCCCGGCTGAAGCTGATCCTGCGCGGCAAGCGGTTCGGGTTCAGCCTGGAGGAGATCCGCCAGCTGCTGGATCTGTATCATGTGGGCGACCAGCAGGTGACGCAATACACCAAGACCTATGAGATCGCCAACGCGCGGCTTGCCGATATGGAACGCCAGCGCGAGGAGCTGACCGAGGCAATCGAAGACCTGAAAGACCAGCTGGCCTGGGGCGAAAAGGTGATCGCCTCGATGAAGGCCAAGCAGGCGGCAGCAGAATAGGCTGCCGCCCTGCCCCGACCCCGCCGGCCCGCCTGGCCCTGATCAAAGCAACAAGACCCTGAAGAGGACCGCCATGCCTTCCTATCGAGCCCCCGCCAAAGACGCCCAGTTCATTCTGCACGATGTACTGAAGATTTCCGGCCAGGACATTCCCGGATACAACGAGCTGGAGCCGGAATTCACCGGCGCGGTGCTGGACGAGGCCGGCAAGATCGCCAGCGAAGTGCTGCACCCGCTGAACACGGTGGGCGACCAGGAGGGCTGCCGGCTGGAAAACGGCGTGGTCTACACGCCGGCGGGGTTCAAGGAAGCTTTTGAACAGGTGAAAGAAGGCGGCTGGACCGGGCTGGACATGCCCGAAGAGTTCGGCGGCCAGAACATGCCCTATGTGATGGGCACCGCAGTGGGCGAGTTCTTCTCTGCCGCCAACCAGGCTTTTACCATGTACCAGGGCCTGACCCATGGCGCGGCCTCTGCCATTCTGGCACATGGCACCGAGGCGCAGAAGGCCACCTATCTGCCCAATATGATCAGCTGCCAGTGGACCGGCACCATGAACCTGACCGAGCCGCATTGCGGCACCGATCTGGGGCTGATGCGCACCAAGGCAGAACCGCAGGATGACGGCAGCTACCGGATTTCGGGGCAGAAGATCTTTATCTCTGCCGGCGAACACGACATGGCTGAAAACATCGTGCATCTGGTGCTGGCCAAGATCCCCGGCGGCCCCGAAGGCATCAAGGGCGTCAGCCTGTTCATCGTGCCCAAATTCCTGGTGAAGGATGACGGCAGCCTGGGCGAACGCAACGGCGTTGCCGTCGGCAAGATCGAAGAGAAAATGGGCATCCACGGCAATTCGACCTGCGTGATGAATTATGACGGCGCCACCGGGTATCTGCTGGGCGAGGAACACAAGGGCATGCGCGCCATGTTCACCATGATGAACGAGGCGCGTTTGGGCGTGGGCATGCAGGGGCTGGCACAGGCCGAGGCGGCCTATCAGAACGCGCTGGATTATGCCAAGGACCGGCTGCAGGGCCGCGATGTGACCGGCGCCAAGAACCCGGACGGCCCCGCCGATCCGCTGATCGTGCATCCGGACATCCGCCGCTCGCTGATGGACCAGAAAAGCTTTGCCGAGGGCGCGCGCGCCTTCCTGCTGTGGGGAGCCACCCTGATCGACCAGGCGCACCGCGGCGAAGACAAGGACGCCGACGGGCTGATCTCGCTGATGACACCGGTGATCAAGGGCTTCCTGACCGATCAGGGCTATGACATGACAGTGCAGGCACAGCAGGTCTATGGCGGCCATGGCTACATTGAGGAATGGGGCATGTCGCAATACACTCGCGACGCCCGCATCGCGATGATCTATGAGGGCGCCAACGGCGTGCAGGCGCTGGATCTGGTGGGCCGCAAGCTGGGCCAGCACGGCGGCAAATACGTGCTTGCCTTCTTTGACCAGGTGAAGACGTTCTGCCAGGAAAACAAAGATATTTCAGAGACTTTCACCAAGGACTTCATTGACCCTCTGAAAGCGGCCTCCAAGGATCTGCAGGCGGCTGGCATGTTCTTTATGCAAAACGGCATGAAGGATCCCAACCATGCGCTGGCGGGCTCTTACGATTTCATGCATCTGTTCGGGCAGGTCTGCCTGGGGCTGATGTGGGCCAAGATGGGCAAGGCTGCGCAGGAAGCGCTTGACGCCGGGTCGCCTGACGCGGCCTTCTATGAGACGAAACTCGCAACCGGCCGATACTATATGGCACGGCGTCTGCCCGCGACCAAACTGCATCTTGCCCGTATCGAAAGCGGTGCAGATACAGTGATGGCGCTGGATGCAGAGGCCTTTTGATGCCTTGTGGCGCCCCTGTTCCAAGGGGCGCCCTGCCCAGCCCCGGCCGGTGCTTTTGACAGCTTAAGGACCAGATATGCCGAAACGTTTCCGCCTGACCCGCCGCCTGCCGATCGCGATGACCGAGGACGGCTATCGCAGGCTCAAACGTTTTGCCCAGGAGGCCGGGCTGGATGAGGGAGAAGCCCTGTCATTCCTGTTCGAGAATTTCGACAGCGTGACAGACCACGAGAACCTGAGCCACCGGCTGCGGCTGTTCAATGCCGAGCTCGAGGACCGCAAGAGATAGGCCGGAAGTAACCGCCAAGGGGAGAGAGATGACCAGCACGCAGTCCGCATGGATGACACAAGAGCACCAGATGCTTGCTGAAATGACGGCTCAGTTCATCACCAATGAATGGGCGCCGCGTTTTGAGACCTGGCGCAAGCAGGGCATGATGGAGCGCGAAACCTGGACCCAGGCCGGTGAACTTGGCCTGCTCTGCCCGTCGATCCCATCCGCATACGGCGGCGCCGGCGGCGATTTCGGCCATGAAGCCGTGATCCTGATGGAAGGCAGCCGCGCCAATCTGGCCAGCTGGGGCAACGGCATCCATTCCGGCATCGTCGCGCATTACATCCTCGCCTATGGCACAGAAGAGCAAAAGCAGCGCTGGCTGCCCAGGATGGTCAGCGGCGCACTGGTCGGCGCATTGGCGATGACCGAACCCTCCACCGGCTCGGATGTGCAGGCGATCAAGACCAAGGCAGTGCGCGACGGCAACGCCTACCGTCTGTCGGGCCAGAAAACCTTCATCACCAACGGCCAGCACGCCAATCTGATCCTGGTGGCGGCCAAGACCGACCCAGCACAGGGTGCCAAAGGCGTGTCGCTGGTAGCGGTCGAGACCGACGGTGCAGAAGGCTTTAGCCGCGGCCGCAACCTCGACAAAATCGGCTGTCACGCGGCGGATACCTCTGAATTGTTTTTCAGCGATGTCGAAATTCCGCCGGAAAACATTCTGGGCGGCACTGAAGGCCAGGGTTTCTACCAGATGATGCAGCAGCTGCCGCAGGAGCGTCTGATCATCGCCTGCGGCGCGGTCGGCGCCATGGAAGGCGCAGTGACGCGCACGATTACCTATTGCCAGGAACGCGAGGCCTTTGGCGGGCCGCTGATGCAGTTCCAGAACACCCGGTTCAAACTGGCCGAATGCCTGACCAAAACCAAAGTCGCGCGCGCGTTCCTTGACGAGTGCATCGCCGAACACCTGCAGGGAAAACTGACCGTCGAGAAGGCCGCAATGGCGAAATACTGGATCACCGACACCCAAGGCGAAGTGCTGGACGAATGCCTGCAGCTGCACGGCGGCTATGGCTACATGCAGGACTACGCCGTGGGAGAAATGTGGGCCGACGCACGGGTACAGCGAATTTACGGCGGCACCAATGAAATCATGAAGGAGCTGATTGCACGGTCCCTGTAAGCGCAAGGACCGCGACGGCGTGCTGGAGGCGGATGATGGATTTTGAGTATTTTCAGAAAGATGAAGCACGGGCAGTGTCCCTGCCCCAAAGCCTTGGCCAAATGGGCAGGGACGTCTTCACCTTTCACGGCCATCGGCTCTCCAGCCTGTACCGCAACGCGAGAATAGCAGGCAGCCCGCGGACGCGGGTTAACACTGCATCATCTTTCCAAAAATACTCCACGGGGGTGCGGGGGTGTGAAACCCCCGCGCTGCCGCCAGCAACAGGGAACAGAATATGACCATGAAACTGCATTGTTTTGGTGAAAGCGGAAACTCCTACAAGGCTGCGCTGGCGCTGGAGCTGGCCGGGCTGGACTGGGAGCCGGTCTTTGTTGATTTCTTCGGCGGCGCCGCGCGCACGCCGGAATTTCGCGACATCTCGGCCATGGCTGAAGCCCCTGTTCTGGTGGACGGCGATCTGACGCTCAGCCAGTCGGGGGCGATCCAGCAGTATATCACCGACCAGACCGGCAAATTCGGCGGCGCTCCGGAAGATAAATACGAGGTGCTGCGCTGGGTTCTGTGGGACAATCACAAAATGTCCAGCCAGGCCGGGATGACGCGGTTTCTGGCAAACTTCCTGCCGGAGCAGCACCGCTCGCAGGAGGTGATCAGCTTCATGCAAGGAAGGCTCAAAGCCGCCTATGCCACGCTGGAGCACCATCTGGAGGGCCGCAAGTGGATTGTTGGCGGCGCTCTGACCAATGCTGACATCAGCTGCTGCAGCTATCTCTACTACCCCGAACCCTTTGGCTTTGACCGCAATGAATGGCCCAATATTGACGCCTGGCTGACCCGCATCAGCACACAGCCCGGCTGGAAACATCCCTATGACTTGATGCCCGGCAACCCCTCGGACCGGGCCTGAGGAGAGCACAATGACAGACGCATATATCTATGACGCGCTGCGCACCCCGCGCGGCAAGGGGCGCAAGGATGGCTCCTTGCATGAGGTGACCTCAGTCCGGCTGTCCGCCCTGACGCTGAACGCGATCAAGGAGCGCAACAATCTGGAGGGCCATGCGGTTGAGGATGTGATCTGGGGCAACGTGACCCAGGTGATGGAACAGGGCGGCTGCCTGGCGCGCTCTGCCGTGCTGGCCTCGGATCTGGATGAGCGCATACCGGGTCTGGCGATCAACCGTTTCTGCGCTTCTGGCATGGAGGCGGTGAACCTGGCGGCGAACCAGGTGAAAGGCGGCGCAGGCGATGCCTATATCGCTGGCGGAGTTGAGATGATGGGCCGGGTGGCCATGGGTTCGGACGGTGCGGCAATTGCCGTGGACCCGAGCCTTGCGATGGACACCTATTTCGTACCGCAAGGGATCTCGGCCGATATCATCGCAACCGAATATGGCTTTACCCGCGAACAGGCGGATGCATTGGCGATGGAGAGCCAGCGCCGGGCCGCCAAAGCATGGGAGGAGAAGCGGTTCGGCAAATCGGTGATCACCGTCACCGACCAGAACGGCCTGCCGATCCTGGCCCATGATGAATACATGCGTCCCGGCACCGATATGCAGGCGCTGGGGTCGCTGAACCCCGCGTTCCAGATGATGGGCGAGCAGATGCCGGGCTTTGATAAGGTGGCGATGCTGAAATACCCGCATCTGGAGCGGATCAACCACATCCACCACGCGGGCAACTCCTCTGGCATCGTGGACGGCGCTGCAGCACTGCTGATCGGCAACAAGGAATTCGGCGAGCGTCACGGGCTGAAACCGCGCGCGCGGATCAAGGCAACCGCCAAGATCGGCACCGATCCGACCATCATGCTGACCGGCCCCGTACCAGTGACCGAGAAGATCCTGGCGGACACCGGCATGGAGATCGGCGATCTTGACCTGTTTGAGGTGAACGAGGCCTTTGCATCGGTCGTGCTGCGCTTCCAGCAGGCGTTTGACGTCGACCCCGAGTTCGTCAACGTCAACGGCGGTTCCATCGCCATGGGACACCCGCTGGGCGCCACCGGCGCGATCATCATCGGCACCCTGCTGGATGAGCTGGAGCGGCAGGACAAGGAAACCGGGCTGGCAACGCTCTGCATTGCATCGGGCATGGGTGCCGCCACCGTGATTGAGAGGGTGTGATGCCGAAACTGGATCTTTCACACATCGACTGGCGCACAGGGTCCGGTTATCCGGGCAAACTGGCCCGGGCCGGTGACGGGCGCAGCGTGCAGCCGGTGGGCGATGCGGGCGGCCTAAGCCAATATGGCGTCAACATCGTGCGGCTGGAGCCGGGCGCGATGTCCTCGCTGCGCCATTACCACATGGAGCAGGACGAGTTTGTCATGGTGACCGAGGGCGCCTGTACGCTGATCGACGACGATGGCGCCCATGACATGCTGCCCGGCGATTGCGCCGCCTTCCCGGCAGGCGAGGAGAACGGCCACCATCTGGTGAACCGCTCAGACAAGCCCGCCGCCTTTCTGGTGGTGGGCACCCGCACCCCAACCGAGACCGGCTATTACAGCGAATTGGACATGATGGTGAGATTTGCAAACGGCGATTTCACCTTCACCCGCAAGGACGGCAGCCCGCTGACGGCAGAGCAGACCGGAGAAGACATATGAGCGATTTCAAATACGACGTGGACGCAGACGGCGTCGCAATCATCACCTGGGACGCGATCGGCAAGTCCATGAATGTCCTCACCCGCGAGGCCTTTGGCCTGGTGGAGGAATACGTGGACCGGGCGCTGGCGGATGACGCCGTGAAGGGCATCGTGATCACCAGCGGCAAAAAGGATTTTGCCGGCGGCATGGACCTGAACGTGCTGGCCACCATCCGTGAGGAATCCGGTGACACCCCCGCGCAGGGGCTGTTTGATTTCACCATGGGCGGCCACCGCATCCTGCGCAAACTCGAACTCGCAGGCATGGACCCCAAGACCAAAAAAGGCGGCAAGCCGGTGGCCTGTGCGATCAACGGCACCTGTGCGGGCATTGGCACCGAGATTGCGCTGGCCTGCCATCACCGGGTGATGACCTCCAACCCCAAGGCCAGGATTGGCCTGCCGGAAATCATGATCGGCATCTTCCCCGGCGGCGGCGGCACCACGCGCTATTCCCGCATGGTGGGCGCCATGGCGGCGGCCCCGGTGCTGCTGGAAGGCAAGATGATGGAGCCGAAAAAGGCCAAGGGCGCGCAACTGATCGACGCGGTGGCCGATGATGCGCTGGCTGCGGCCAAGGAATGGGTTCTGAACGCCAAACCCGCCGATCGGGTCAAACCCTGGGACGCCAAGGGCTATAAAATGCCGGGCGGCGCGCCGTATCACCCGGCGGGATTCATGACCTTTGTCGGTGCCTCTGCCATGGTGAATGGCAAGACCCAGGGCGCGTTTCCGGCGGCCAAGGCGCTGCTCAGCTCGATCTATGAGGGCGCGCTGGTCGATTTTGACACCGCGCTGAAGATCGAGGCGCGGCATTTCACCTCTGTTCTGATGAACCCCTCCTCTTCCGCCATGATCCGCAGCCTGTTTCTGAACAAACAGGCGCTGGAGAAAGGTGCTGTGCGGCCCAAGGATGTGCCGGACCAGTCGGTGAAGAAGATCGGCGTGCTGGGGGCGGGCATGATGGGGGCGGGCATAGCGCTGGTGTCGGCGCAGGCCGGCATGGAGGTTGTGCTGATCGACCGCGATCAGGAGGCCGCCGACAAGGGCAAGGCCTACTCCGCCGCCTATATGGACAAGGGTATCAAGCGCGGCAAGGCAACCGAGGAGAAAAAAGAGGCGCTGCTGGCGCAGATCACCGCAACACCTGATCTGGACGCCCTGAAGGGCTGCGACCTGATCATCGAAGCCGTGTTCGAAGACCCCGGTGTCAAGGCCGAGATGACCCAAAAGGTCGAGGCCGTCATCCCCGAGGACTGCATCTTTGCCTCCAACACCTCCACCCTGCCGATCACCGAGCTGGCCAAGGCCTCCGGCCGGCCGGAGCAGTTCATCGGCATCCATTTCTTCTCCCCCGTCGAGAAGATGCTGCTGGTGGAGATCATCAAGGGCACGGAAACCGGCGACCGGGCCGTGGCCAAGGCGCTGGATTACGTGCGCCAGATCCGCAAGACACCGATCGTGGTCAATGACGCGCGGTTCTTCTACGCCAACCGCTGCATCATTCCTTATATCAACGAAGGCATGCGGATGATCACCGAGGGCGTCAGCCCGGTGCTGATCGACAACGCCGCACGCCAGCTGGGTTTCCCGGTGGGGCCGGTGCAGCTGACCGATGAGACCTCGATTGATCTGGGCGCCAAGATTGCCCGCGCCACCAAGGCCGCGATGGACGATGCCTATCCGGAAAGCCCGTCGGATGATCTGATCTTCTGGATGGAGGAACAGGGCCGTCTGGGCCGCAAGGCCAATGCCGGCTTCTTCGACTATGACGACCAGGGCAAACGGGTCGAGTACTGGAAAGGCGTACAGGAGAAATTCCCGCAGGCGGCTGAACAGCCCGATCTGATCGAAGTGCAGGAGCGGCTGATGTTCGCGCAGGTGCTGGAAGCGGTGCGCGCACTGGAGGAAGGCGTGCTGATGGACATCCGCGAAGGCGACGTCGGCGCCATCCTGGCCTGGGGCTTTGCGCCCTGGTCCGGCGGCCCGCTAAGCTGGCTGGACATCCTGGGCACGCCCTATGCGGCAGAGCGCTGCGACAGCCTGACGGAACAATTCGGCGATCGCTTCGCCTGCCCGCCGCTGCTGCGCGAGATGGCCAAAAAAGGTCAGAGCTTCTATTCCCGCTTTGCCCCGGATAACTCCGCCGCGGCCTGACAGCAGCCCAAAAATCGCAAAGGCCAGCGCCTGAAATCGCTGGCCTTTTTCATTCTGCTTCAAACCCTTGCCGGGCGCAGTTGAATTCACATCCAGGTGGTGGGCTGAACCGCGTCTGCCGCAGGTCCGGCTGGCCAATAGTCTTCCTCTGCCATCATCGACAGAACCAGGCCGCGGGCCTCATCCGTACCCAGCACCTGATAGGCGCCCCGTTCCGTGAACACCCGGCCGCACATCAGATTGACCGACGCTGCTGAATAGCCCAGCATCCCGGCTTCCAGATAGATCACCTGATCCTCGGCAAAGCGGGGTGTTACCAGCTCCAGCTGGGCGCCCGGATGCATGCGCCGGATGCCGCGAAACCCTTCCAGCGCGCAGCCCGGGACGATGGCAAAGGGATCGCCCTGGGCGTCTTCCACCAGTTCGCTCTCCAAAAGCACCCCCTGATCCGGCATCAGCCACATCGGCACCCGGTTCATCAGCGCATCGCGCGGCACAAACAACGGACAGCGCATCGGCTCCAGATCCCCTTCGGACGGGATCACAATTTCGCGCTGGAGCTCAACAACAGTCTGCATGCCATGGTCAAAAGTCAGAACCTTGTCGCCAGGCGTCAGCGCCTCTACCGGGCGCCAACCCAGATTAGAGGCCACATGCGTGCCTGCCAGAAACCCGCCCTGCCCCACCGGAAGCAGGGGAAAGCCGCTGTTCATGACCCCGCCAGCCGGCGTGTCTGTCCGTTTCAAAAGCCAATCCAGCATCCGTCTTCCTTTCCTGCAGCCAAGGCATCGCACCCGTCAGCCGACCCGGCCCTATCTCCCCTTACCAAATAGAAGAGGTGTTCAGGCAAAACCCGGGCATTGTTCACGTTTTCGCACCAATCACCCACCTGTATCCGGATAAGCCTCCAGACAGGCACGTTCAGCGCTCTTTGCGTACCTTGGATAGAGGACAATCGTTAAAAGAATATTCAAATTGGGCAATTTCCTGTGCGCAGGCCTTTGCAATCGCCTCCGCCGCGGCGTCATCGTAATAGATCCGCCAATCCGGCTCCCGGCCGCTTTCATTGGCCACCGGCAGCTGCAGGGAAAATCCCAGGTGGTCAAACAACGGCTGGGCGTCGTCGGTGAAATGTTCCAACCGGATATACAACTGACATTGCTCCGTTCCGTCAGCGTGACGCATATAGGAAGAGGTCGGCGTGCCGCTGAAGGCGGCAACAATGCCCGGGTGCTGCACAAATGCCCGGAAATCCAGCCGCCGGGCCAGCCCGATTGCCGGATGATCAAAACTCTGTTCGCGCAGCCAGTGATAATAGCTGACCGCCCGATCCCAGGGATTGCGGACCAATGTAAAGGCAAACAGGCTCCGCAGGGTCTGATCCGGCACCAGCCCTTCGATGTCCGCCAGAGTGGAGTGTTTCCACAGCCGCCCGCGCGTCTCAGCGCCCTGCAGGCGGCGGCGGCGTTTCACAGCTTTGGGCGTATCGCCCAGCATCATGTCATCCGCCATCGCGCGCGCCTCAAGCGCCAGCGCCAAAGCGGTACCACCGGTCTTGGGGATATGGATAAAGACGTATCTGCGGCCCAGGGACAGGATCATAAGCCGACCCTAGGGCATTGACCACGGGTTGAAAATGCCCGTCCGCATGGCAGCGCCCTGCTTTTCATCTTTGCAAAAATACTCCGGGGGAGCCGCCCAACGGGCGGCGGGGGCAGCGCCCCCTCCCGTGTCTTCAGCCTCGCCTATCTCGACCGCAGCGCGATGGTTGCCCCTGCCGCAATGATCAAGCCAATTCCAAAAATCTGCCAGGAATTGAGCGCCTGCCCCCAATAGGCCCAGGCAACCCCCGGTCCGATGATGATCACCGCATACTCGAACACCGCCACAAAGGAGGCCTCACCCAGCTGATAGGCTTTGGTGATCAGGAAAACACCGCCCACCGCCGCGCAGCCCTGCAGCAGGATCAGATGCGACATCTCCCACAGCGGCCAGACCCAGCCCCGGGTCACAAACCCATCCGTCCCCTGCGGCACGGGCTGTGGCCAGATTTCCAGCCCCAGCAGCAGCATGGCCCCCAGAACCCCCTGCACCAGCAGATAGAAAAACAGCATCGAAACCGTGCTTTCCCCCTGGCAGTAAAGCCCGGTTGCCATGGAGCCAAGCGCATAGAACAGCCCGCCCGCAACCGGCAACAGAAGCAGCCAATTGAAATCGCCAGGATTGAGCTGCAGCACCAAAAGAACTCCGGCAAAGCCGCACAGCACCGCCGCCACCCTCAGCCAGCCGATCCGCATCCGCAGGAAGATCACCGAAATGATGACAATCAGAATGGGCGAGGTAAACAGCCCGGCCAGCGCCTGCGCAATCGGCATCAGCGCCACTGCCGAGAAGTAAAACACCATCGACACCGCCACCAGAACCGCTCGCAGCAGAACAGCTGCGAACCGCCGCGGGGCCAACGCGCCCAGCCCGGCGCGGGCCATGATCCACAGAAATGGCAGCGCGACAAATGTGCGCAGAAGATAGAACTGGCCAAGGCCGATCTGCTCGGCCATCAGCGGCACTGCGTTGTCTGTCACACCGATAATCAGCATCGCAGCCAGCATGGAATGTGCCGCGGCTGGCTGACTGCTGCTGTCATGGGTAAGAGTTGCTGTTTGCTTCATGCTCTTTCCATTGCCAGCAACTTTCCGCAATATCTGTTCCCTAGGCGACACCAAAGTGATTCAGGGGAGGAAACTGATGGGGTGGATGGCGGATGAGACCGGTCTGGAGAAGACCGCCGCGAATTATGTGCCGCTGACGCCGCTCAGCCATCTGCAGCGGGCAGCGCAGGTGTTTCCGGAGCATCTGGCCGTCAGCTATGGCAAACACCGCAAAACCTATGCCGAATACCACGCACGCTGCAGCCGGCTGGCCTCTGGCCTTGCGCAGCTGGGCGTCAAGCCCGGTGACGTGGTGGCAACGCTGCTGCCCAACATCCCGGCCCAGGCCGAGGCGCATTTTGGTGTACCGGCCTGCGGTGCGGTACTGAACACCATCAACACGCGGCTAGATGTCGGCACTGTGGCCTATATCTTTGGCCACGGGGAGGCCAAGGCTGTTCTGGTCGACCCGCAATTCCTGGAACTGGCCGAGGCCGCCGTGGAAGAAATGGAAGGCCCTGCCCCGGTGCTGATCGAGGTCGCGGATGACCAGGCTGGCTGGCATGCCACCGGCAAACACTTGGACTATGAAGCGCTGCTGGCCGACGGCGATCCGGAATTCCAGTGGATCATGCCCGAGGATGAATGGGAAAGCCTGGCGCTGAATTACACCTCCGGCACCACCGGGCGGCCCAAGGGCGTGGTGTATCACCACCGCGGCGCTTACCTCATGACCACCGGCACGGTGATTTCCTGGCGGATGACCCTGCACCCCGTATACCTGACCATTGTGCCGCTGTTTCATTGCAACGGCTGGAACCACACCTGGATGATGCCGGTGGTGGGCGGCACGCTGGTCTGCTGCCGCGACATCTCTGCGCAGGCCATCTACAATGCCATCCATTCCGAAGGCGTCTCCCATTTCGGCGGCGCACCGATTGTGCTGAACATGATCGTCAACGCGCTGGACGAGGAACGCCGCAGCTTTGATCACACGGTTGAGGTCTTCACCGCCGGCGCCCCGCCGGCCCCTGCAACCCTGTCCAAGATCGAAAACCTCGGCTTCAACATCACCCATGTTTACGGGCTGACCGAAACCTTTGGCCATGTCACCGAATGCTACTGGAAGGCGGATGAATGGGACGGGCTGGACAAGGCTGGCATTGCTGCCAAAAAATCCCGTCAGGGCGTCGCCATGCCGATGCTGGAGCCGGTGGTGGTGCGCGACAGCGCGCATAACCCGCTGCCGATGGACGGCCAAGCCCAGGGTGAGATCGCCCTGCGCGGCAATGTGGTGATGAAAGGCTATCTGAAGAACCCCGAGGCAACGGCAGAGGCTTTCAAGGGAGGGTACTTTAACTCCGGCGACCTCGCTGTGCAGCACCCCGATGGCTACATTCAGATCGCTGACCGGGCCAAGGATATCATCATCTCTGGCGGCGAGAACATCTCATCGGTCGAGGTGGAGGGTGTGCTGATGGCGCATCCGGATGTGCTGCTGGCCGCGGTTGCTGCGATGCCGGACGAGAAATGGGGCGAGGTGCCATGCGCTTTTGTGGAACTGAAACCGGGCGCAAGCGCGGACGCCGCAGCACTGATCGCATTCACCCGCGAGACGCTTGCCGGGTTCAAAGCCCCCAAGAAAGTTGTGTTCCAGGAGCTTCCTAAAACCTCCACCGGAAAGATCCAGAAGTTCGAACTGAGGAAAATCGCCAAGTCTTTGTGATTTTTCACGGTGAAACAGCTTCCGGGGCGGCAAAGCAAATTGCCGCCCCTGTTTTATGTGCTTATTCTGATGCCAACGATACGGATGGGGACCGGGCAGGCTGCATGACGGCATTGAAGGAATTCGAGCGGCTGGAGGCTGCGGGCCTGTGGCGCGCAGGCCCTGAGGCACAGCGGCGGGATGTGATCATCTCGCTGGGCGATGCGACACTGACCATTGCCAGCATGAATGACCAGCCTTTGGCACATTGGTCGCTGGCGGCCGTAGAGCGTGCCAATCCCGGCGCGTTCCCCGCCCTGTTCCACCCTGACGGAGACGCCGGCGAAACGCTGGAGCTGGCGGAGGACGAAACCGCCATGCTGGAGGCCATCGCGCGGGTGCAGAACGCCATTGGCCGCTCCCGCGCCCGGCCCGGGCGGTTGCGGGCAGTCAGCATCCTGGGCACCCTGGCACTGCTGGCCGCATTGCTGGTGCTATGGCTGCCCGGTGCGGTGACCCGCCATGCAGTCAGCGTCGTGCCGGACATCAAGCGCAAGGCGATCGGCCAAGCTCTGTTGGGGCGGATCGAACGGGTTTCCGGCCCCGCCTGCGCCACACCCGAGGCCGTTCCGATCCTGAAAAACCTGGCACAGCGCACCGGCGTGCGGCAACTGGCGATCCTGCGCTCCGGCATCCCCGGCAGCCTGCATCTGCCCGGCGGCATCGTGCTTTTGAACCGCTCCTTTGTGGAGGATTTCGAAGACCCGGCAGTCGCCGCAGGCGCGGTGCTGGTGGAACGGGCGCGGTCTGCGGCCAGCGATCCGATGCAGGAGCTGCTGGACGCTGCGGGTTTCGGCGCCACGTTCAAGCTGCTGACCACAGGTGAACTGGACCGTGCGGCGCTGGATGCCTATTCTGAGGCCACATTGGCCAGTGCCCGGCCGCAGCTCCCAGACGAGGTGCTGCTGGCGGAATTTGCCCGTGCTGCCCTGCCCTCCTCTCCCTATGCCTATGCGCTGGATATTACCGGGGAAACCGTGCTGGGGCTGATCGAGGCCGACCCGATGGCCGGTCGCGAGCTGCAGCCGGTGCTGAATGATCGCGACTGGGTGCAGCTGCAAAATATTTGCGGCTGATCCTGCGGCTGCCTCCGCCGCTGCCCAATCGCAAATATCAGCCCGATCGACCAGGACCGTCAAAGCCGCGCACATACATCCAGGGGCCTAAGCCAGCCAAGCCGGACCACTCTGTCAGTTTTTGCTGAGATATTCCCGGCTGTTCCGGCAACGGCCCGAGGCTGCCCGAGGCTGCCAGAGGCCGATTGTCTTTATTCGCTAGGCCGATGAACTGGCCGGCAACAGCTGCGGTCAGGCGCGCGCGCCATATGCAAGGGGCTGCTCAAGAAAAAGGCCGGGCTGCAGCCCGGCCTGATACAATGATTTTTTCGCGCTTACTTGCTGATACGGGCGCCGCTGAAACCGGCTTGGCGGATGTCGGCCAGCGCCGCTGCTGCCTGGGTTGTGTCCCGATACGGCCCCGCCAGAACCACTTTGTAAGGCTGCCCCTTGCGGCTGACAGTGCCAAGCCGCACGCTGAGGCCGGCGGCAGCCAGTTTCCGGGCGGCCGCCTTGGCCTGCGCCGGGTCGGCATAGGTCGCCGCCCGCACATAACGGCGGCTGGCGGTTTGCGCTGCCGACGCTTCGGCACCCGGTGCTGAACGGGTGGACAGGTGCAGCACGCTGTGCCGGGCTTCAGCCGCGCTGACACGGGCTTTGCGCGGCAGCGTCACAGTCTGGCGGTCCAGCGGCAGCTCAACCAGCCTGCGCGGCAGGCCACGAGTCCAAATCCGCGCCATCTGCACGTCGCCTTCCGGCGTGCGCACACCGCGCATCGGATTCATCCTTCCATCTGCGCGCTCAACCGTTTCATAACCAGCCGGGGCTTCAACAAATCCGGTGACCACCGCAGAGCGAGCGGTGCGCTCTGCCCGCTGCGGATTCAGCCGCCCATCGGTCCAGACCGGGCGGTAGCCTTCCGGCACCGTGAAACTGTTGCTGAGCCGACGGTCCTGATAGATGTGCTTTTGCACCACACGGGTGTTCGGCGTCAGCAGCAAGGAGCTTTGCGGCCCAACGGCCTGGCCGCCGAAGGACACGGGCGCCTCCCCCTGCGGACCGCAGCGCACATCGCTGGAATTGGTGTACTGGCGGCTGATATCCGAAAGCCCGGCGCAGGCCGAATTGCCTGCCGGTTGCCGTACTGCCGCGGCCGCGGCGGGTTGCGGTGCTGCGGCTGGCGCAGGGGCTGCCCGCACAACTTTCTTGACGACAGGTTTGGACGCCGCCGTGGTCGGCTGTTCGACTGCGGCTGCCGGTGCCCGGCGCGGTTTGGTGGTGGTCACTGTCCGCGGCGGAGTGCCCGCTGTCGCCTGTTGCGGCTGCTGGCTGGGCTCAAGGGTGATCAGCTCAGGGGTTGCGGCCCGCTGCCGCTGACGGGTTGTGCCTTGGACGTTGGTCGGCGCGTAGCCACAGATCTGCTTGCGTGAGCGGCTGACGCGCGGCACCCAGTTGACGTCTCCGCCGATGCCCGCGCGGATATAGATACAGCCACGGCTGTCGACATATTGCTTGCCGGTGTAAGACAGGGGTGGATATTCCGCAGGCGGGCGGGTTTCACGCAGAGTTTGTGCTTGTATCCCTGCGGCGCCGGTTGCCCCCGCGATGATGGCCAGTGCAATAATTCTAGTTATTTTCATTCCTGAGCCCCACAAAATGTGGCAGCAGGATGCCTGACTCTGGCCTGTGAGTAAAGAATTTGAACAACAATAAGGCCGCATACCGGCAATTTTTGCGCAAACTGTAATGAATTCGCGGTGCCGGGCCGCCAAGACGGAAAATTCCGCCCTGGCGGCTGATATCATTTGGTGCCGAACATCCGGTCGCCAGCGTCGCCAAGCCCTGGCAGGATGTAGCCTTTTTCATTCAGCTGCCGGTCCATCGAAGCGGTGACAATCGGCACATCGGGATGCGCCTCTTTCATGCGTTCAACACCTTCAGGCGAGGCCAGCAGACACAGGAAACGGATGTCGTTTGCACCGGCATCCTTTAGAAGATCAATCGCAGCAGCCGAGCTGTTGCCGGTGGCCAGCATCGGGTCCACTGCAATCACCAGGCGGTCTTTCAGCCCTTCGGGCGCCTTGAAATAATACTGCACCGGTTCCAGCGTTTCTTCATCGCGGTAAAGGCCGACAAAGCCGACACGCGCCGAAGGGATCAGCTCCAGCACCCCGTCCAGCATGCCGTTGCCCGCGCGCAGGATCGACACCAGCGCCAGTTTCTTGCCGGCCAGGATCGGCGCCTCCATTTCCTCCATCGGAGTGTCGATGGTGGTGGTGGTCAGCGGCATTTCGCGGGTGATCTCATAGGCCAGCAGCTGGGTGATTTCGCGCAGCAGGCGGCGGAAACCGGCGGTGGACGTGCTTTTGTCCCGCATCAGCGTCAACTTGTGCTGCACAAGCGGGTGATCAACAACGGTCAGGTGGTCGGTCATGGGGCACTCCTCAAATTTGGTTCTGCGCGCTTTTACGGGCTTGGCCGGGACAGGCAAGCAGGTTTTGACCATGAGGTCAAAGAAAGCTCTTGCCGGGACCCTGGGCCGGAATATTCAGATGGCCTGCGATGGACGCCGCCACATCGGCGAATTTGACCTGCCCGATGCCCCCGGCGTCAAGCCCTGCAATCAGCACCGGAACCTGTTCGCGGGTGTGGTCGGAGCCGGGCCAGCTGGGATCATTCCCGTGATCCGCCGTTAGCACCAGCATGTCGTTCTTTCGCAGCTTCGGCAGCAGGCGGCCTAGCGCGCGGTCGAACCATTCAAGCGCGCGGGCATAGCCGGAGATGTCGCGGGTGTGGCCAAACAGGCTGTCGAACTCGACAAAATTGGCAAAGGTCAGACTGCCGTCTTCGGCTGTTTCCACCGCATCGAACAGATGTTCCATCAGCCGGGCGTCCGTGCCTTTTTTCAAGGTGTCGATGCCGGACATTGTAAAGATATCACCGATTTTGCCGATGGCATGAACCTTGCCACCTGCCGCCTGCACCCAGTTGGTCAACACCGGGGCCGGCGGGAGGATGGCATAGTCGCGGCGGTTGACGGTGCGGGTGAACCCCTGCTCTGGCGAGCCGGTAAAAGGACGCGCGATGACCCGGCCCAGCTTCATGGCGTGCAGCCGCGGCGCGACCGCCTCGCAAAGCGCCAGCAGACGGCCGAGGCCAAAGCTCTCCTCATGCGCGGCAATCTGAAAGACACTGTCGGCAGACGTGTAGCAGATCGGCTTGCCGCTGCGCATATGTTCGGCCCCCAGGACATTGATGATCACCGTGCCGGAGGCATGGCAGTTGCCAAGAATACCATCCGTGCCGGCCTGCTGTGCCACAAAGGCTGTCAGCGCCTCTGGGAAAGACTGCACCGCGTCCGGGAAGTAATGCCAGTCCCAGGGCACCGGCAGGCCGGCCAGTTCCCAGTGGCCCGAAGGCGTATCCTTGCCACGGCTGAACGCGCGGGCGCAGCCCCAGCGGCCCTGCGGCTCTGCGTCCATGCCCGCAAATGGCACCGCCGACGCCAGCCGCATAGCTGCACCAAGACCAAGACGCGCCATATTGGGCAGCTGCAAAGGCCCGCTGCGGCCCTCTGCTGCCACGCCTGCAGCACAGGCCTGGGCGATATGGGCCAGCGTATTGGCCCCCAGATCCGGCAGATCACCATTGAAGAACGCCCCGGCATCCGGCGCGCCGCCGATGCCAACGGAATCCATCACCACGAGAAAGGCCCGGGACATCAGGAAATCCTTTCGTGCACCAGCGGCGGCGGGGAGAGCGGCGCCTCGCGGATGGAAACAGCTGCAAGAACCGCCGCCTCTGCCATGTCTGCCGCATCTTCGCTGGCGGCGTGGATCAGACAAATCCTGTCCCCTGCCCCCACCTGCTGGCCCAGGCTGACAATATCCGAGATCCCGACGCCGGGATGAATTCTGTCGCTTTCCACCATGCGGCCGCCGCCCAGACCAACAACCGCAAGGCCAAGCGCCTCGCCATTCATCGCCGCAATGCGGCCTGCAGACGGCGCTTTGACCGCGCGCTGCACCTCTGCGCCGGGCAGATGGCGCTGCCAGTTTGCAGCAAAATCCGCAGGCCCGCCCATCGCCGCAATCATCCGCGCGAAAATCTCTGCGGCGCGGCCATCCGTCAGGGCAGCCGCAATCCTGGCGGCCCCCTCTGTCGCATCTGCAGCCAATCCAGCAAGACCCAGCAATTCGCCGCCCAGGGCTGTGCTGATGTCAACCAGCCGCCCCTCTGCCGTGCCGGTCAGCAGCCGCATCACCGAGGCCACTTCCAGCGCATTGCCAAGCGCGGGCGCCAGCGGCTGGTTCATATCGGTGATCAGCGCCGAGGTGCGGCAGCCTGCGGCATTGGCCACGTCGCACATGGATTGCGCCAGCGCCCGCGCGTCGTCTGCGGTTTTCATAAACGCGCCAGAGCCGATTTTCACGTCCAGAACCAGAGCATCCGGCGAGGCCGCAAGTTTCTTGGACAGGATCGAGGCGGTGATCAGCTCAATGCTTTCAACGGTCGCGGTGACATCGCGGATGGCGTAGAACCGTTTGTCCGCCGGCGCAATCTGCGCAGTGGCGCCAACAATGGCGCAGCCGATGTCCTGCATCATGCGCCGCAGATGATCTTCGCTCACCTGGGTGGAGACGCCGGGGATCGCCTCCAGCTTGTCCAGGGTGCCTCCGGTATGGCTCAGCCCGCGCCCCGAAATCATCGGGACATAAGCGCCGCAGGCGGCCAGCGCCGGCGCCAGCAGCAGCGAGACGCAGTCGCCGACACCGCCGGTCGAATGCTTGTCGATCACCGGCCCGTTCAGATCCCAGGTCAGCACGTCGCCGGTGTCACGCATTGCCAGCGTCAGCGCCCGGCAGCCTTCGGTGCCGATGCTTTGGAAACAGGCGGCCATGGCAAAGGCCGCCGCCTGGGCGTCAGTGACGTCGCCATTGGCCAGGCCATTGGCAAACCAGCGCAGCTCCTCTTCGCTGGGCACTTCGCGGCGCCGCAGCTTGGCGTTTATGGCGCGGGCATCCATCAGCTGCGCTCCATATGGCCCGCATCAAAGGCGCCGGGCAGCAGGTCCGCGATGGTGGTTTCCCGCTCTGCGCCATCCGTGGTGCCCATGGTCACCTTGACCTCGCCGGTGCCGAACTCCTTGAGCTTCTGGCGGCAGCCGCCGCAGGGCGGGATCGGCGTCGGGCAGTCGGCGATCACATAGACCTCTGCCAGGTCCGTCTCTCCGGCTGCGACCATGGCGGCAATGGCGCCGGCTTCCGCACAGGTGCCTTCGGGATAGGCCACATTTTCGACGTTGCAGCCGACATAGATCTGGCCGGACGCCGCGCGGATGGCCGCGCCGACCTTGAAGTTGGAGTATGGCGCGTGGGCGTTTTCACGGACGGCAGTGGCAGCGGCCTTGAGGCTCATGGCGTTTCCCCATTTTTGATCGATTGGTCAAGATGATGCAGAATAACGGCAGTGGCAGGCAAAGGGGAAGCCCTGCCGGCTGGATTTTCCGGCCTATTCACTGCCCGCCCCGGTGGTGGCAGGCAGGAACACCGGCGCTGTCAGCCCAGTCTGGTGTTGAAGACACCGGGCAAAGACACTTCCAGCAGCTCCACATCCTGCGATGGGTCGCTGAGGCGGGTCTTCATGCCCGGCGGAATGACAAAGGCATCGCCCTGCTCCAGCCGGAACGGCGCGCGGCCCTCCCCCTCCAGCGTCACCGTGCCATTCATCACGAAGGTAAAGTGGATATCGGTGTCATGCGCCGCCCATTGGGGGACGCCGTCGCCCCGGCGCACCACTTGCACGCCCGCAACACCCTTGGTGTTTTCAGCAATGGTGGTGTCGCGGCAGATATAGCCCGGCAGGCGGAACGGCACCCATTCCGCGCCTTCAGCCTTGTTGTAGACAAAGCGCTGGCCCTGCCATTCCCGCTCGGGGCGGTAATGCGGCGTCGGCAGTGTCATCTCGTGGTCGATCTCGGTGACATGTTCCGCCGGCACACCAATCTCGATCACCTGCACATTGTCGCTGGCCTCCAGCACCCGGTGGCGGATTTCCGGCGGCTGGATGAAACAGTCGCCCGCGGTCAGACGCATCGTCTCGCCCTGATCCTCATAGACCACATCAACCCAACCGTGGATGCAGAAAATCAGCTGAAAGCCGACCCGGTGGAAATGCACCATGTCCGGCACCGGGCCGCCGTCGGGAATGCGGATGTGGCTGGCGATGATCGACCCGCCCAGCCGGTCCGGCACCAGGTCACGGTAGTGCATGCCGGCCCGGCCGATGATCCAGGGCGCCTGGTCTTTCAGGCGCCGTACCACAAAACTGTGCACGGTTTGCGGCATCACCATCGGCGGATACCGCTCCTCGATTTCAATCCTGGTGCCATTGGGCGCTGTCAGGCGGCGTTGCCCTGCGGCAAATCCATCAGGATCTTCCGTCAGAATGCGGAGTGTGCCGGGGCTTTCCTCTGCCCCTTTTTCAACCCTGAGCCGCAGCCCATAGCCCGAAAAGACCGCGATGCGCGGATCATCTGCCGGATAAATCATATCCATTTTCATACCCAAAACCTTGGTAAAAAACGGAATATCGTTGCGCAACTCGTCTGTTGGCAGGCGGAATTCGGCGATTGCACCGCTCATTTTTCACTCCCATTTCATTTGGCAGAAGAGTGGCCGTGCGGCAGAGTGAATGCAAGAAGCCGCCGCCTGTTCTGCCGCCGCGTCCATTTGCGTCAGTTTAAGCTAGGTTTCCGGCAGGAAAAATGGTTTAACACTAAACAATACCCTTCCCGAGGAGCGCCAGATGTCCGATTCACAGAACCTGCGCCAAGCCGCGCTCAACTATCACGAGCTTCCGCAGCCCGGTAAGCTGGAGATCCGCGCAACCAAGCCAATGGCCAATGGTCGGGATCTGGCCCGCGCCTATTCGCCCGGCGTGGCCGAGGCCTGCACCGAGATCAAGGCGGATGCCGCCAATGCCGCCCGCTATACGTCGCGCGGAAATCTGGTGGCGGTTGTGTCGAACGGTTCGGCGGTTCTGGGGCTGGGCAACATCGGCGCGCTGGCCTCCAAGCCTGTGATGGAAGGCAAGGCCGTCCTGTTCAAGAATTTTGCAGGCATCGACTGTTTTGACATTGAGGTGAACGAAAGCGATCCGGAAAAGCTGGCCGATATCGTCTGCTCGCTGGAGCCGACCTTCGGCGCGATCAACCTTGAAGACATCAAGGCACCGGATTGTTTTGTGGTCGAAAAACTCTGCCGCGAGCGGATGAACATCCCGGTTTTTCACGACGATCAGCATGGCACTGCAATTGTTGTGGGGGCTGCCGCCAAGAACGCGTTGCATGTGGCGGGCAAGTCTTTTGAAAATATCAAAATCGTCTCCACCGGCGGCGGCGCGGCGGGGATTGCCTGCCTCAACATGCTGGTAAAGCTGGGCGTAAAGCGCACGAATATCTGGCTCTGCGACATTCACGGGCTGGTCTATGAAGGCCGCAAAGAGGATATGAACCCGGAAAAAGCCGCCTTTGCCCAAGCCACGGACCTGCGCACGCTAGAGGAGGTGATTGATGGCGCCGACCTGTTCCTGGGCCTCTCTGGACCCAATGTGCTAAAGCCGGAAATGGCGGCGAAAATGGCAGAGCGCCCGATCATCTTTGCCCTGGCCAATCCAAACCCGGAAATCATGCCGGAGGCCGCGCGCAAAGTGGCGCCGAATGCGATTATCGCCACTGGACGCAGCGATTTTCCCAATCAGGTCAACAACGTGCTGTGCTTTCCTTTCATCTTTCGCGGGGCGCTGGACGTCGGCGCAACTGAGATAAACGACGCGATGCAGATCGCCTGCGTCGACGGCATCGCCGAGCTGGCCCGCGCCACGACCTCGGCCGAAGCCGCCGCGGCCTATAAGGGCGAGCAGCTGAATTTCGGGGCCGATTACCTGATCCCCAAACCTTTTGACCCGCGCCTGGTGGCGGTTGTTTCCTCTGCCGTGGCCAAGGCCGCGATGGACAGCGGCGTGGCCACCCGCCCGATCGAGGACATGGAGGCCTACCGCCAGAAGCTGAACCAGACAGTATTCAAATCCGCCCTGCTGATGCGCCCGGTGTTCGAGGCTGCCCGCGCTGCCGCCCGCCGCATTGTCTTTGCCGAGGGTGAGGACGAGCGGGTGCTGCGTGCAGCCCAAGCCATCCTGGAAGAAACCACCGAAACCCCGCTGCTGATCGGCCGGCCTGAGGTGATCGAACGGCGCTGCGAACGGCTGGGGCTGGATGTGCGTCCGGGCCGCGATTTCCAGCTGGTGAACCCGGAAAACGACCCGCGCTATTATGACTACTGGAACAGCTACCACAAAGTGATGCAACGCCGGGGTGTGACGCCGGATCTGGCCAAGGCAATCATGCGCACCAACACCACCGCCATCGGCGCCATCATGGTGCACCGGGGCGAGGCGGATTCACTGATTTGCGGCACCTTCGGCGAATACCGTTGGCATATGAACTATGTGGAGCAGGTTCTGGGCGGCAACAGCTATTCCCCGCATGGGGCGCTGTCGATGATGATACTGGAAGACGGCCCGCTGTTCATTGCCGACACCCATGTGCGGATCGAACCGACACCGGAGCAGATCGCCGAAACGGTTCTGGGCGCTGCCCGTCACGTGCGCCGATTCGGTTTAGAGCCGAAGATCGCGCTGTGCTCGCAGTCGCAGTTCGGCAATACCGCCTGCGATACAGGATCTCGCCTGCGGGATGCGCTGGAGATCCTCGACGATAAGCGCCGGGATTTCGCATATGAGGGTGAGATGAACATCGACACCGCGCTGGACCCGGAGCTGCGGGCCCGGATCTTCCCGAACTCCCGGCTGGACGGGGCGGCGAATGTACTGATCTTTGCCCATGCGGATGCGGCCTCGGGTGTGCGTAACATTCTGAAAATGCGGGCCGGAGGGTTGGAAGTGGGGCCGATCCTGATGGGCATGGGCAACCGGGCGCATATCGTTTCGCCCTCAATCACCGCCCGCGGGCTTTTGAACATGGCCGCCATTGCCGGAACCCCGGTGGCACACTACGGTTAAGCCGGGCGGCAGATGCCCTGTCTGGCCGCCCTTTTCAGGGAGGCCAAATCCTGCGACAGGTGATTCCCGGCCCATCCGGCCCATCCGGGCAGTTTGCAGCGGATGGATTTGCAGATTTGCAAAAATCGCCCAGTTTCACAGGAATTTCCTGCAGCAAATCCCGGTTTGCAAACTATCACTGCCGCAAAGCGCGCAAGGTGTGTAAATTGTGTAAATTTGAAGGAATTCACCGCCGAAAACCTGTAAATTCCTTGACCAACCTTGCATTCGGACTGCGCAAAACTTGCCCGTTCAACCCCTTCTCGCCTACCCAGAAGGCAGGAGGAGATGAACACCATGGGATATCAGGACATTTATGCCGCCTGGAAACAGGATCCGGAAGGCTTCTGGATGGAGGCCGCTCAGGCAATCAGCTGGGACGAGGCCCCGAAGCAGGCGCTGTATGACAAGGGCAACGGGCTTTACGAATGGTTTGCCGATGCCAAGGTGAACACCTGCTACAACGCTGTCGACCGCCATGTCGAGCAGGGCCGCGGCGAGCAGACCGCAATCATCTATGACAGCCCGGTGACCCAGACCAAACGTGAAATCTCCTATGTTGAGCTGCGCAACCGTGTTGCCACCCTGGCCGGCGCCCTGCGCGCAAAAGGCGTGGAAAAGGGCGACCGGGTCATCATTTACATGCCGATGATCCCCGAGGCGCTGGAGGCGATGCTGGCCTGCGCCCGCCTCGGCGCTGTGCATTCAGTGGTGTTCGGCGGCTTTGCCGCCAATGAACTGGCGGTGCGGATCGACGATTCCAAACCCAAGGCGATCATCGCTGCCTCCTGCGGGATCGAGCCGGGCCGCACCGTGCATTACAAACCGCTGCTGGACGGCGCCATTGATCTGGCCGCACATAAACCGGAGTTCTGCGTGATCTTCCAGCGCGAGCAGGACGTGGCGGAACTGATCCCGGGCCGCGATGTGAACTGGCATGGTTTTCAGTATGGCGTGGACCCCGCCGAATGTGTACCGGTTGAGGGCAACCACCCCTCCTATATCCTCTATACCTCTGGCACCACCGGCCAGCCCAAGGGCGTGATCCGCCACACTGCGGGCCAGCTGGTGGCGCTGAACTGGACCATGAAAAACATCTACAACGTCGATCCCGGCGATGTGTTCTGGGCGGCGTCGGATGTGGGCTGGGTCGTGGGCCACAGCTATATCTGCTATGCGCCGCTCATTCACGGCAACACCACCATCGTGTTTGAAGGCAAACCGGTGGGCACACCCGATGCAAGCACCTTCTGGCGGGTGATCTCCGAGCATAAGGTGAAAAGCTTCTTCACCGCGCCAACCGCATTTCGGGCCGTGAAACGGGAGGATCCAAAGGGCGAATTCGTCGGCAAATACGACCTGAGCAATCTCTGCCAGGTCTATCTGGCCGGTGAGCGCGCAGACCCGGACACCATCACCTGGGCACAGGCGCAGCTGAAGGTGCCGGTGGTGGATCACTGGTGGCAGACCGAAACCGGCTGGTCGATTGCGGCGAACCCCTTGGGGATCGAGGAACTGCCAACCAAGCTGGGCTCTCCGGCGGTGCCGATGCCGGGATATGAGGTCGATATTCTGGACGATGGCGGCAACCCGGTGGCGCCGGGCGAACTGGGGGCCATTGCCGTCAAACTGCCGCTGCCGCCGGGCACATTGCCGACCCTGTGGAATGCCGAGGACCGTTTCAGGAAAAGCTACCTGACCACCTTCCCCGGCTATTATGAAACCGGCGATGCCGGCATGAAGGACGAGGATGGCTATCTCTATATCATGGCGCGCACCGATGATGTGATCAACGTGGCCGGCCACCGGCTGTCGACCGGCGGCATGGAAGAAGTGCTGGCGGGCCATCCGGATGTTGCAGAATGCGCTGTGATCGGCGTCACGGACAGCCTCAAAGGTCAGATGCCGGTTGGTTTTCTCTGCCTGAATGCAGGCGTCGACCGCGACAATGCAGAGGTGGTGTCCGAGGTCGTCAAACTGGTGCGCGAGAAAATCGGCCCGGTGGCCGCCTTCAAACTGGCGGTGGTGGTCGACCGGCTGCCCAAGACCCGGTCCGGCAAGATCCTGCGCGGCACCATGGTGAATATCGCCGACGGCACGCCGTGGAAAATGCCTGCCACAATCGACGACCCGGCAATCCTGGATGAAATCACAGCAGCACTGCAAAGCATCGGCTACGCCAAGAGCTGATCCTGCATCAGCCGTGAAATTCTTGAAACCGGGTGGGCTTTCCGCCCGGTTTTGCTTGCAACTCTGCCCTGCCCGCCTAGGCTGCGGGTCAGGGAGAAGAGCAGATGGCAAATGATGACTTATGGCGCCTGAGCGCAACGGAATTGACAGCTTTGACCCGCACCGGCGATGTCAGCGCTGAAGACGCGGTACAGGCCTCGATCAGCCGGATGAACGCGGTGAACCCGGGCCTGAATGCCGTCGTCGAGGACCTGAGCACCAAAGCGCTGGAACGCGCCCATGGCCTGGACAAAATGCGCGCAAACGGCGCGGCGCCCGGACCGCTGCACGGGGTGCCTGTCACCATCAAGATCAATGTCGACCAGAAGGGCCATGCCACCTCCAATGGTGTCACCGCATTCAGGGACCTGCTTGCCCCTGCGGACGCCCCGGTCGTGGAGAACCTGCAGAAAGCCGGTGCCGTGGTGATTGGGCGCACCAACACGCCGGAGTTTTCCTTTCGCGCGGATACTGACAACCCGCTGTTTGGCCGCACTCACAACCCCTGGGGGCGACATATCTCGCCTGGCGGGTCCTCCGGCGGTGCCGGGGCTGCGGTGATGGCCGGGATCGGCGCGTTGGCGCATGGCAATGACATCGGCGGTTCCTTGCGCTTTCCTGCCGCCGCCAATGGCGCGGTGACGGTCAAACCGGGCCTTGGCCGGGTGCCCGCCTGGAACCCCAGCCAAACGGCTGAACGCGGATTGCTGGCACAGATGATGTCGGTACAGGGGCTGATCACCCGCACGGCGGCGGATCTGCATCTGTCGATGCCGGCGTTGATCGCGGCTGACCCGCGCGACCCTTTCCATGTGCCGATGCCCTGGCGCGGCGCACCGCTGGACGGCCCCATCAAAGTGGCCTTTACCAGAAACACCCATGGATATGATCTGCATCCCGAAGTCGAAGCCGCGCTGGAATTCGCCCGCGATGCGCTGACCGACGCGGGCTATGTGGTCGAAGACGCGGAGCCGCCCAATGTGTTCGAGGCCGGCCGCACCGGCTACCGTGCATTGATGGGCGAGATCTACGCTTTGATGAAGCACGATGTGGATGCGGCCGGCTCGCAGACCGTGCGCGACATCTTTGCCGTCTACTTTCAGGAATTCCCGCCTTTTGCCGGTGACGAACTGTTGCAGATGATGGCCAAGCGGACCCATTACGCACGCCAGTGGTCGCTGTTCATGGAGGACTACCCGCTGGTGTTGTCGCCCTTCCTGCCGCAGCCTTTCTTCAAGCCGGACCGCGACACCGAGGGCGCAGACGGCGTGCATGAAGTGCTGGGCTGCGCTGTCTATTCCTATGCGATGAATTTCCTTGGCCTGCCTGCGGCCTCGGTTCCGGCCCGGCTGGCCAGCCTGCCCAAGGGGCCGCAGCCCATCAATGTGCAGATCGCCGCCCGCCGCTGGCGCGAGGATCTGGCGGTGGATGCCTGCGCTGCAATCGAGACCCGCGCAGGCCGCATGTGCCTGCCGCTGTGGCAGAATATGGCAGACGGCAGCAGCCTTTAACCCCTGCCCAACACTGCCTATGGCCGGAACGGAGCAATCATGCTGCTGGCGTGATGGCGAAAATATACAGCGAACTCCCCGGGAGCAGGGCCAGCTGCCCCCGGGGTCTTCCTGACCTAAGACACTCGCTACCAACGCTGCATTTTCCACCCACATGCAAAGATGCAGGTGTACCGGACCAGGCCTGCGGGAAACTCAACACTAAAACACACTAAATCCGCTGGTCTGGCACTTCGGCATTGCAGCCGCAGGCAAATGCACCCGGCACCTGCCTGTGGGAAAATCTTCCCATAGAATGGTTACCGGGGCGTTCACAGTCACGTGAAGCCTGCATCAAATTCTTAGGTAAACTGTTCGGAAATCAGTCTTTCCTCCAGCCCGTGGCCTGGATCGAACAGGATTTTATGCCGAATTTGCGTATCGGTCCGGATCTCCACCCAGTCGATATCCGCCACCGATATTGAATCAGCGTCTGCCATCACCGGGCGTTTGTCAGCTTCCAGAACATCAAAACGCACCATTGCATTGCTGGGCAGCAGCGCCCCACGCCAGCGCCGCGGCCGGAACGCGGCGATGGCAGTCAGCGCCAGCACATCAGAGCCGATCGGCAGGATCGGGCCATGGGCGGAGTAGTTGTATGCTGTCGATCCTGCAGGCGTTGCCACCAGCGCCCCGTCGCAGACCAGCTCCTCCAACCGCATTCTGCCGTCCACCGAAATCCGGAGCCGCGCCGCCTGCGGACCCGCCCGCAACAGCGAGACCTCATTGATTGCCAAAGCCTTATGCACGTCGCCGCGGCGATCCATGGCTGTCATCGACAGCGGGTTGATGATCTCCTGCACGGCTTCTTCAAGCCGCTCGATCAGCCCGTCTTCTCGGTATTCATTCATCAGGAACCCGACCGTGCCGCGGTTCATGCCATAAACCGGCGCCGGGTGGTCCACCATCGCATGCAGGGTCCGCAGCATGAAACCGTCACCGCCAAGGGCCACGATCACCTGCGCCTCATCCGGCGGCACATGGCCGTAGCGGCAGCTCAGCTCCGCCAGGGCATCCTGTGCCACGCCGGCGTCGCTGGCCAGAAAGGCGATTCTCAAACTCATAAAATCTGTTTCCGGTATTAGGCAACTGGTTCCGAAACAATCACAGCTTTCCGCCGATGACCATAGTTGCCGTTCTGTCGCAGGGAATTGTCGCTTTACAGGCTTCCTGCCCAAGGAAGTTTCCGATAGGAAATCCCCAATTCTGAACCTAACTCCAACGGAGCCACCATGACTGAAGCGACCCGTGACACCGGCTTTTTCACCCAAGCGCTGTCTGAGCGCGATCCTGAGCTTTATGCGTCGATCACGGCGGAACTGGGCCGCCAGCGCGACGAGATCGAGCTGATTGCCTCTGAGAACATCGTCTCTGCCGCGGTGATGGAAGCACAGGGGTCCGTGCTGACCAACAAATACGCCGAAGGCTATCCGGGACGCCGCTATTATGGCGGTTGCCAGTATGTTGATGTTGCCGAAAACCTGGCCATCGACCGCGCCAAGCAGCTGTTTGGCTGCGAATACGCAAATGTGCAGCCGAACTCCGGCTCGCAGGCCAACCAGGGCGTGTTCCAGGCGCTGCTGAAGCCCGGCGACACCATCCTGGGCATGGATCTGGCCTCTGGCGGCCACCTGACCCACGGCGCCGCCCCCAACCAGTCGGGCAAATGGTTCAACGCGGTCTCTTACGGGGTGCGCCGCGACGACAATCTGATCGACTATGACCAGCTGGAAGCGCTGGCCGTGGAGCATCAGCCCAAGCTGATCATCGCCGGCGGCTCGGCGATCCCGCGGGTCATCGACTTTGCCCGGTTCCGCGCCATTGCCGACAAGGTCGGCGCCCTCCTGCATGTGGATATGGCGCATTTCGCAGGCCTGGTTGCGGCCGGCGAGCACCCCTCGCCGTTCCCGCATGCGCATGTGGCGACCACCACCACCCACAAGACCCTGCGCGGGCCGCGTGGCGGCATGATCCTGACCAATGACGAGGCCATCGCCAAGAAAGTGAACTCGGCGATCTTCCCCGGCATCCAGGGCGGCCCGCTGATGCATGTGATCGCCGGCAAGGCGGCGGCCTTTGGCGAGGCGCTGAAGCCGGAGTTCAAGACCTACCAGCAGCAGGTCAAGGCCAATGCGGCGGCGCTGGCGGATCAGCTGATCCAGGGCGGGCTGGACATTGTGACCGGCGGCACCGACACCCATGTCATGCTGGTCGATCTGCGCCCCAAAGGCGTCACCGGCAACATCGCCGACAAGGCGCTGGGACGCGCCCATATCACCACCAACAAGAACGGCATCCCGTTCGACCCGGAAAAGCCCACCGTGACTTCCGGCCTGCGTCTGGGCACGCCTGCCGGCACCACCCGCGGCTTTGGCGAGGCGGAGTTCCGCCAGATCGCTGACCTGATCATCGAGGTGATCGACGGGCTGGCGGCCAACGGTGAAGAGGGCAATGCGGATGTGGAAGCATCGGTGCGCGCCAAAGTCGCCGATCTCTGCGGCCAGTTCCCGCTGTATCCGAACCTCTGATCCGGTCCGGACCTGAAACAGCAAACCGCCGCGGCCCCTTGGCCTGCGGCGGTTTTTCTTTGGCAGGGCGCAGGAGGGCAGCAGGCCCAGACCGGCAGGCCCGCAATGCGACAGGGCCTAATAGTAGGCCCTAATGACACGACAGCTCCGGCGCGGCAGAGCCGACGGGGCTGACCGGCCCAAATTGCCCCGCCCCGAATTGCCCCGCCCAATTTGACCTCCCCGACCCCGGCAACACGCTGCAACCGGTATGGCGGCCTGCAAACAGCCATCTTCAACCGGAGGTTTCGCTGCGAAACCTTGTTTATTAACAACGCATTACACATGCGCCCGCATCATTAACCAGCCCCAT